>NZ_FOIB01000010.1:0-300000 GCF_900111765.1 Myxococcus fulvus
CGTCCAGAAGGCCACCGAAGCTGTTACTCAGCGAGATGCCGAGGGCTGGTTCATTCATTGTGGCTACCCGGTTCCGTGCGACTGATCACCGCTATCAGGACCCGCATGGGTTGTCTTCGTGCGAGGTGGCGTCACCTGGCTCAGGGCCAGGGCTTGACGGGCGCGGAGAGCACCCGCCGCAGGGCCTCGTCGCGGGCGGTGTCGTCGTCGCCTGTCAGCGCGCGCAGGAGGGTCAGCCGTTCCTCCGTGTGCGTGAGGTCGTAGGCCCACAGTCCATGGCGGGTCATCAGCATCTCGGCGGCGTCGAGCAGCATCGACTCCCGAGGCCGCGCGCGGATGAGCCGCGCCAGACGCGCGCTGGCGTCGCTCGAGGGCGAGGCGCGGCGCAGCCCCTCCGTCGCGATGCCCTTGGCCCACTGGTCCTGGATTCGAGCCACGGTGTCCTCGAGCAGGTCCAAGGCCATGGGCTCGCCCGTGAGCACGCCGAGCGCCGAGGCGACCTCCAGGTCGAAGTACTCGGGCCGCACGCCGGGCTTCCACGGCAGGGGGAGGGCTTTGCGCAGCAACGTGAGGGTCTCCGGCGTCGGAGCCAGGATTGCCAACGCCACGGGGGCCCGGTCCTCGCGTTCGGAGAGCAGGCGCGTCAACGTGGCGAGCACCTGGATGTGCTCTTCCATCGTGAGATGTCGGAGGTTGCCCAGTGAGAATCCGTCGGCGCGCTCACGTCCGTGGGCATCGACCTCGCGTAGGAACAACTCGTAGGCCGCCGTCATCTGCGAGCGCCTCCCTGGACTGCATCCCGTTGACCCGTGGCCGCCTCCACCACCGACAGCACGGCCCTGGCGTGGCCATTGTGCAGGTCTTCTTCGGGGAAGACCTCCAGTTCCTGCTGGGGCGGGATGCCGCGTGCCTCGAACAACTGCCCCTTCGGGTCCAGATATCGCTCGTTGGACAGCTCCACGCTCCAGCCATTCGGCAGCGGCTTGACGAGCACGTCGGAGAGGGCGCCCCGGGTGGTGGTGCCCACGTGGGTGACATTCGGCAGCGCGCGCATGGCGAGGGTGAAGATCTCCCCGGCGCTCACGGTGATGTCGCTCGTCACCAGGTAGACAGGGCCGGTGTAGCGCGGTCCGGAGGCGGGCTCGACGTGGAAGGGCTGAGGTGGCACGGCGGAGTTGAAGGGGACCTTGGTGTAGGCGAGCCGCCGGGTGTCGGTGAAGCGCGCGGCGATGGCTCGGGAGATGACGTCATGGCCTCCCCGGTTGTTGCTCACGTCGACGATGACGGCCCGGGCGCCCTGGAAGGATTGCAGCGCCGTGTCGAGCGCCTCGTCGAGGACCCGGAGCTCCTCTCGTAGCGGGACGTCGTCCCCGTCGACATAGCCACCCATCGTCACCACGTTGAGGTAGCCGACGTCTCCCACGAGCCCATGGAAGATGCGCTTGTTCGCCACGTGGTGGCCCGTGCCCTTCAGCACCCCCTGGAGGATGCCGTCACGGTAGGCGGTGAGCCAGGCCCGCTGGGCGTCCCGAGATGCGCGTCCGGCCTTCTTGCCCTCGGCGTCCACGTGCTCCAGCGTCCGTGCCTCGCCCTCGCCGTAGCCGAGCGTCTCTCCGTCCACCTCGGCGGTGAGGCGGGTATGCGCGTCCCCGAGTCCCGTCGTCAGCGCCTGGAAGGTTCCGAACAACGCACGGGCCTCCGTCGCGTCGGTGATTCCTGGGCGGAGCGCGGAGACACGGGCGCTGAAGTCCACGTGGCGCTCCGCGAAGAAGGCGTAGTGCTCCGTGAAGGTCGCGGCGAAGAGTTCGAACAGTCGCGGTGGCGTCCAGGCGGTGTTCGCCGAGCACTCAGGAGGCAGGACGGGGAGCCGCTCGAAGAGGTACCGCGTGTCGCCGGGGACGGTGCTGAGAGACAGGGTGTCGGGAGTCGAATCGGGCATCACGTAGACGAAGCCCGACAGCGCTCCGGGGTCTTCGCCGGGCTGTGGGTAGCAGCCGGCGGCCGTCGCATGGTGCAGCGTCAGGTCCTTCGCGGAGACGGTCAGGACGTACCCATAACCGCGCGAGCGCCAGACCCCCCGGGCCGCCTCCGCCGTGACGGCATCCCGGACGAGGAGCACGGGCCTCGCCGAGGTGGGACGGACCACCGAGGGGGCCGTGGCGCAGCCTGGAAGGCCCGCGACAAGGAGGAGGAAGACGGTGGGTTTCACGAGGTGGGGGCTCACGCGGGGGCGGCCCACGCTAGACCAACTCCCGCCCGGGGATTCTCGTGCTGACAGGAGCCTGGTCGTCTGCTGGCCCGGGTGGGAGTCCGTGGGTCTCCCACCTCGCGTTCAGTTCCCGCCAGCCTTCAGGGCCCTTCCACTATGCCGGGGCTCCCACGGCCTCGCTGTAGTAGGTTGGTGTGAATGGTACGTACTTCTGTGTTGGTGTTGATGGGGCTGTTCATCCTCGCCTCCGCCGAGGCCTTTGCCGCGGCCCCGGAGGCCGGCGCCGCGAAGTCCATCGCGGAGGCCACGAAGAAGGTGGAGTCGGCTCGCGCGGCGCTCGCGACGGCCGTCCAGAAAATCGAGGTGGAGCCGCCGCGCAACGCGGACCTCGACGCCGCCGTCGTGGCGGTGGAGGCGCTGAAGGACGCGCTCAACGCGGGGGCGAGCTTCGAGACGGAGGACCTGGAGTACGCCAAGCTCGTCCTCGCCGCGCGCAAGCAGCTGCGCACGCAGCGTGAGTACGTCGACGAGCGCCGCGCCAAGGTCCACATCCACGAGTTCCGCCGCCGCATCGACGGCGCGCTCGCGCCCCTGAACGAGCGGATGGCGAAGCTCGTGAAGGACTCCGGCACGCAGGGGATGGACGAGGCGCGCGCCGCGGTGGACGGGCTCAAGAAGCTGGCGGAGGAGGGGCGGCCCTTGAAGAGCCAGGACCCGAAGTTCGCCCAGTACCTCACCGAGGTCGACGCGACCATCGCCCGTCACGAGAAGACGCTCGACGAGCGGTGGCTGCAGCAGTCGGCGCAGAAGCAGCGCGGGCTGTTGGACGAGAGCCGCAAGTCGCTGGCGAACGCGCTCTCCGAGGTGAACAAGGCCTGGTCGGACGAGAAGTTCTCCGCGACGGACAAGGCCACGGTGGCCCTGCAGAAGACGCTCGACGAGGGCACGCCGCTGGAGGCGCGTGACAAGGCGTACCGCGCGGAGGCGGACAAGGCCCGCGCGGAGATCACCCAGGCCCGGCGCCGGATGGATGAGCTCGTCGTGCAGGCGGGCGTCTCCCGGGTCAAGGTGGAGCTGGAGCCCGCGCACGAGGAGCTGCGCGCGTCCGCCAAGGCGCTCCGGGCCCGGCGCCCCACGCCCGAGCAGCTCGCCGAGGCGAAGACGGCGGCCTTCGTCGCCCGCAAGCTGGTGGACAAGTACGAGCCCCAGGCGGCGAGGAGCCAGGCCATCGGCCAGTACCTGGGCGAGGTGAAGAACACGCTCGTCGAGGTGGAGGTGGCGCTCCAGGTCCGCACGCTCGACGCGGCCCGCGCCGAGGTGGTCCAGGCCCTGCGCAACGTGGAGAAGCGGGCCGTGACGCCCGAGCAGTTCGAGGAGGCCAAGACGGCGATGGTCGTCCTGGAGAAGACGCTCGAGACGGTGCACGTGAAGAACCCGGCCATCAGCCCCTCGGCGGTGGAGGCGCGGCAGCTGCTCAGGGACGGCCGGGCGACGATGGAGCGGCGCCGGTACGAGGTCGACCTGACGCAGCAGCGGATGAAGGTGGACGAGGCGCGCAAGAACGCGGCGGCGCTCGTCACGCAGATCCAGAAGGAGTCTCCCACCCCGGCCCAGCTGCAGGAGGCGGACAACGCCGTGAAGCAGATTGGCGTCGTGCTGGAGGCGGGCGCCGCCTTCGTGAAGAAGGACCGCGACTACGCCATCTACGCCAAGGAGACGAAGGAGCGCATGGCGGAGCTGGCGGACCGCATCAATCGGCGGAAGATCGTCCTGTCGGCGGCGGACGCCCGGGCGCAGCTGTCCACGCGGCTGGCGCTGACGAAGGAGAAGCTGGAGGCGGCCAAGAGCATCTCCGCGACGGACGGCGACGTGGAGACGGCGTCGAAGGGCGTGGACGAGGTGATGCAGTTCTTCGAGGCGAACGCGGCGCTGGAGCGGCAGGACGCGGGCTACGCGGCGAACGCGGAGCGAGGCCGCGCCGAGTGGCTGAAGCTGGTGGAGGCGCTGGAGTTCGCGAAGCAGGCGAGGACGTTGCGGCAGCTGACGGGTGAGGCGCTGACCGCCGCCGGCAAGGCGTTCGCGTTGGCCGGGTCCTCCAAGGATTTGCGCAAGCGCAAGGAGCTGTACGCGAGCGCGGCGGAGAAGCTCCGGGCCTGCCAGGACGAGGGCGCGAGGATGGTGAAGGAGAACGCGAGCCTCGCCAGCGTGGATGTGCTGGTGGAGGGGATTCCCACCCGCCCGCAGGACGTGATGGCCCAGTGCGCGCAGACGGCGGAGGCGATCCAGGCGCCGCAGAAGAAGGCGGACGTGGAGCTGCGCTTCCAGGAGGGCCAGCGCAAGGCCTATGACTCCGCGAAGGCGCTGCTGTCCAAGGGCAAGAAGGCCGAGGCGCTCGCGCAGCTCAACGACTGCATCGCGGAGGGGCGCATCCTTGAGAACGGGTATCCCGACTTCAAGGACCAGAAGTTCGACATCGGCAACGGCAGCATGAGCATGCTGGAGCTCATCCAGGTCTGCGGCAAGGAGCGCAAGGCATTGCAGGCCTCGCACTGAGCGGGCAACCCTTGTTCGGGTTCAGCCAGACCCGGTCGGCACTCGTGGCCGGCCGGGTCTTTCCTTTTCGACCAGGGGGGCCGCTATCATGTCCGCGCTGTCTGGACATGGCTGCTTCCCGGAGGTCACCTGCGAAGAGTGCCTTGGATGGGTGGCTCGTTGCTGGTGGCGGGTGTGCGGGGATTGCTTCTAGCCCGCGCGCGTTTCCGGCCCCAGGCTCGCATCCGGGTCCGCCAGCGCGGCGTCCAGCGATTTCAACAAGTCCGCATGGATGCGAGCCGCCGTGGCGGGCTCGAACAAGTCGGTGTTGAACTCCAGGATGCCTGAGAATCCCTCGGGCGTCTCCGTCAGCGCCAACGTCATCTCATAGGTGACGGAGCCGCGATTGACGGGCTCGTTGAGGACCGTGAGCCCCGGCAGCTCCAGCGGCGCGGTGGGTGCGTTCTGCAACACGAACATCGCCTGGAACACGGGCGGGCGGTTGGCGGGCAGTTCCACCCCGAGTGAGGCCATCACCTGGTCCAGCGGGACCTCCTGGTGGGCATAGCCCGCCAGCGTCTCCTCTCGCACGCGCTGGAGCAGCTCCCGGAAGGCGGGGCGGCCCTGGAGATTGACTCGCAAGCACAGCCCGTTGACGAACATCCCGATGAGGGGCTCCAGCTCGGGACGGAGGCGGTTCGCGATGGGCGAGCCGATGACCACCTCCTCCTGTCCTGCATTCCGCGCCAGCACCGCGCCGAAGACGGCGAGCAACGCCATGAAGGGCGTCACCTGTTCCTGTCGACAGAGCGCATTCAGGGCCTGGCTGCGCTCCACGCCCAGCGCCACGGCCAGGTTGCGTCCGTTGAACGTCCGCACCGAGGGCCGAGGCTTGTCCGTGGGGAGGTCGAGCCGCGTGGGCGCTCCGGCGAGCGCCTTCTGCCAGAACCCCAGTCGCTCCTTCAGCTCCGCTCCCGACAGCCAGTCGCGCTGCCATGCAGCGTAGTCGGGATACTGGATGACCAGCGGCGGCAGCCCATGCGCTCCCCCCGTGACGCTGGCCGTGTAGAGCCGGCTCAGCTCTCGCGACATGACGCCCATGGACCAGCCATCCGCCGTGATGTGGTGCATGCAGCAGAACAGCAGGTGCTCCTCGTCCTCCATCCGGAGCAGCATCCCGTGAAGCAGCGGCCCCCGCGTCAGGTCGAACGGACGCAGCGCGGACTCCAACATCAGGCGGCGCGCCTCCTCCTCGCGGTCCTCGCGTCCCCTGAGGTCCACCTCCCGGAAGGGAAAATCCATCGAGGGCTGGAGGTGCTGCAGCGGCACACCGTCCTCCTCGGAGTACGTGACGCGCAACGTCTCATGCCGGGCGATGAGCCCCTGGAACGCCGCCTCGAGGTGCCGGGCCTCTACTCGTCCCTTCAACCGGAACGCGCGCGGGATGTTGTAGGCGCTGGACTCGGGAGCGCGCTGGAAGAACCGCCACAGGCGCTCCTGTGCGAACGACACCCGCAGGGCCCCTTCCCGAGACACCTTGCGCAGCGGAGGCACCGGCCGCGCGAGCGTCACGGGGGGCTCCGCGCGCGAGACGTGCAGGGCCAGGTCCGCCACCGTCGGCGCCGCGAACAACGTGCGCAGCGAGACCTCCACCCCCAGCTCGGCGCGCACCCGCGAGACGACCTGCGTCGCCAGGAGCGAGTGCCCACCCAGATGGAAGAAGTTGTCGTGGATGCCCACGCGCGCCATGCCCAGCAGGGACGCCCACATCCGGCAGAGCGTCTCCTCCGTGAAGGTGCGCGGGGCCTGATGCGTGGAGGCCTCGCCCTGCGGCGCCTCGGGTGAGGGCAGGGCCCGGCGGTCCACCTTGCCGTTCGGCGTGAGCGGCAGCGCGGGCAGCACCGTGAAGGACGCCGGCACCATGTGCTCGGGCAACCGCTCCCGCAGCCACGCACGCAGGGACGATTGCGCGGGCGCCTGTCCCCGCGCGACGAGGTACGCGGCCAGCTTGCGGTCCCCTCCCACCTCCAGCGCCACCACCGTGCTGTCCTCCACGGACGGGTGCTGGCGCAGCGACTCCTCGACCTCCCCCAGCTCCACCCGGAAGCCGCGAATCTTCACCTGCAGGTCGGCGCGGCCCAGGTACTCGATGCGGCCGTTGGCGAGGTAGCGGCCCAGGTCGCCCGTCTTGTAGAGGCGCCCACCCGGTTGGGTGCCGAAGGGGTCGGGCACATACGTGCGCGCGGTGAGCTCCGGGCGGTGGAAGTAACCACGACCCAGTCGCTCTCCCGCGACATACAGCTCCCCGGGGACCCCGACGGGCACCGGCCGCAGGTGCTCGTCCAACAGGTAGACCGGGCCGTTGGTGATGGGTCGGCCGATGGGGACGGGCTGTCCGAGCGGCGGCGGCGAGTCGATGGCGTGGAAGGTGGAGAAGACGGTGCACTCGGTGGGGCCGTAGCCGTTGAGCAGTCGGCGCGGAGGCCCGTGTCGGAGCACCTCTCGCAGCGCCAGCGGGTCCGCGGCCTCGCCTCCGAACACGAGCGTGTGCACGTCGCGGAACGCCTCCGGAATCTGCCGCGCCAACAGGTGGAGCACCGCGGTGGTGACGAACATCACCGTGATGGCCTCGTCCCGAATCTGGGCGGCCAGCTCGTGAGGCTCGCGCGCCGGGTCCGCGGTGATGCCGACCAGCCGGGCCCCGTGCAGCAGCGCCCCCCAGATTTCGAAGGTGCTCGGGTCGAAGGAGGCGTTGGAGGCCTGGGCGACGCGGTCCTTCGGCGAGAAGCGCACGAAGTTCGTCTGGAAGAGCAGGGCGGAGATTCCTCGATGGAGGATGGCGCTGCCCTTGGGCCTGCCGGTGGAGCCGGAGGTGTAGATGACATAGGCGAGGTTGTCGGAGCAGACGGTGGAGACCCCCGGCAGCTCGGAGCACCGGGCGATGGCCTCTCGTTCCTCATCGATGCGGACCACCGGCCCCGCGAAGGGGGGCAGCTGCTGGAGCCTGGACGCGTGGACCAGGAGCAGCGAGACGCGGGAGTCCTGGAGCATGAAGGACAGCCGCTCGGTGGGATAGGAGGCCTCGAGCGGAAGGTACGCGCCTCCCGCCTTGAGGATGCCGAGCATGCTGACGACCAGGTCCGCGGAGCGCTCGACGCACAGGCCGACGAGCACCTCGGGCCCCACGCCGAGTGAGCGCAGGTGCCAGGCGAGCTGATTGGAGCGCGCGTCCAGCTCCCGATAGGTGAGGTCCTTCCCATTGTAGGAGACGGCGATGGCGTCCGGAGTCCTCGCGGCCTGGCGCGAGAACAGCTCGTGGACGCAGACGTCCCGGGGGAAGTCCGCGGAGGCGCTGTTCCAGTCGCGCAGCACCTGGTTGCGCTCGGCGGGCGTGAGCAGGGGCAGCGCCGAGAGCCGCTGGTGCGGGTCGGCGGCCACCGCCTCGAGCATCACCTGGAGGTGCCCGGCCATGCGCTCGATGCGTGCTTCGTCGAAGAGGTCCGTGTCGTACTCGAAGGTGGCGCGCAGGCCGTCGGCGCTCCTCGCCATGTAGAGGACGAGGTCGCACTTCGAGGTCCCCGTGTCCGTCTCCCACGGCTCCGCCAGGGCGGAGAGCTGGAGCGAGGCGGACGGGTCCTCCTCCAGCGCGGGCGCCTTCTGCAGCACGAACATCACCTGGACGAGCTGCGCGTGGCTGAGCGTGCGCTCGGGCTGGAGGGACTCGACCAGCTTCTCGAAGGGGAGCTCCTGGTGGGCGAAGGCTCCGAGCGTCGTCTCTCGCACCCGCGCGAGCAGCTCGACGAAGCGCGGGTTGCCCGACAGGTCATTGCGCAGCGTGAGCGTGTTGACGAAGAAGCCGATGAGCCCCTCCACCTCCGGCCGGATGCGTCCGGAGATGGGCGAGCCGACGAGGAGGTCCTCCTGTCCGGAGTAGCGGTGGAGCAGGGCGCAGAAGCCCGCCAGCAGCGTCATGAAGAGCGTGGCGCGCTCCTGGCGGCAGAGCGCATCGACGGCCAGCGCCGTCTCCTCGCGGATGTGGAACGTCCGCCGAGCGCCCTGGAAGCGCTGGAGTGGCGGGCGGGGGCGGTCCGCGGGGAGCGACAGGAGGGCGGGGGCTTGGGCGAGTCGCTTGCGCCAGTAGGGGAGGAGCCGCTCCTCGGCCTGCGCGGGCAGCCACTGTCGCTGCCATGCGGCGAAGTCCGCGTACCTCACGGGCAGCTCGGGGAGCGAGGACGCCCGGCCGGCGGCGAAGTCCTCGTAGTGGGTCCGCAGCTCGCGCAGGAGGACGCCCACGGACCAGCCGTCGGACACGATGTGATGCATCGTGAGCAGGAGTCGATGCTCCCGTGCGCCGAGCTTCAGCAGGGTGCCTCGGATGATGGGGCCGGTGCGGACGTCGATGGGGGTGTGCGCCTGCTCCGTGGCGAGGCGCGAGGCCTCCTCCTCGCGGGTGTCCGCGGAGAGGTGGCCCAGGTCGATGACGGAGAGCGGGAAGGCTCCAGGGGGCGAGATGCGCGCGACGGGGCCCGACTCCGTGGAGGCGAAGGTGACCCGGAGCGATTCGTGGCGACGCAAGACTTCGTCGAGGGCCCGCTGGAGCACGCCGACGTCGAGCGCGGAGGTGATGCGATAGGAGAGGGGGATGTTGTGGGTGGCCTGCCCGGGGTGGAGCTGCTCCATGAACCAGAGCCGCTCCTGCGAATAGGAGAGCGGCGCTTGACTGGTCCGGACACCCGGGCGCAGCTTGAGGTCCTTGCCGGAGGTCGTGGCTCCTCGTGAGGCGTCGATGGCCGAGGCGAGCTGCGCGATGGTGGGTGCATCGAAGATGCTCGGCAGGGGCAGGCGCAGCTGGAATATCTCGTTGATGCGCGAGACGAGCTGGGTGGCGATGAGCGAGTGGCCGCCGAGCTGGAAGAAGTCGTCGTGGACGCCCACCTGCTCGACCTCCAGCAGCACGCTCCAGAGCTCGCGGAGGACCTGCTCCGTCTGGGTGCGAGGTGACTGATTGCTGCCGGTGTTCGCGGAGGCGAGCGTCATCGGAAGAGTCCTTCTCGGGTGGGACGGGTTGGGGGCGACGCGCGTGGCGTCAGCCGCTCACTTGTGCAGGGCGGCGGTGTTGCCGTCGGCGGAGACGACCTGGATGCGTCGGGGGCGCTCGGCGAGCCGCAGGAGCCGTGAGAGCGCCTCGGACACGTGCTCCAGGGGTCGGCCCTCGTCGGCCACGGTGAGGATCATCTCGTAGTCATCTCCCTCGGTGCCGGAGACGACCTGGGTGCGTGCCGTGAGCACGCCTGGGAGCGTGGTGGCCAGACGCCGCACGGAGGCCATGCAGATCTTCTCGCTGCCGCGGACGAGGAAGTCGGAGAGCCGCCCCTGGAAGTACAGGTAGCCGTCCGCGTCGATGTCGAAGATGTCGCCGGTGGCCAGCAGCCGGGGACCGCGCCACGCGTGCAGCTTGTCGCCCTCCACCAATCCGATGCGCCGCTTCATCAGCGTGTCCGAGGAGACCAGCAGCTCCTTCTGTTCGCCGGGACCTCGGGGGACGAGTGACACCTGCGTGCCGGGGAGGGGGCGCCCCACGGATGCGTGGCGATGCGAGGGCTCCGCGTGGGCCGAGAGGGTCGCGACCCGGGGGCCGGCCTCGGACAGTCCATAGGTGAGGTACAGCTCTCCGCGTGGACGCAGGCGGAGCAACTGCTCCACGTGCTCGGGGGAGAGCACGTCGCCGCCGACGCCGAGCGAGCGCAGACCCTCGGGGAAGGCGCCGCCCTGCTGGAGCAGCGCGCGCACCAGGAGGGGCGTGAGGGCGGACACGGTGATGCCCTGCTCGGCGAGCAATCGCAGATAGGCCGCGGGCTGGAAGGGCGGTCCGCTGATGACCAGGTCCGCGCCGCGAAGCAGCGAGGCGAAGGCCTGGGCCACCATCGAGTACGAGTAATAGAGCGGCAGGTTCACCAACACGGTGTCGCCCGGACGCAGGCCCACGGCGTCCGAGTGACGACGGGCGTTGCGGAAGAGCGCCTCCAGGTCGAACACGCAGCCGCTGGCGAAGCCCGACGTGCCCGAGGTGAGCAGCACCATTTCCCCGGGCTGGGCGCCGGGAGGTTGTGCCTCGGAGAACATGGCGACCTCCGCTCCCCCCAGGTGGAAGCGGTCCACGTCCCGAGCCAGGGGCGCGGGGCGGCGCATCGTCACGAGCGCGCGTGCCGGGAGGGCCTCCACGAGGGCTTGTTGTCGCAATGCAGGCGCGGAAGGCGACACCAGCGCGGGCACGCCACGGGCGGCGAGGATGGCGAAGAGCTGCGCGAGCAACTCCGCTCCGTTCGGCAGGGCCAGGAGGACGACGTCGCCGGGCCTCAGTCCATGGGCTCGCCACGCCTCCGCGAGTGGCTCCACCCCGTGCCGGGTGGGCGCACCCGTCTCGCAGGTCAGGTCTCGGACACGGTCCAGGAACGCCTGGATGGAGGAGAGCGGGATGTCAGCGAGCTCGGTCATGGGGTATCACCAGGAGAAGAGCGGTCACTCCGGCAGAAGGGCCTGCACCAGCCGCGCCGGGTCCACGGGAGGACCTTCGCCGCGTGAGAGCACCACGCATGCGGCGCGGGGCTCCTCGCCGTGCACCGAGGCCGCCGTCGCGATGAGCGCGTAATCGACGACACCGCGCGTGAGCCAGGCTTGGGAGAGCGACAACGCGAGTCCGGCGCCCTCCGCCACGGGCAGCGTCAGCGCAAGCGTCGGGCCTCGAAGCCCATGGACGATGCAGGCCAGTCCCGTCGGCGCGCTCGGCGGCGCGGCGGGAAAACGGATGGGCGATGCGAAGCCACGCAAGGCCTCTCTCGCGGCGCTCGACATGGCCTCCGGCGGCGCCTCGGGGCCCACGTGGATGAGCGAGCACCGGTCCGCCGAGGCCCTGAATTCCTCACCCAGCGATTCGAGGACCGCTCCCACCGCGAGCACCAGCGTCCACGCCATCGGGTCCGCGTAGCGCACGGAGCCCTTCACCCGCGCCACGTAGGGATTCGCCCCACCACCGCGCGCCCGCGCGCCGCCACGGAGCACCAGCGAGGTCGTCGGGTTCATCGCGACGCCTCGAAGACGAGCGCGGTATCGAACCCACCGAAGCCGAGCGTGAGGCTCAATCCGAGCCGCTCCTCGTGCCGCACCGGCCGCCCCACGGGGAGCGGGCAGGGGAAGTCCTGGTCGGGCTGCTCCAGTCCGACGATGGGCGGCACCACGCCCTCGCGCAGCGCGAGGATGAGGGCAATCGCCTCCATGGCCCCCGTGGCCCCCAACGTGTGCCCGAAGGCCCCCTTCGTCGCGAAGACACACGGACGCGGACCCGCCCCGAAGAGCGCCCGGAACGCCTCCGCCTCCGCGCGGTCATTCGCCGGCGTCGCCGAGCCATGCGCGTTGATGAGCCCGATGTCCCGGGGCGACACCCGCGCGTCCTGGAGCGCCCGCTCCATCGCCAGCCTGGCCCCCAAGGCCGCCGGGTCCGGCGAGGTCATGCTCGCCGCGTCGTTGGCCGAGCCCGCGCCCCGGAAGAGCGCGAGCAGCGAAGCCGAGCGTGCCCGCGCGTGCTCCAGCGACTCCAGCACCAGGAACCCCGCGCCCTCGCCCAGCAGCATGCCGTCATGCCGCGTGTCGAAGGCGCGCGAGCGGGTGGGGGACATGGTGGAGAGCGCCGAGTGCGCCAGCCGCTTGCTCGGCGTCATGACGTCCACGCCGCCACAGACACACACCTCCGCGGCCCCGGAGCGGATGAGCTCCGCCCCGACGAGGATGGCGTCCGCCCCCGAGGAGCACGCCGTGGAGAGGCTCACAGGCCGCTCACGCGCGCCCACCGCGCGAGTCACCTCGTCCGCCCAGGCGTGGAGCGGCGCCGTCCACTCCCCCTCGTCGTCGAGCCACGCGCCCAGGCTCGTGCCCAGGACCAGCCGCGTCGCCGCTCCGCTCGCCTCCAGCCCGGCCTCCGTCAGCGCGCGACCGAGCGTCTCCACCGCGAGCCTCCGCAGCCGGGGCGCGGGGCCCTCCCCTCGTGAAGGAATGACCGCGGCCAGCGTGTTGCGAAGCCGATGCGGAGAGGCCACGTCGACGAAGCCGTGCTCACCCGCGAGCAGTCGCCGCCACACGTCGTCGAGCCCGTGGCCCAGGGCCGTGCTCCACGCGGCCCCTGTCACCGCGACGGGCGCTACCATAGCGGCGAGCCCAGCTCCGAGACCTTGGCCCGGATGAGGCTCGCGCGGAACGCCGCCACCCGGCGCGTGCCCACCATCGCCTTGCCCGAGTAGACGAACAGCCCTCCGGCGAGCCGGTTCACCTGGACCCGCAGCACCACCTGGTCCCCGGGCACGACGACCTGGAGGAAGCGGCTCTCCACCGAGCCAATCAAGGTCAGCTCGTCCTCGGCCAGGGGCGAGGTGCTCATCTGGTAGAGGATGATGCCCGCCTGGGCGAAGGCCTGGATGAGGTTGCTGCCGGGGTAGATGGCGCGCTCGGGGAAGTGCCCCGCGATGCAGTCCAGGTTCCCGGAGATGGAGACGAGCGCCTCCAGGAAGCTGCCCGGCTCGTGGTCGACGATGCGGTCCAGCAGAATCATCGGGTGGCGGTGCCGCAGCCACTCACGCAGGGCGGTGAAGCCCAGGGGCCTGGGCTGACGCTCCGCCTTGTTCAGGGGGACGGGGACCGCTCGAGGGCGCTGCTGAGGTTCGGGGGAAGGCATGTGGGGTCTCCGCTCTCACGATTGACGACAGCCAGGTCCAGACTTCCGGAGGCGAGCAGCACCGGCTCGGGCGCGGGGCCCTCGCGGTAGACCGCCACGCCCAGCTTCAGACTCGCGGGGCCCACGTGCTCCAGCCGGGCCTCCAATCGCAGCCAGTCCTGGAAGCGCGCGGCCTCGCGGTAGCGGATGCGCAGCTCGCGCACGCGCAAGTCCAGGCCCTGCCCCTCCAGCTTCACCAGGTCCGAGCCGCGCCGCTCCAGCTCCTCCAGCGCCGCCGTCTCCAGCAGCGACGCGTACCGCGAGAAGTGCACGACGCCCGACGCATCGGTGTCCACGTGCTCCACCCGATGGCGTCTGGGCGCGGAGGCGGGTGACTCCATCCTCATGGCCCCGCCTCCACGAAGCGCCGGGTCCCCTCGCGGATGCGCTCGACGATGCGGCGCAAATCCTCGTCGTTCGCGATGAGCGGCGGGGCCACGCGCATGGCGGGGAACAGGTAGCGCAGCCCGTGGGAGCGCCTGCCCGCGCCGGCCATGAACTCGACGAAGACGCCGGCCTCGAGGAGCCGCTGGCGCAGCCGGGACAGGCCGTGCGAGGCGCGCTCGGTCAGCTCGACGCCGTTCATGTAGCCCTGTCCCCGCACCTCCTGGAACAGCGCCGGGAAGGCCTCCACCACGTCGCGCCGCAGCCGCTCGCGCAGCTCCGTGCCCAGCGCGCCCGCCCGCTCGATGAGGCGCTCCTCGGCGAGGTAGCGCAGGCCCGAGCGCATCAGCGCGCACGTGAGCGGCCGCAAGTCGGAGGTGGACACCGCGCCACTCGGGCGCACGGTCAGCTCCCGGCGCGCGATGACCATGGACGTGGAGACCGCGCCCATGCCCAGGCTCTTGCCGATGACGGTGACGTCGGTGGGGATGGGCCCCTCCTCGTCCGTCATCGCGAAGAAGCGGCCCGTCTTCGCGAAGGTGAGCACCTCGTCCGCGACGAGCAGCACGTCGTGCTCCCGGCACAGCGCGGCCAGCCTGCGCAGGTAGCCCGGCGGCGGGACGAGGATGCCCGCGTCGCCCTGGATGGGCTCGACGATGACCGCGGACAGCTTCGAGCCCTGCTCGGCGAAGAACCGCTCCAGGAGCGCCGCCTCGCCGAACGGGAGGAAGGCCACGTCCAGTCCGAAGGGAGGCTCGGTGCCCGGCAGCGGCAGGCCCAGGCGGTAATGTCTGCGATTGAGCAGGGGGACCAGTCCACCCGTCCAGCCATGCCACGCGCCCTCGAAGGCGAGGACCGTCCTGCGTGCCTCGCGGCCCACCTTCGCCGTGAGCCGTCGCCGGTCGAAGCCCGACTCCAGCACCAGCCGCAGCGCCAGCTCCAGGCCCTCCGAGCCGGAGTTGCGGCCGCTGGCGTGGTACTCGCCGCCAGGGAAGCGGTCCGCCCAGCGTCCACCGGGACCGAACAGCTCCTCCAGGAGCAGCGTGCGCTCCAGCGAGCCCAGCTCATCGGTGACATAGCCGCGCTCGAGCCCTTCACGGAACGCGGGCTGGAGGCACGGGTGCGCCGCGCCCAGGCACGCGCTGGCGTAGCCGCCGCTCGCGTCCAGCACCTCCAGCACCTGACCGGCGCTCTCGCCCTCCAGGGGGACCATGTGCTGGACGAGCCCACGGGCCTGGAGGGAGACGAAGGGCAGACGCCCGCCGCCATAGTGGTCCATCTGCAGGGCCTGGCCCGCGCGCAGCCGCTCCAGGTCCGCGGGCGCGAGGCTGCCTCCGGGCGCGGGCGTCCTCACCACGCACCTCCCTGGGCCGCCGTCTTCAGGCCCACGATGAGCGACACCAGCTGGTTCACCGTGCGGAAGTTGTCGGTGTTGAAGTCCTCGTCGGTGATGCGGACCTTGAACACGTCCTCGCAGAGCACGCGCAGCTCCAGGAACCCCACCGAGTCGAGCCCGATGACGGACTGCAGGCCGTCGTCCTCGCCAATCTGCTCCGGGGGCAGCTCCACGAACAGCTTGTCGATGAGGATCTGCTTGATGCTTGCCGTCAGCTCTTCATGCATGGCTGTCATTCCTTCCCAATGTGAGAACGAGCTTCCCGATGTTGCGGTTGGCTTCCATCTCCCCCAGCGCCACGTTCACGTCCTCCAGCGGATGCCGGGCGTGGATGACGGGGCGGAGTCCGCCCATGGCGAGCACCTCCATCCACCGCTGACGGAAGCGCGCGTTCACCTCGCGCTTCTCCTTGAGGGGCCGCAGCCGCAGCGATGAGCCCTTGAGCTGCAGCCGGCGCTGGACGATGCGCAGGAGGTCCACCTGCGTGGACATGCCGTCGAGCAGCCCCACCAGGACCAGACACCCCTCGTGCGCCAGCACGCCCAGGTTGCGCTCCAGGTACGCGCCGCCGATGAAGTCCATCACCAGCGGGACGCCTTCTCCTCCCGTCAGCCGGAGCACCTCCTGGACGAAGTCCTGCTCCCGGTGGTCGAACACCGCGTCGGCGCCCAGCGCGCGCACGGCCTCCACCTTCCGGCGCGTGCCCACCGTGCAGTACGTGGTCGCGCCCACGTGCCGGGCCATCTGGACCATGGTGGTCCCGATGCTGCTGGCGGCCGCGTGGATGAGCACCGCCTGGCCCCGCTGGAGATGTCCCAGGGTGAAGAGCGTCTCATTCGCGGTGAGGCAGGACTCGGAGGTGGCGGCGGCCTCGGTGAAGTCGAAGCCGGAGGGGATGGGCAGCGCCATGCCCTGGTCCAGCAGGCAGTAGTCGGCGAACCCGCCTCCCTCCACCACGCCGAAGACGCGCTGTCCCCGGGTGAAGCCCTTCACGTCCTCGCCCCACGCCTCCACGGTGCCCGCCACCTCCACGCCGGGGATGGCGGACTGTCCTTCCGGCACGTGGTACTCGCCCTGGCGCTGGAGCAGGTCCGCGCGGTTGAGCGCCGTGGCGTGCACCTTCACCAGCAGCGCCTCGCGCGTGGGCACGGGCCGGGGCACTTCCCGCAGCTTCACCACCTCAGGCCCGCCCAGGCCTTCGAAGACGACGGCTCGCATGGCGTCAGTACCTGGCCCTTTCCTCGACGGCGTGCGCGCGGGTGGGGACCAGGAAGCTGCGCTCGAAGGAGAGGAACACCTCACCCTTGGCGGTGAGGCCCACCGTCTCGCAGGTGATGATTCCCTCGCCGGCGCGACGGGTGGACAGCCGCGCGGAGAGGATGCGGCTCTCCGCGTAGAGCGTGTCGCCCGCGAAGACGGGGTGGGTGAGGCGAATCTTGTCCCAGCCCAGGTTGGCGGTGGCGCGGCCGCTGGTGCTGCGCACGCTCATCCCACAGACGATGCTGAACGTGACGAGGCTGGAGATGAGCGGCCGGCCCCACACCGTCTGCTCGCAGTACGCGGCGTCCAGGTGCAGCGGGGACGGGTTCATGCACAACGTGTTCATCAGCACGTTGTCGGCCTCCGTCACCGTCCTGCCGGGGCGGTGCTCGAAGACGTCCCCCACGGTGAAGTCCTCGTAGTGGAAGCCCAGCACCTCGCGGTAGCGCTGGGGGCCGAGCTGTTTGTAACCGGTGATGACGCTGCCGTGCATGGCGTGGCTCCTCGTCGGCGGGGGCGCGGGTCAGAAGCGGGAGAGGATGTCCTGCACGTCGTCGCAGAAGACGCGGACCTGCTCCTCGCTCATGTCCGCGCGCATCATCACGCGCACCCCCGCCTCGCCCCGGGCGACGACGGGGAAGAACACCGCCGAGCAGTAGTAGCCGCGCTGGTACAGCTCCGAGGACAGCCGGATGGCGCGCTCCTCCTCGCCCACCTGGATGAGGCGGATGGGCATCCCGTTGCCCGCGTTGGGGGAGGGGAAGCGGCTGTCGAAGAGCTGGATGTTGCGCGCCAGCCGCCCCTGCAGCTCGCGCAGCTCCGGCGTGCGGTGCAGCGCGATGCTGGCGAGCGACGCGCCCACCGACGGCATCTGGAGGTTCTGGGACCAGGCCAGCGGCCCCGCGTTCCGGTAGAGGAAGTCGAAGCTCTTCTCGCTGCCCAGCATGGCGATGCCGCCGGAGCTGCCGAAGGCCTTGGCCAGCGAGGCGACCACCATCGTCAGGGGATTCATCTTCATCCGCGAGCGCACGTAGCCCTCGCCGCGCTCGCCCGTCAGCGCCAGCGAGTGCGAGTCATCGATGTAGAGGAACAGGCCGTAGCGCTCCTGGAGCTGGAGCAGCCCCTCCAGCGCGATGAGGCCGCCCATGGAGTAGGCGCCGTCGGCGACGTAGGCCACGCGCGGGTACTTCTTGCAGACGTCCTCCAGGTAGTTGAGGTCGTTGTGCGGACTGGTCAGCACCAGGCTCTCATCGCCGCAGATGGGCTTGATGTAGGCCATGGAGAAGTGACAGTAGCGGTCGAACACCATGACGCGCGGCTGGCCGTCCTCGGTGACGTGGCCGGAGGCGAGCAGGGGGAGGATGCCCGCCGTCAGCGCGCTGCAGGTGACGCCGGGCAGGGTGGGGCAGCCGTACAGCTCGCGCAGCTCCTCCTCCAGCCGCGCCATCAGCTTCAGGCGGATGCGCAGCGTGGACATGGCCAGGCTGTTGGTGCCCGCCTCCTGGAGCGCGTCGATGGCGCCCTGGAGGATTTTCGGGTGGTGGTTGAGGCCCAGGTACGAGCACGAGCAGAGCAGCATGAACTCGTGACGGGACGTGGTGTCGACGAGCCGGTTGTTCGATTCGAAGTCCACCTTGATGTCGATGAGCCCGTTGTCCTTGGCGCGCTGCCAGCCGCGGTCCCCCACGGCGATGAGCTTCTCGTTGTTGCGATAGCGGCGGGGACCCAGGACGCTCTGCTCGCTGCTCGTTTCCATGTGGATTCCTCCTCGGGATGGGGTGGGGTGTCAGAGGGAGCGCGACGGGGGGTCGGCCTCGCGGGGGCCGAACTCCTCGAGCGTGCGCTTCGCCGCCTCGACGAACGGGGCGCCCATCATGGTCCCCTCCACCACGCAGATGTTGAAGTCGCGGGCCTGGCTCTCCTGGACGATGGTCCGCGCCTTGCGCAGCGTGTGCTCGTCCGGGGAGAAGGCCTGGTTGATGACCTCCACCTGGCGCGGGTGGACGGCGGCCTTGCCGCTGAAGCCCAGGCTCCGGGCGAGCTGGCACTCGCGGCGCAGCCCCTCCACGTCGGACATGTCGAACAGCGGCGAGTCGACCACCTGCACGTTGGCGGCGCGCGCGGCGGCGACGAGCCGGGAGCGCGCGTAATACAGGGGCTCCCACGCCAGCGACGCGCCGATGCTGAAGGAGTAGTCCGCCGAGCCGAACACCAGGGCCTTGAGGCGTGGCGTCGCGCAGGCGATGGCGTGCACGTTCTCCACGCCGCGCGGCGTCTCCACCAGGGCGAGCAGGTCCACCTGCGAGCAGCTGGCGCCGAGCACCTGCTCGACGATCTCCAGGTCCCGCGGCGACTCCACCTTGGGCACCAGCACCGCGTCCGGCTTGACGGCGTAGTGGCGCAGCGCGAGCAGGTCCTTCAGCCCCTCCGGCCGGGTGACGGTGTTGATGCGGATGGCGCGGCGGCTGGGCCCCTTGGGCGCGGAGAAGAACGCCTCCGCCTGCTGACGGGCCGTGTCCTTGTGGCTCGAGGCCACGGAGTCCTCCAGGTCCACCAGGCTGATGTCCGCGCCGGATTGCTGCCCTCGGGCGAAGCGGTCCACGACGAGCGCGGGAGTGAACAGGATGGAGCGGCAATACCGGGTGAACTTCATGGTCGCCTCCGGAGGTGGGCCTGCCCTGCTCGCACCCGTCACGTCGCCGCCCGTGAGACTCCAGGCGGCCCGCTCGGGGTGCGATGAATCAGTGATTGTCTGGGTACTCTCGTTGCCCGGGAGGCGTCAAGAAAATCTGCAAGCAATTGCAGGGGCCGCGCGTGCTATGTCTTGATATGTCTTTCTGCGTGTGAATAGGTGTATCCACGTGCTGCCATGTTTTTGTGAGACTGGATTGAGACTGGAGTTGCGGAGACCCAGGGGCGGGTAACCCGTATGAAACGGTGCACGCATCACCGTGAATGGCTGACACGCCACGTCATCGGGTGACCGCGCTCGCACCTGGGCCATGACGCCCGGGCGCTCAACGGCGACAGTCCGGGTGCGTCTTGGTGCTACGCGAGCTTCGAGAGCAGGGCGTCCCGGGCCGCGCGGAGCTTCGGTGAGTTGATGTGTCGCGTGATGACCGTGCTCGCCTCGGCCCGCTCCGAGGGGCCCAGGCGGGGCAGCCACTCGGTCTCCAGCGCGGTCAGCTTCTCGCGCTGGGAGCGCGAGGCGTCCGCGAGCCACGCGTCGAGCTCCTGGACCAGGGCGGAGGACTCTCGCCGCTGGGGAGGCTTGGGCGGCGGGCGCGGCACGAAGTCGCGTGTCGTCCACTCCGGGGAAACGGGCCTCGCGCCGGCCCATTGGCTGAAGCGCTCCGTCAGCGCGTCCCAGGGGAGCCAGGGCTCCTGGGGTTGGAGGAGGCCCCAGGACTCCAGTCGCGCGCGGGCGCCCTCGCGTCCGGCGGCCTCGTCGTCGACGCGGTCGAGCAGTCGGTCCTGTCCCGTCGTGAGGTGATGGACGTGGAGGGTGACGGCGGCGCCCTCGGCCGAGCCCAGGACGTGGGTGCCCCCGGTTTCGTTCTCGCCGATGAAGCGCTCGCAGCGCAGGTCGCCGGCGACGATGAGATATCCCTGGTTGAGCAGCGCCCGACAGGTCAGGTGTCCCCGGATGAAGACCAGGCCCCGGTTGAGCACGAGCCCGTCACAGATGACGGAGCCCTCGACGATGACACCGCCGCGAGACTCATCGAAGGTGAGCGTCTCTCCGCGCTGTGGCGTGTAGAGCCCCGCCCCGCTCGAGCCGTAGCCGCTGGCGATCATCTCCGGGTCCACGTCGAGCCCCGCGAAGTCATGCTGCTCGCGCAGCCACCGCCAGGCCTCGTCCGGAGACAACCATCGCTGAAGCTCGAGCACCGTTCACTCCGCCTGAGGTCCCCTCTGATCTTCGCTCGCGGCTCCACCTTCGCGCCAGGGTAGAAGAGGGGCCTCTTCGAGGAGCCGCGCATGCTGCAACGCCCTGCCTATGTTCCCGAGTGGATCTCCACCGCGCCGATGACCTTCAGGTTCAACAACGAGACCTCCCTCGCGCTCGACAACCCGGGCAACATCCCGGAGTGGCTGGGGGACCCCCTGTGGCACGTGAACTACAAGGGCAAGGCGGCGCTGGGCCTGGCGTGCATCGAGTGGGTCGCATGGCGCCTGGCGGGACTGACGGACGTCACGGACCTGCTGTCCCGGCCGCGGACCGCGCCGCGTGGGACCGCTTCCTTCGCGGGCTCTCACCTTCCGCGAATCCCTACCTCGTCCCCGAGGACACGCTGCTCGCCGAGGGCTTCACGGGTCCGCTCTACCGCATGAACTGAGGTCGTGCGTCCGTCGGGCGACTGTTGAATGCCTCACGACGGCGTTTTCGGAGACGTCAGAGTGGGACGCTAGGGTGCCCCGCGTCAGGCAATCCGTCTGGCATGACTCGTTGAACGAGGTCTCCTGATGCGTCTTCTCGTTCCGCTGCGCGCGTTGCGCGCCGCTTCTCTGTGTCTCGTGGGCGCCTGCTCGTTGCTCACCGCTTGTGATTCCGATGACAAGCCGCCCCGGCCCACGCCCCCCGACACCTCGCCGCGCAAGCTGACGCTGCTGCAGACGAGCGACCTGCACACCAACATCTTCCCGTGGGACTACTTCAGCGGGAAGCCCGATGCGAAGCGCGGCCTCGCGAAGGTGGCCACGCTCATCAAGCAGGCACGAGAGGCGAACCCGGACTGCACGCTGCTGGTCGACACCGGTGACACCATCCAGGGCTCGCCGCTGGGCACCTACTACGGGCGGGTGGACAACACGCCCCGCCACCCCATGGCCGTCGCGATGAACGAGCTGGGGTACGTGGCCATGGCCGTGGGCAACCACGAGTTCAACTATGGCCTGGGCGTCCTCGACAAGTTCAAGAGCGAGGTCGACTTCCCGGTGCTCGGCGCCAACGTGCGCAAGAGCGCGGACGGCACCGAGGCCTTCCAGCCCTATGTGCTCACGGACGTCTGCGACGTGAAGGTCGGCATCCTCGGCCTCGTGACGCCGGGCGTGGCGACGTGGGAGCGCGCGGAGAACATCCCAGGCCTGCGCTTCGACGACCCGGTGGAGACGGCGCGCGCCTATGTGCCGAGGATGCGCGAGGCGGGCGCGGACGTCATCGTGGTGGCCATCCACGGTGGCCCCGACAAGCAGCCCACCGGCAGCGCGAGCAACCCCGACTCGTGGCTCGCGGACTACGCGGATGAGTCGAAGTGGGCGGACCGGGGCAACCTGCCCGGGGAGAACCCGGCCGTGCAGATTGCCCAGGGCGTGTCCGGCATCGACGTGCTCCTCACCGGCCACACGCACCAGCCCATCCCGAAGATGCTGCTGAAGAACCCGGAGGGCCGCGAGGTGCTCCTCACCCAGCCCAACCGCTGGGGCAGCCACCTGGCGGACGTGGAGCTCCAGGTCACCTGGAACGGCGAGCGGTGGGGCGTGGACACCCATGACTCCCGGCTCCACGTCGTGGACGAGAAGGTGGCGGCGGACGCCACCGTGACGCAGCTGACGCAGAGCTACCACGACACCACGGTGACGTACGTGAACCAGAAGATCGGCTCGACGACGGCGGTGTTCCCGGGGGGCTTCGCCGCGCGCTACGTGGACAGCCCGTTGGGCGACCTCATCAACATCGTCCAGGAGGAGGCCGCGCGCGAGGCGGGCTTCGACGTGGACTTCTCCCTGGCGGCCATCTTCACCAACGACGGCGCGCTGCCGGCCGGCGACGTCACCCTGCGCGACGCGTACAGCATCTACATCTACGACAACACGCTGTATGTGATGGAGATCAACGGCTCCATCCTCCGGCGCGCGTTGGAGATGAACACGCTCTACTTCGCGAGGCTGGACGCGGCCAACCTGCCCGAGCGGCCCGAGGGCGCCAAGGCCAGCTCCCCCGTGGTGGCCGACTACAACTGGGACCTCTACTCGCGCATCGAGTACGGCTACGACCTGACGAAGCCCGCGGGCTCCCGGCTCACGCACCTGCGCTTCGAGGGCGCGGAGGTCCAGGACGACCAGGTCTTCGTCGTCGCCATCAACAACTACCGAGCAGGGGGCGGCGGCGGGTACGCCATGTTCAAGGAGGGCCGCGTGCTGTGGACCTCCGCCGACGGCGTGCGTGACTACGTCGCCCGCTACATGCAGGCGAACCAGGGGCTGTCTCCGGACGCGGTGAACACCTGCAACTTCACGCTCGCGCCGGACCTGTACACGCGCTACTTCGCGGCCACGCTCGGCCCCGCGAAGTGCGGGCCCTGAACCAGGGCGGCTGACGTCGGAGTGCCGGGGGACGGGCGCGAGGCCTGGATGCGCCCGTCCCCCCATTCATGGGGGTGAGGGATTCGGCGAGGGACTTTCGTTGAGGCAGGGCGCGTCCCGGACGCGATGCCCCGGAGGGCCCACGACGATGAGAAGCGTCCTGTTCCTGTTGCTGCTCGCAGGCTGTGCCACGCCCTCCAGGCGCGCGGAGGGACCTGTCGCCACGGAGGTCGACCGCGTCGTCAGGGACCTCTGCGACAAGCGCGTGGCCCTGCTCGGCGAGGAGTCCCACCACGGGAGCGCCCGGACGCTCGACTTCAAGGTGGAGCTGACGCGCAGGCTGGTGGAGGAGTGTCACTACGACGCGTTCTTCATCGAGGCGGGGGTCTATGACTTCCTGCGCATCCAGGAGCGGCTGGAGGCGGGGCAGCCCATCACCCAGGACATGGTCGCCGACGCGGTGGGCGGACTGTGGGCCAACGAGGAGGTGGCGCCCTTGATTCCGCTGCTGACGCGGTGGCTCCGGGCCGGAACCGTCGTCGCGGGAGGCATCGATGACCAGGTCAACCGGGGCACCTACGCACAGCGGGAGATGACGCGGGAGCTCCTCCCCGCGCTGGCGGGCCCCCGGCGGGCCGAGTGTGGCGAGGAGATCGAGCGCTACATGTCCTGGCGATACGACGACACCCATCGCTTCACGGCGGCGAACGCGGCGCGCATCCAGGGCTGTTGGGCGGAGCTGGCGGGACGGACCTCGACGTCGCGGAGCCACGGCTGGATGGCGCGAAACCTGGAGCGCTTCTTCGCGCGGCAGGTGGCCGTGATGTCCCGTCCACCGCCGCCGGACGGGGGCCCCACGGACTGGAGCACCTTCAACGACCGCGACCAGTCCATGTTCTCGAACCTGGAATGGCACCTGTCCCAGTCCCCCGCGCCGCGCAAGGCCATCGTCTGGCTCGCCACGGTGCACGCGGCCAAGGACCTGCGGCACATGGACGATGGCGGTGGACCGCCGGTGCCCTTCGGGGCGCATGTGCGGGCGAGGTTCGGCGAGCAGTCCTTCGCGCTGGGCTTCTCCGCGCTCCAGGGGAAGTACTCGCTCGCCAGCACGCCCCGCACGTACGTCCTCGAGCCCGCGCGCGCCGAATCCCTGGAGGCCTGGGCCCTGTCGAGCCCCTCCGCGGACCGCCGATACGTGGACGCACACCAGCTCCGTGCGCGTGGGAGCACGGTGGCGCGCCCCGTGAACTACACGTGGATGACGACGTCCTGGGCCACGGTCATCGACGGATTGCTCGTCTTCCGTGAAGAAGCGCCGCCTCGCCCGTTGGCTCCCGCGTCGACGGCGCGCGGAGAGTGAGGGCCGGTGAGGGCCTTCGCGCACGGAGGGTGTGCTGCTGTCGGAGTGGCGCCTCCACGATGCAATCATCCGCCGCCGCATCCGTAGGCGCCCTTCGAGGCGCCCGCCGAGGTGCCCGGAGGTTTTCACGTGGACATCCTTCTCAGTGGCCTGCGTCAGACGTTGCGCGCGCTGCGACGCAGCCCAGGCTTCACGCTGGGGTGCATCCTGCTGCTCTCGGTGGGCATCGGAGCGAGCACCGCGCTCTTCAGCGTGGTGGAGGGCGTCCTGCTGCGCCCCTTGCCCTATCCGGACTCCGAGCGGCTCGTGGAGCTCTCCCAGCTGGGGGTGAAGGGCCAGACGATGCGGTTCTCGGACCCCAACTTCGAGGACGTGCAGGCCCAGAGCCGCACCGTCGCGTCGCTGGCGCAGGTCTCGGGCCCGGCGAGCGTCGCCGTCACGGGCTCGGACGAGCCCACCTTCGCGGCGCTGTCGTGGGTCTCTCGCGGATTCTTCCCCGCCTTCGGCGTGCCGTCCGTCCAGGGGCGCCTGTTCGCTGTGGACGAGCAGCAGGAAGGAGGCGCTCCGGCGGTGGTGGTGAGCCACGGCTTCTGGACGCGCTACCTGGGCGCGCGGCCGCTGCCGATGGACCGGACGCTCACCTTCGAGGGCCGCGCCTACACCGTGGTCGGCGTGATGCCCGAGTCCTTCGACTACCCGGCGGGGACCCAGCTGTGGATTCCGCGGGAGCTGGAACGGCGGCTGCCGAGCCGGACCGCCCACAACTGGCGGGTGGTGGGGCGGCTGGCGGACGGCGTCAACCTGGAGGCCGCGCGGGCGGAGCTCACCGGCATCGCCCGCGAGCTCGTCGCGCTCCATGGGCAGGAGACCAACATGCGCGACGTCGCCGTGGTGTCCCTGCGCGAGAAGCTGGTGGGGCCCGTGCGTCCCACGCTCTACATGTTGCTGGGCGCCGCGGCCTTCCTTCTGCTGGTGGCGGGGGCCAACGTCACCAACCTGCTGCTCGCCCGGGCGGCGTCGCGCGGGCGCGAGCTGGCGGTCCACGTGGCGCTGGGCGCGGGGCCGGGCGCGCTGGTGCGGCGCTTCATCGCGGAGTCGCTCGTGTTGTCGCTGGCGGGTGGGGCGCTCGGCGCCTTGTTCGCGACCTGGAGCGTGCACGCGCTGCTCGCGCTGGAGCCGGGCCACCTGCCGCGCGTGGCGGAGGTGGAGGTGAACGCCACGGCGCTCCTGTTCGCGCTGGGGTTGTCGCTGGTGCTCGCGGTGGGGCTGGGGTGGGTGACGGCGCTGCGCTCGGGTCGTCAGAGTCCGTGGGCCACGTTGACTCAGGCGGGGCGCACGCAGACGGGTGGAGGCAGCGCGGACCAGGCGCGGCGTGCCCTGGTGGTGGGGCAGCTCGCGCTCGCGCTGGTCCTGCTGGTGGGCGCGGCGCTGCTGGGGCGCAGCATGATGGGCCTGCTGTCGCTGGACCCGGGCTACCGCACCGAGGATGTGGCGGTGCTCAGCGTGGTGCTGCCTCCCGTCAAGGACAAGGACTCGCCGCAAGCGAAGGACAACGTCCGGCTCCAAGAGGAGCTGCTGTCGAGGCTGGGCGCGCTGCCCGGCGTGAGCGCGGTGGGGGCGGTGAATGTCTTCCCGCTCGAGGGCAGCTCGGGCGGTGACGGCACCTTCCTGGTGCTCAATCGCCCCGACGAGGTGAAGGACTTCGACGACTTCGGGCGGCTGGCGCGCGAGCCCGAGCGCACGGGCTCCGCCGAGTACCGCGTGGCGAGCGAGGGCTACTTCCACGCGATGGACATCCCGCTGGTGCGCGGGCGCCTGTTCGATGGGAACGACACGATGGAGTCGCCACACGTGGCGGTCATCAGCGAGTCGCTCGCGAAGGCGCGGTGGCCCGACGAGGAGCCGCTGGGCAAGCTCATCCAGTTCGGCAACATGGACGGGGACCTGCGTGCCTTCACCATCGTCGGCGTCGTGGCGGACGTGCGTGAGAAGGGCCTGGACGAGGCGCCGAAGCCCACGTTCTACGGTTGCTCCCGACAGCGGGCGCGGGCGTTCTCCCGCTTCCATGTCGCGGTGCACGGCTCCATCGGCTCCTCGGCCCTGGTGAGCGCGGCGAGGCCGGTGTTGCGTGAGCTCGCTCCGGAGCTGCCCTCGCGCCTGAGCACGATGGAGGGCCTGCTCACGGGCTCCTTGGCCTCGCGGCGCTTCAGCCTGCTGCTCCTGGGGGCCTTCGGCGCGGTGGCGCTGCTGCTCTCGGTGGCGGGGCTCGGCGCGGTGGTGTCCTACGCGGTGGCACAGCGCACGCGGGAGTTCGGCATCCGCTTCGCGCTGGGGGCGACGGCCCAGGATGTGCTGCGATTGGTGCTCCGGCAGGCGGTGGTGCTCGCGGGGCTCGGCGTGGTGCTCGGCGTGGTGGCGGCGCTGGGACTGGGGCAGGTGCTGTCGGGCCTGGTGTACGGCGTGAGCACCGCGGACCCGCTGGTCATCGTGGGCGTGGCGGTCCTCCTGCTGGGCGTGGCCCTGCTCGCGAGCTGGCTGCCGGCCCGGCGCGCCTCGCGCGTGGACCCGATGACGGTGCTCCGCTCGGAGGCGTGAGGCGGCGCGGTGGCGCCGTCCACCGGATGACGCGCCTGGCCCGCACCGGGGCCGGGCGCTGTCGCGTGCGCGATAGGCCGGAGATATCCGGTGGCCCTCGCTTCCGCGCACGACGTAGCGAGGGCGGGTGCTCCCTCCCTTCCTCGTCCACCGGTGCGCCCTGGTCCTCGGGCTCATGCTCGTGTTGTCCGCCTGTGCCACCTCGTCGCGCGGGCTGGCGCGTCAGGGCGCGGAGCCGGACTACTGCGTCCCCGCGCAGTCCCTGCGTGACGACTCCGTCCGGGGGCTCGACACGGAGGCGCCTCTCCCGGAGTCCCCAGGCCTCCAGGCTCGCTTCACCCGCCAGGACCTGCTGCTGGCGCACGCGGCCGGAGTGCTCGTGCCCCTGGAGGCGCTGGCGAGGCTTGCGCCGGGGGCCGACACACGAGCCCAGCGCGACGCGTTGTTGAGGGACATCGAGCTGCGGCTGCTCCTGTTCTCGACGACGCTCTCCAGCGTGTCCGCCGAGCTGGAGTGCGAGGCGCGGCGCACGGCGCAGATGGCGAGCCTCCTGGATGCGAAGGAGACGCGGCGGCAGACGCTGCTCACCGTGTCCTCCATCGTCGTGGGCGCGCTGACGACCACCGTCACCGCCATCTCGAACGATGACCGGGCCAACGACATCATCGACATCACCGGCGGCGCGGTGGGCGCGGGACTGGGGCTCGCGGCGCTCTTCTCGTCCCCCTCGCTGGACTTCGAGCACCCCAGGAACCTGCTCGCGGACATCTGGCGACAGCCCGCGCACTCCGCGGACTTCCCCGCGTCGCTCTGGTTCGTCCTGAGCCACAAGGACTTCAGCAACGAGCAGCGCTACGCCATCCGCCACAACGTCCGCGCGCGGTGGATTGCGTCCGGGTACGTGGAGGAGACGGGCGGCGACGCGCCGTACTTCGGCCGGGGCGGGCGCTACACGCTGGACGCCCTCCAGACGCGGGCGAACATGCTCGGTGAACTCCAGGCCGCGGTGCGGCTCATCCACCAGAACCTCCAGGTCCTCCTGACGAAGCTCGTCACGGTGTCGACACACGGTGACTGACATGTGACGCGAAGAGCGCTCCCCACGAGAACTCTCCACCCGCGCCGTCCTCGCGGAGGCTGGATGTCAGGGCTTCCCCGCAGGGACAAAAAAGACATCGCGACGTGTGACGCCCGAAGACGTGGTTCGAGGTGGTGTCGAACCTGTGTCGATGTTTCGGATTGCGCATCGCGAAATGCTGCGGGTGTCGCGAGTTGCTATTGCGGGATGTGAGGTCTGACGGCCTTGCTGTCTTTCTTTGTGGGGGATTCAGATGCGTGCATGGATTCTAGGAGCGTGTGCCTTCGTGGGATTGCCCGCGATGGCGCAGGTCCCGGCTTGGATTTGGCACCGAGGCACGGCGAACGCGGACCGGGGACGCGCGGTGGCGGCGACCGCGGAGGGCGTCTACTCCACGGGCGAATCGACGGGGGCCTTCGACTCGAGTATTCCCGTGGGTGGCTCCGACGTCGTCGTCACCAAGCACCTGGCCAATGGCACCAAGGTCTGGTCCGTGATGCTCGGCACGACCTCCCTGGAAGTGGGGACGGGCATCGCCACGTACACCGTGCCGGCCACGCCGCAGGTCTACGTCACCGGTTACACCACGGGAGGCTGGGGCGGGGGATTCCAGGGCGTGCAGGACGCCTTCCTGGCCCGGGTGAATCCGGCCAACGGAGCCCTCCAGTGGGTGCGTCAGCTCGGCACCCCGGCGCTGGATCAGGCCCAGGGAGTGGCCACGGACCCGGCGGGCTCCATCTACATCGCGGGACACACGGCGGGAACGCTGCCGGGAAACGTCACCGCGGGCAGCCAGGATGGGTTCCTGGCCAAGTATGACTCCACGGGCACCCAGCTCTGGGTTCGCCAGTTCGGCTCGACGCTGGCGGAGGTGGTGCGGGGCGTCGCCGCCGACGCGAACAACGATGTCTATGTCGTCGGCTCCACGACGGGCTCGTTCGCCGCGGCCAATGTCGGCTCCACGGACCTGTTCATCGTGAAGTACAACAGCGCGGGCGTCCAACAGTGGCGAAGGCAGATGGGCACGACGGGGGCGGAGTCCATCTACGGTGTCGCCACGTCGCGGCTGGCGAGCGGCGCCATCAACGTCTACGTGGTGGGTTACTCGGACATGCCTTTCGACGGGCAGCCGAGCGCGGGAGGACAGGACGCCATCATCGTGAAGTTCGATGGCGCCGGCACCCGCGTGTGGTCCCGTCAGTTCGGCACACCCGGCAGTGAGCTGGCCCTGGGCATCGCCTCCGACGGCGGCGCGAACGTCTACATCACGGGACGCAGCAACTACGACTTCGCCACCAACCTGCCCAACTCCTCGTACGACTTCTTCATGCAGAAGTACGACTCGGGCGGTGGACTGCTGCTCACGCGTCAGTTCGGCTCCTCCAACATGAATGATCCCGCGATGCAGGATGACGTCGGCAACGGCGTGGCCGCGGACATCAATGACAGCGTCTACGTCACGGGCTCCACGCAGGGGGAGTTCGCCAGCTCACCGCTGCCGAACGCCGGCGGCGATGACTACGTCGTGTTCCGCTACGAGGACGGCTGTCAGATCAACACGCCGGGCCAGTGCGGCATCGGCTACGGCTGGGGGGACCCGCACCTGGTCACCTTCGACAACCGCCACTACGACTTCCAGGGCGCCGGTGAGTTCATCTTCGTGGAGAGCACGGACGCCAACGCGCCCCTGGTCGCCCAGGCGCGCATGCAGCCGTGGGTGAACAACAACCGGGTGACGGTGATGACGGCGGTGGCGACGCGACTGGGTGGGAGCCGGGTGGGCGTCTACCTGACGACCGGCGGCCACGAGCTGCGCGTCGACGGCGTGCTGACCACCGTCACCGTGGGGGACACCATTCCCGTGGCGGGCGGCGGACGCATCCTGCGCCGGGACGCGGCGTCCTACGTGCTCTCGTACCCGGGCGGGGACAAGGCGCTCGTCACGCTCAACGGCACGTACATGGACTTCAACTTCGCCCTGAAGCCGACCCGGCGCGGCAGGATTCGCGGCCTGCTGGGCAACTACGACGGCGTCGCGACGAATGAGTACGCGCTGCGCAATGGCACCCAGCTGACGCCGACGCTGTCCTTCACCGAGCTCTACGTGGGACCGACCAGCTTCGCGACGAGCTGGCGCATCTCCCAGGCGGAGTCCCTCTTCGACTACGCCTCCGGGCAGAGCACGGCGACCTTCACCATCCCGGACTTCCCGGCGGCGCCCGCGACCGTCGCCGACCTCCCCGCGACGGAGCGGGACGCGGCGCGCAACCGGTGCCTCGCGGGGGGCGTCCAGACGGGGGTCTTCCTGGACAGCTGCACCGTGGACGTCGCGGTGACGCAGGACACGAGCTTCATCGCGGCCACGGCCCGGGTGCAGGCCCAGGTCCAGGCCCAGCGCGGACCCCAGGCTCCGGCCCCCGTGCCCGCGGGGAACCGGCTGTACTTCTCCAACTTCGGCGCCGCGGTGGGCGCGGAGTGGAGCTCGAACCTCATCTCCAGGACCCCGAATGGGGTGCAGTCCTTCCTCGGGCCGTTCACCACGGAGGTGGTCCGCCTGACGCTGCCGGCCACGGGCAAGCCCGGCATCGTCTCGTTGAGCTTCGAGCTGTACATCCTGGATGCCTGGACGGGGGACAGCGCCCCGGGGACGAACACCTGGTACCTGCAACAGGGCTCCGCCCTCGTGGGCGGCACCTTCTCCAACACGACGAGCACCCAGTCCTACCCGCGTGTCGGCAGTCCGGCCCGGACCGGCTCCATCGCCAACAACACGCTGGGCTACCAGGACGGGGACTCCACCTATCGGTTCAAGTGGCGGTTCGACACGAGCGGGACAGCCCCCATCGTGTTGACCTTCTCCCGCTGGAACAACGGGGCCACGAACCCGCTGCTGGCGGCTCCCTCCTGGGGAGTCGACAACGTGGAGCTCGCCCAGGAGTAGCGGCCTGTTCCCGACACTGCCGCCGGAGGGATGCGCGAGGGGGGCAGGTGCCTCCTCGCGCGTTCAGCGGCCGCAAGGCCACGCGAGCATCGCGGTGTCGATGATGGCGTTCAGCTTCGTGACGGACGCGCCGTCACGGGCCTGGATGGACAGGCCCTCCAGCACCGCGGTGTAGAACGCCGCGAGCTTCTCCACGGGCGTGCCGGAGGGCAGCTCGCCCTTCTCCACGCCGCGCTGGAGCCTGCGCTCGAGCGCGCGCTCCCCGCTCCGCCGGTTCTTCGCGAGGAACGTCCGGACGGGCTCGTTCTCCGGCGCGCCGAGCAACGACGAGAGAACGATCATGCAGCCCCGGGGCTTGTCGCTGGCCGTGTAGGAGCGTGCGTTGGCGCGCAGCATCTCCTCCACGGCGGCCCGCGCGGTGGGAGCCTCCTCCAGGCCGCGTGAGACGGGCTGCCCCTCGGTCTTGTCGAAGAGCTCGACGGCCTCGCGGAAGAGCGCCTCCTTGCAGCCGAAGATGGCATAGAGGCTGGGCTTGTTGACGCCCATGGCCTCGACGAGGTCCTGGATGGAGGTCCCCTCGTAGCCCCGGGCCCAGAACACGCGCATGGCGGCCTCGAGCGCCTCGTCCCGGTCGAAGCTGCGAGGCCGGCCCAGGGGACCGGCGGTCCTCTTCCGCGTCTTTCGAGTCGTCATCCTTCCAAGGCCCTCAATCCCGCGACACCGACCCCAATCAACACCAGGCAGAGGATTCGCGCCAGGGAGACGGGCTCGCCGAGGAACATCATCCCCACGAGTGAAACGCCGGACGCACCGATGCCCACCCAGACGGCATAGGCCGTCCCGACGGGCAGGTGCTTCAGCGCGAGGCCCAGCAGCACGAGGCTGGTCAGGGCGATGCCGATGCCGATGACGCTCGGCCACAAGCGCGTCATCCCCTCGGACTGCTTGAGCGCGAGCGCCCAGGCAATCTCGAGGGCGCCCGCGACCACCAGGAGCAGCCACGCCATGAGTCTCTCCTCGTTACCCGGGGCTCACGCGTTGGTGCCGCTGTCGACCGCGATGGACGCGCCGGTGATGAAGCGCCCGGCGGGGCCCGCCAGGTGCCCCACGGTGGCGGCGATGTCGTCGGGGCCGGCGAACTGCTTGATGGCCATCAGCGCCAGTTCGGCCGCGGCCTGGGGCCCGTCCGCGGGGTTCATGTCCGTGTCCGTCGGCCCGGGGTCGACCACGTTCACCGTGATGCCGCGCCCGCCCACGTCGCGGGCCAGCCCCTTCGTCAGGCCTGTCAGCGCCGACTTGGTCATCGCGTAGAGCGTGACGCCGCCATGGGGCACCCGCTGCGCGAAGCACGTGCCGATGGAGATGATGCGGCCGCCCTGCCGCATGTGGGCGAGCGCGGCCTGCGAGGCGACGAACACCCCTCGCACGTGGATGGAGAGCGTCCGGTCCAGCTCCTCGACGGTGACGGACTCGAAGGGGCCGAAGGGGAAGACCCCGGCGTTGTTGACCAGGATGTCCAGCCCGCCGAGCTCCGCCGCCGCGCGCTCCACGCTCCTTCGCACGGCGTCCACGTCCCCGCTGTCCGCCTGGATGGCCACGGCGCGCTGCCCCTGCGCCTCCAACTCGGCCACGAGCCGGGCCGCCTTGTCCTCGGAGCGCACGTACGTGAAGGCGACACGCGCGCCTCCCTTCGCCAGATGCCGGACGATGGCGGCGCCGATTCCGCGTGCGCCTCCCGTCACCAATGCCGCCTTGCCCGTGAAGTCACCCATGTGTGTTCCCTCGACTTTTGAACCGGTCGTTTAGAAATGACTACGCGCTGGCGTCCTCCGTGGCAATCATTTCGAACCGACCGGTTTGAAAATAGAGGGACTCCTCGTCTCCGTCCGTCACTGCGCCGGCGAAGCCGGGGCCATGGGCGGTGGGCTCTCCGGCCCGATGGAGGAGGGCGACTTCTGTGGTGACGTGGCGGGCAGGTCGTTACGCTGGCCGGAACTTCCCCCGTCCCCCCGAGACGACCCATGCCGACGCTCTTCGACCCGACGCACGCGGGTGACCTTCGACTCGCCAACCGCATCGTGATGGCGCCGCTGACGCGCAACCGCTCGCCTGGCGCCATCCCTCCGGACCTCGCCGTCACCTATTACGCCCAGCGCGCCACCGCGGGCCTGGTCATCAGCGAGGCCACCGCCATCAGCCATCAGGCGCAGGGCTATGCCGATGTCCCTGGCCTGTACGCCCCCGAGCAGCTCGCCGCGTGGAAGAAGGTCACCCAGGCCGTGCACGAGGCGGGAGGGCGCATCGTCACGCAACTGTGGCACGTGGGGCGCGTGTCGCACACGGAGCTGCAGCCGGGCAACGGGGCGCCCGTGGCGCCCTCGGCCGTCGTCGCGAAGACGCGGACGGTGCTCTTCCGGGACGGTGTCCCCACGTTCGAGCCCACGTCGGTGCCGCGCGCGCTGGAGCTGGCGGAGCTGCCCGGCATCGTCCAGGACTATGTCCGGGCCGCGCGCGCCGCGGTGGAGGTGGCGGGCTTCGACGGCGTGGAGATTCATGGAGCCAACGGCTACCTGCTGGACCAGTTCCTCAAGACGGGCTCCAACGTGCGCACGGATGAGTACGGCGGGAGCATCGAGAACCGTGCCCGGCTGCTGTTGGAGGTCACCCGCGCGGTGATTGACGCCGTGGGCGCGGGGCGCACTGGCATCCGCCTGTCGCCCGTCACCAACGCGAACGACGCGTTCGACGTGAACCCGCAGCCGCTGTTCGAGCACGTCGTGCGCGAGCTGGCGAAGCTGGGCCTCGCGTACCTCCACATCATCGAGGGCGCCACCGGGGGCCCGCGTGAGCTGGAGGACCGCCCGTTCGATTACGTCGCGCTGAAGAAGGCGTACCGCGACGCGGGCGGCAGGGGCGCGTGGATGGTCAACAACGGCTATGACGGGGAGCTGGCGCGCAAGGCGGTGGAGGAGGGCGCGGACCTGGTCTCCTTCGGCCGGCCGTACATCTCCAACCCGGACCTGGTGCGCCGGCTGCGCGAGAACGCGCCCCTGGCCCCGTTGGACAAGAAGACGCTCTACGGCGGCGGCGCCAAGGGCTACATCGACTATCCCACGCTCTGAGCGGGGATGGGCCCGCGCGAGGTGTGCTCGCGCGCGGGCGGGTATCAGCGCGGAAGGCGGAGCCGGCGATAGACGAGCAGGTGCCCGAGGAGCGCGGCCTGCACGAGGACGATGGGCAGCCAGATGTACGGCGCGGTGGTGATGAGCGTGCTGCGCGGCTCCGCGCGGAAGACGTCCGCGAACAGGGGGGAGGACAGGTTGGTCACCATCACGATGGTGACGAGCAGTGCGAGCCCGATGGTGTTCCAGGTCGCCACCAGCGCCGGGGCGGCGCGTCCCTTGTGTGCGAGCCACGCCACGATGGGGGCGCTGAGGCCGGTGAGGATGTCGAAGTTGAGCCCCTCGAAAGTCATCTCAATGGGGAGCGCGCCTTCGCGGTGAAGCGCCCAGAGCACCCACTCCACGGGGATGCGGAAGACCTGGAACCCGATGAGGGCGCTGAGAGACAGGCCGCGCACCAGCCGGTCTCCGAAGCGTGAGAAGGCGAGAACGAAGGTCAGGGCCACCGTGGGGAGGATGGCCTTGAAGATGTCGGGAGGCGCGGAGCGCATGTCCGCGAAGGCGCCTCGCGCCGCGAAGATGCCCGTCAGCCCCATGACCAGGGCGATGACTCCGGCGGAGAGGAGCGTCCAGCCCGCCGTCTCGCGGGGGGGCTCCCCGAGTCGTCGTCCGGCGCGCCACGTGGCAGAGACGAAGAGGGCGGCCATGCCCAGGACCAGCAGGACGAACGCGCTCGTGACAGAGGTCGAAGGGGGCGGCATCGGCTGCTGCCAGGCGCTATTTCACGGCGTGAGGGAGCATTCAAGAGCTCGACCCGGTTGTTCCGCCTGTCCTCGACAGGTTGGACGAGCGGACGGGGCTCGCCATCGCCGAGGGTCATGAGCCTTGCCGCGCTCGACGTCGAGCTCGATGCGTACGTGCTTGATGGCGGCGAGCGCCGCGATGATGCCCAAGCGCAGGAATCGCGCGAGCACCGCGGCCAGGAGGTCGCGAGAGGCCTCCTCGGGCCATGCCGTCTGGGGGGGGCCGCAACCAGCCGCTCCACGCGGCCCATCCCCGAACGGCTCTGTCATACAGCCTCCGGTGTCCTTCCACTGCGAGCGGCGCTGACCTTTCAGGGGCCCCACACCGGCCCGCTCGGGGTGACGCTCATGCCCTGCACGTCCGAGCGCAGCGGCGTCAGGGTGACAGCGCCAGTGGCGGCGTAGCCGAACGCGCCGCCCGTGCTCTGGACGCCCTTGTCGAAGCGCACCACGGCGCTGCCCCGGGTCGGGTGCGTCATCGTCACCGTGTACGCGGACGAGGTCTCACTCAAGGACAACGTCAGGTTGGCGGCCGCCGTGTCCTTGGCCTGGACCACATGCAGGAAGTGGCTCACCACCTGGCCCTGCGTCTCCACCTCGCCGCGGAACTGGCCGACGGGGTAGGTGTACGCGCCGTTGGGCCGCAGCGGACCGCGCTCGTCGATGACGCGTCGGGTGGGGCTCGCCGGGACGAGCGTGCTCACGCGCAGCTCCTGCGTGCCGCTGACCGCTGACCACGTGTTGCCCGTGAGCACCGGGCTCGACGGGAAGTGAATCAAGAACGTCTTGTCCACCGACGCGTCGCCCTGCGAGCTCTCCATCCGGTCGAACACGACGAGCGTGTCGAGCGGCCGCACGAACAGCGCCTCGCGCACCACCCTGCCCGCGGAAGGGTTTCCGACCTCCGCCTCCCGGTGCGCCCAGTCGTCGCTCACGTCATACGCGCCCGTGAGGTCCACCACGGCGTAGTGGGCGTGCGTGGACGACTCCTGGCGCAGCATCCGCGGCGCGTGGTGGTAGTAGCCCACCGTGCCCAGCCCGTCGAAGAGCAGGGTGTTGTGTGCCACCGGTGACTCGGTGTCCACGGCCCCCGTGCCCGCGTAGCCGACAATCTGGTTGGCATAGCCCACCGTCTCGCGCGCCAGGAACTCACCGGCCCGCCACAGCTGGAAGCTGCCGGAGTCGCGGTGGGCGTGGCCCGCGTTGGAGGTGATGCCGAACTGGAGGTTCACCATCGTCGCGTCGGGTGCCCACGCCGTCTTCGCGTACACCTGCCCCAGGCCCTCGGCGCGGTAGTCGAGCGGCAGCGTGGACAGGTCCCTTGCCTGCACGGAGGCCAGCGTGCCGCTGTAGACGTAGCGCACCAGCCGGTCGTCAATCGGGTGGCCGGTGAGCTCCAGGAAGCGCTTGGCGTAGCCCGCGATGGGCTGGTCCGCCCACTCCTCGATGAGCGGCGCCAGGTAGCTGCCCAGGGACGTCTGCGCGGTGTTGCTCGGGTCCCACCGGCTCAGCCAGCGCTCGTCGTCGTTGAACGGGAAGGTCTCATACAGCTGGAACTGTCCCATCCGGCTCGGGCCCGGCGTGGTGGAGTAGATGGACCAGAAGACGGACTCCTTGAAGAAGTCGGTCTGGTCCCACAAGTCCTGTCCATACAGGCCGAGCGTGGTGAACGGCACCGTCATGTAGCCGAACGTCCGGCGGCCATACGTGGAGCCCTCGTGGGGCGCGCCGCCCGCGGCCGCTCCGTCGAGGTAGGGCTTGAGGGAGAACTTCCAGCGCGAGCTCATCGCGTACTGGAGGAGGTGGTTGGCGTAGGGTTGGTTCTCGTGCCAGCTGGCGATGGCCCACAGGAGCGAGTTGCGGAAGTAGCCCGTGTAGTAGTTGTTGCCCTCCATGCCGATGCCGCCCCAGGGATTGTCATTGAGCGCGGCGATGACGGAGTTCCACCGCGTCAGCAGCAGCGTCTGCTCGGCCGGGAGCAGGTGGGCGAAGCACCAGTCATAGGTGAGGATGACGGCCTCGCCGTACCAGCGGGCCGGGTCGCTGGAGACGGTGTTCTCGCTGATGGGGACCTGGGTGTTCACCGCCCAGGTGATGGCCGAGCGGCAGGACGCGGCGGCGCCGGTGATGAGCGAGTGCATGGCGGCGTCGATGGCCTGCTCGGGCCCCTGCACGTTCGCCACGGGCGTGTACGGGTTCTGGGCGAAGTGCGCCTGGGCCCGCGCCAGCCGGGACGCGTTGAACCAGACGCGCGGATGCGCCACCGGGATGGAGAGCACCACGGGAGGCCCGTTGGCGATGGTGAGCTGGATGGGCGCGGAGGTGGTGAGGTTGCCGGCGCGGTCCCTCGCCACCGCCGTCACCGGGAAGGTGCCATCGCCCACCAGCGTGGTGGAGAGGTTGAACCAGTACGGGTAGCTGGTGTCCTCGGCGCCCTGGTTCTGGCCATTCACGCGCAGCTGCACCCCGGCCACGCGGATGTTGTCGTGGGCGTCGACGCGAATCTGCACGGTGCCGCCCACCGTGGTGCCCGTGGCGGGCGAGACAATCTGCACCTGGGGCGGCGTGGTGTCCGGCGGCGGCGCGCTCACGGTGATGGAGAGGGGCGCGGAGACGGTGACGTTGCCCGCGGCGTCGCGCGCCACCGCGGTGAGCTGGCGCGGCCCGTAGGGCTGGAGCGTCTCCGTGTCGAGCGTCACGGCCCAGGGCGCGGCCAGGTCCGCCTCGCCCACCTGGACGCCGTCGAGCTGCACGTGCACCCGGGTGACACCCACGTCGTCCGTCGCGCTCGCCCGCACCGTGAACGGGCCGCTCACCGTCTCGTTGGGGACGGGCAGGGTGACCTGCACCTGGGGCGGCGTGGTGTCGACAATCACATTGGCGATGGTGATGCGCACGGAGGCGGAGGTGGTGAGGTTGCCGGCCGCGTCTCTCGCATGTGCCGTCAGGACGTGGGCGCCGTTGCGAAACAGGCGCGTGTCCAGCGCCCCCGACGACAAGTCCCTCCCGTCGATGCGCAACTGCACGTGGGCCACGCCGACGTTGTCGCTCGCGCTCGTGACGACGTTGACGATTCCAGCCACCGTCGCGCCCGTGGCGGGCGAGGTGATGGAGACGGTGGGCGGCGTGTTGTCCGTGCGGGGCACGGGCGGGGTGTACTCGAGCGTGAGCACCGGCCTGCGCTCCGGCTGCGTCGCGAGGCCCGTGAACACCTTGGCCACCCGGCCCACCCGGGTGTTCGCCAGCATCACCCCCTGGTTGGTCGACGGGTCATCCACCCAGGACTGCACCACCGCCACGTCGAGCGGCACGTCGATGACGTTCACCACCACGGGGAACGCATCCAGCTCGAAGGACTTCCCCGCCACCTGGTCCGTCCCCTGACCGACGGCGCCCAGCCGCTCCCACTCCAGCCCGTCGTCGCGGAACTGCCAGCCCAGCCCCGCCGCCGTCGCGCTCCACGGCGTCTGGACATAGGTGCCCCGCAGCTCGAAGTCGCCGTTGTAGGTCTCCACGGCCACGCGCAGCGTCGCGCCCTGCACCACCGCGCCGCTCGCAATCCCCAGCTGGGGGAAGCGCAGCAGCGTCTGGACCTCGTAGTCCTCCGTCTGGAACACCCCCAGCAGCGCCTCGTTGCGGTGCGCCGCGCCGTTCTGGGTGATGCCCTGGCTGGTGATGGCCACGGCCTCCGAGACAGTCACCGGCGTCGTCACCGCCTGCGCGCGGCGCTCCAGGGTGGACGGTGCTTCGGGCGCCTTCGTGCAGCCGAGCAGCACGAGCGCGGCGGACAACCCCATCCATCCGACAAGGCGGTTTGTTCCTGAGTTCATAGGATGACAGTTCCTAGCCTGTCGTTGCGGAGGGAGTCCACCGCGTCGCGGGCCAGGGCTGTCACGCAGCGCCCCTGCGGGGCTGCTGGCTTCAGAGCGTGGGCTGGTGGCCCTGGAGCTGCGCGGCCACCTGGCGCTTGAGGGCCTGCAGCTGCTGGAGCTTCGCCTTCAGCTCCTGGCGCATCTCCCGCTCGTCGGTGTGGAGGACCTCGTCGTGCAGGTCCTCGATGCTCTCCGCCAGATTGGCATTGAGGAGGTTCATCTGCTGCTGGGAGAGCTCCAGGACCATGGGACACCTCTGTGTCAGCACAGGCGGAACAGGGCAAAGCCTAGCATGCGTGTGCTCGGCGCCCCCAAACCGCGCCCGTCGCCAATGCCTGTCGGAGTGTCGGCTGGCCCACAGCTTCATCCCGAGCCCCGGTCGGCATCGCGCGTCATCGACGGGCGCGAGCGCTTCCAATGGACTCGGGGGAGGACCCCACCCCCTACGGGCTTCCCGAGGGGATGGGGCACTTCATGTCAGCGTGGCGCCTTGGGTGAGTCGAGGCGCCTGTGCCGCTTGCCGCGGGAACTAACGCAGCGCGATGAGCGAGGCGACCAGCAGCGAGACGACGCTCATCACCTTGATGAGGATGGCGACGCCCGGGCCGGAGGTGTCCTTGAACGGGTCGCCCACCATGTCGCCGACGACGGCGGCCTTGTGGACGTGCGAGCCCTTCGCGTGGCCCGGCAGCTTGCCCTTCTCGATGTACTTCTTGGCGTTGTCCCACGCGCCACCGGCGTTGGCCATGTAGAGCGCCATGGTGGCGCCGACCACGAGCGCGCCGGCCAACAGGCCCGCCAGCGCCTGGGGCCCGAGCACGTAGCCCACCACGGGCGGGGCGACGACGGCGACGAGGCCCGGGAAGATCATCTCGCGCAGCGCGCTCTTGGTCGCGATGTCGACGATCTTCTTCGGGTCCGGGTCCGCCTTGAGCTCCATCAGGCCCGGAATCTCACGGAACTGGCGGCCAATCTCCTCGACGATGGCGCCGGCGGCGCGGCCCACCGCGAGCATCGTCGAAGCGCCGACGAGGAACGGCAGGATGGAGCCCAGGAGCAGTCCCACGATGACGTTCGGGTTGGTGAGCAGCAGGCTCATCTCCGGCAGGCCGGCGGCGACGCGCGTGTGGTTGACCTCCAGGTTGAAGGCGGAGAACAGCGCGATAACCGTCAGCGTCGCGGAGCCGATGGCGAAGCCCTTGCCGATGGCGGCCGTGGTGTTGCCCACCGCGTCCAGCTCGTCGGTGATGGCGCGCACCTCGGGGCCCAGGCCGGACATCTCGGAGATGCCGCCGGCGTTGTCGGAGATGGGGCCGTACGCGTCCACCGTCATCACGACGGCGGTGCCGCCCAGCATGCCCACCGCGGACAGGGCGATGCCGTACAGGCCCAGCGCCTGGTCGGCGATGTAGGCCACCAGGGCGATGGTCGCCATGGGGATGCCCACGCTCTCCATGCCCACCGCGAGGCCGCGGATGAGGTTGGTGCCGGCGCCGGTGATGGACGCCTCGGCGATGCGCTGCACCGGCCGGGAGGAGGTGTAGTAGTCGGTGACGAGGCCGATGATGGCGCCGCCGAACGCGCCTGCGGCCAGGGCCACGGTGATGTTCTGGGACAGGCCGAACACGTTCATCATGATGAACGACAGGCCCACCAGGATGACCGGGGGCATGATGAGCGCGCTGCGCAGCACCAGCGCGGGGTTCATTTGCTTGAGCGCGCGAGCGATGAAGATGCTCAGCACGCTGACGATGAGGCCCACCGCGGAGAGCACCAGCGGCAGCACCACGCCGGCGAGCTTCGCCGTGCTCGTGGACGTGCCCTCGATGGCCAGCCGCGACAGCTCCGTGGCGTTGGCCGTCAGCGCGATGGCCATGGCGGCGACGATGGCGGCGACCATGGACTCGTAGATGTCCGCGCCCATGCCGGCCACGTCGCCCACGTTGTCACCCACGTTGTCGGCGATGACGCCGGGGTTGCGCGGGTCGTCCTCGGGGATGTTCTCGATGACCTTGCCGGCGATGTCGGAGCCGACGTCCGCCGCCTTGGTGTAGATGCCGCCGCCCACGCGCGCGAACAGCGCGATGGAGCTGGCGCCCACGGCGAACGAGTGGAGGATGGGGGACAGCTCCGGGTGACCCTGGAAGGCGTAGTACACGCCGCCCATGCCGACCAGGCCCAGGCCCGCCACCGCCAGGCCCATCACCGCGCCGCCGTCCAGCGCGACCAGCAGCGCGTTCGGCTTGGAGCCCGTGCGCGCGGCCTGCGCGGTGCGCACGTTGGCGAACGTCGCGGCCTTCATGCCGATGTAGCCGGCGAGCAGCGAGAGGAACGCGCCCACCACGAAGCTCGCGGAGGCGAGCTTGCCCAGCGCCAGGCCGATGATGACGGCGAGCACCACGCAGTAGATGGCGAGCACCTTGTACTCGCGCACGAGGAACGCCATCGCGCCTTCACGGATGTAGCCCGCGATGCGGTTCATCGTCGCGTCGCCCTCCGGCAGGGACTTGACGCGGAAGTAGAAGAACGCAGCGAAGAGCAAGCCCACGGCGCCGACGACGCTTGGTGCGACTGCCCAGAAACTCGACTCGAGACTCGACAACTCCATCCATTCTCTCCAGAGCAGTCCCGGGGATTGACGTCTCGCCCCGCTGGGTCGCTCGTTGCCGCACAGTTGGTGTGCAGGGCCTATACGGGATTTCCGTACGCGCTGGGAGCCTCCTCTGAGGGGATAAGGGGGTGGGGCCGCCCCCGGAGGGAGGGGGGTGGTTCGGGGGGATGGTGGGTCGGCCGGGCTTCGGGGCCCTCCTGAGAGGAGAACCCGCTCTCACCCACGGCCGCTGGCGGGGTGCGCCATGGCGTTGGTTTGAGTCGGAAGGAAATCCCAGGAGGGGAATTGTATGGGACTGTCGGTGAATATCGGCGGTCCGGGAGCGGTATCGCGGCTACCATGCGCGCGGAAGCTTCCCTGCTTCCGTAGGACCTTCCACGTCCGTTGCCGCCATGGAACTGCAGGTCATCGAGGTGATGCTCAACTCCCAGGACCTGGCGAGGGTGCCCCTGGGAGGCCACGAGGGCATCGCGGCGCGCTTGCGGGAGGCGCTGGCGGCGGTGGGGTTGGGGACGGTGACGGGCACGAGCGCCGGGGGCGGCGTGGCCATCATCGACGTGTCGGTGCCGAAGGACCGCGTCCCGGAGGCGCTCGGCTTCCTGAAGCAGCAGCTGCGCTTGTGCGGCGCGCCGCGCACCACGGTGCTGAGCGTGGATGACACCGAGGTGCCCCTCGGCGGGGACGAGCCGTGGGGGAAGCGGACCTCGCGTCCGGACTGAGGACCGGGGCACGCGCCCTCCCGAAGAAGAGGGCGCGCGCGGGGTGCTTCAGAGGATGGGCGGCAGCTCCTGCTGGAGCTCGGCGCTGGTGCGCCAGCCCGCGGGCTTCAGGGGGGTGACGAACTCCAGCGTGCCGTTGGAGAGCGACACGCCGGCGGTGGTGTCCGCGCGCAGGTGGATGCGCTGGACCTTCTCGTGCAGCGCGCGGCGGGCCTCTGCGTCGCGGGCGAGCTTGCCCAGCGCCTCGATGACCCGGGTGGCCAGGAACGCGAGCGCGCGCAGGGCCTCGGCGCTGGTGGCGCTCGCGCCCGGGGTGAGCGTGAGGGGGACGGGACGCTCCAGCAGGGCGCCCAGCTTCTCGCCGTGCTTGAGCAGCTCGCGGCGCAGCTGGAGCGGGGAGGGGACGGGCGCGTCGTCCAGGCGGATGAAGCCCAGGTAGCCCGCGTCCAGCACGCTGACGCACTCGATGTGGTTCACGTTGATGATGACCGCGTTGGCTTCGCGGTCCCGCTCCTCCTGCAGGAGCAGGGAGCGGCCCTCGCGCGAGTCCTCGAGGATGTCCCGGACGGTGCCCGTGAAGTACGTGCCGCTGTGCAGCGACACCGTCACGCGCGGGGGGAGCAGGGGGATGCCCGCCTGCCGACGGCTGGCGATGCGCAGGAGCGCCTGGAGCGTGGTCTCGAGCCCCCGGGGCTTCATGTCCAGGAAGGCCGCCAGCGGGTCGTCGGGGCGCGACAGCTCCGGCTCGGACTGCAGGGCGCGCTGGATGCCCTCGCGGCGGTCATGGACGTCGTCCAGGTTGGTGCACGGCTCGTGGTCCAGCGTGAGCACGCCGTCCACGAACGAGGCGAAGCTGGAGCCGGAGACGTTGCCCGCGACGTTCTGGATGACCAGCCGCTTGAGCGAGCCCTGGACGAACTCACGGCCCATCTCGTCCTCGGTCAGCGACTCGAGCGCCTGGAAGAGCGGCGTGAAGTACACCTTGGTCCACGCCTCCTCGTAGAGGTCCGCGTAGCCGTCGGCGGAGAGGCTGGCCCAGTCCACCTTCACCGGCACCTTGAAGCCGGCGACCTCGGCGAGCTGCTTCTCGAGCTGGGGGAACTGCGTCTCCTCGAACGACTTCGCCGCCTTGCGCTCCGCGAGTCCCATGGATGTCTCCGTTGGCTGTCGCGCGGCAGTCTCACTCGGACGGCCCATGCACTTGCAAGTTTGATGATGCATTCGCGGACTCCAATCCGATGAGAGGACTGGAGCCCGCGAGACCCGGTGCTACAGGAAGGTCACCTTGCCATTGCGCTGAAAACAGACATGCGGCGTTCCATCCGTGGGGCGGATGGCGATGCTGGGCCGGGTGCCGTCCTGGATGGTGCCCAGCTGGGTGTACGTCCAGAAGCCCTGGGCGTCCGGGGTGATGAGCTCCAGCGTCGTCCCATGGCGCTGGGCGATGTGGGGCAGGCCCGCGCCGTAGGCCAGGTCATTGGAGCCGATGTTGTAGTCCCCCTGGGACGTGCGCGCGGTGCTGGTGGACAGGGGCGTGCCGAGCGTGACGTCGAAGAGGCTGCCCCAGGCCCCGGTGGGGGTCCCGTTGGCGAGCACCAGCAGGTGCTGGTTCGGCGTCAGCGCCAGGGAGGACCAGCCGGTGATGGAGGCGAGCCCGGTCAGGGAGAACGTCTCCACCGTGGTGCCCTTGACGGCGGTCAGCACGCTCCGGTTGGTGAAGTAGAGCGTGCCCGCCGCGTCGAAGAGGGCCTCACTGGTCAGGGAACCCTGGATGACCAGGGGCGTGCTCCACGTGCTGGCGCCGGTGCGGGTGGTGATGCGCGCGCCCGCCGTGCCGTCGCCGTAGGCGATGACGGGCTGGTGGCCCTGGGCGGGGTTGAGCGCGATGGACAGGTTGACCGCGTCGTTGCGGTCCGCCAGGTCCACGGGCTCGCGCAGCCAGGTGCCGCCGACGCGGGTGGCATACGCGACGCGCATGAGCTCCCCTCGTCCATGCTCCCCCTGGCCCTTGAGGTAGGCGACGTGGGGCGTGCCGGTGCCGGGCTCGACGGCGATGACGGGCTTGTAGGTGAACTTCCCCTCGTTGTTGAAGCCCGAGCCGTCGATCTGCTCCGTCGTCCACGACGTGCCGTTCCACAGGCCGTACCAGAGCGAGCGGTGGGTGTCGTTGAAGTAGACGATGTGGCCGCGGCCGGCGGTGTCGAACGTCAGCTCACAGAACCCGCCCGTCACGTCCGCGCTCGGGTCGATGACGGCGTTGAGGAGCGTGTCCGTCGTGGACTCCACGTTGAAGTGGAACTCGCCCTGGGCCTTCTTCCCCGACTCCGTCTCCACCGAGACCGACAGGGTGGCGACGCCCTTGGGGGGCAGCTTCCAGGTCACCCTCTCCGCGTCCGGCTCGAGGGCGCCGGAGGTGGCGCTCCAGCTCACCGACTTGAAGGACTCCCCGGAGGCGGAGACCTTGAAGCGCTCGGCCGCGCCCTCGACGAAGCCTCCCTGGCCGCCCTCCCGCTCGATGAGCAGCGCCAGCGTGTTGTCCGTGCGTGAGGGGATGACCTGCGTGGGGGCGTCGCCGGTCTCGCCAGCGCAGCCGGTGAACAGGCTCACCGCGCCCACCACGAGCATCCTCTTCATGATGTTGTTCCGCTGCATCACTTCGTTGCTCCTGGATGAATGGGCTGACGAGAGGCTCCCGCCAGCCCGACACGTTCGTCGTGTCGGGCTCCATCAACGGCTGTCATTCGTGAAGGGTTTAATCCGGATACAGATGCAATGGAGAGACAGGAGTGTGATGGCGGTTGGAACCTCGCGCGTGCCTCGAGCGTCGGACCCGTCCGGGGTGTGTATGTGCTTCCCCTGGGCGGTCTGGTAGACGGGGGGGCATGAGTCGACGACGTGCGCCGGAGGACCTCTCCGTGCTGTTGGGTGGGACGGAGCCGGACTGGGAGCGCCTCACCCAGGCGCTCAAGAAGCTTCCGGAGGACGTGGACCCGGTGCTCGCCGCGGGGGCGGCGCTGCGCCTGCTTTCGGAGGACGGCTCGTCCTTCTGGAGCTTCGGGCGGCACTGTCAGCAGTTGCCCGCGCCGGTCATCCGCGCGGTGTTGGAGCGGCTCGCGGGCGACGTGCGCCCGGGGGTGTTCTTCCTGCGCGAGAGCGTGGACCTGGAGGGCTCGGACGAGGCCCTGCGCGCGTCGTGGCGGATGGCGCTCCAGGGGCTGTTGGACCTGGACGTGACGTATGGCTGGGGTTCGAAGCAGCGCAAGGCGAAGCTGCGGGGGCTGGCGGAGAACCCGGTGTTGCTCCAGTCCCTCCAGACGGTGGTCGTGGCCAGCGAGGAGGTGTCCCGGGACATGCTGGCGGTGTTGACCATCGACGCGTCCGAGGCCTCGCTCGACGCGCTCATCCCCCATGTGGAGCGGGCGGTGCTGAGCCAGGGGTGGGAATTGGACCGGCTGGAGGACCTGCGGACCCACGCGCGCTCCACGCCGGCGTTGGATGCCTTGTTCGAGCGGATGGAGGCGTTGCTCCAGGCGCGCCGCGCGCGCTCACCGGCGCTGGAGCTGGCGCGGGCGCTGGGGTTTGGTGAGCCAGCGGTCTTCATGGTTCAAGCTGTACGCGACGGGCGGGGAGGAGGGGGACGCGCGGTCGATGACGTATCGTCACCACTGTCACCTGTCGGTCGACAGCCGGGCGCCGGACTGGCTCAGCTTCTCCATGTCCTCCTGGGACTCGGATGGGGAGCCTGGGGGGAGTGTCCCGGTCTTCGACCTCGACGGCACGGGGCTCCAGAACGACACGCTGGGGCTGGGGGTTTGTGAGGCCACGCGGATTCCCGAGTGGATGGCCCGGGCGGCGGAGCGGTTGCGGACGGAGTGGCGCTTCGAGCAGCGCTCGGTGATGACGAGCCTGAGGGGACGTCAGCGCACCCGGCTCTACGAGTGGCTGAGGGGGCGAAATCCTCCGGGAAAATAGACCGATGATTTCGGGCCGGGTCGGCAGTCAGAGAGGTAGAAACCTCATCCCACCCCTGGAGGCACCCATGAAGCCCAGCCGTCCCCGCAAGCTGTTCCTCAACCTGCCCGTCGCGGACCTGAAGCGCTCGGTCGACTTCTTCACGAAGCTGGGCTTCGAGTTCAACAAGGACTTCACCGACGACAGCGCCACCTGCATGGTGGTGGGCGAGGACGCGTACGTGATGTTGCTGACGGACGCGCGCTTCAAGGAGTTCATCAAGAAGCCGCTGCACGACGCGACGCAGAGCACGGCGGGGACGTACGCGCTGTCCGCCAACAGCCGCGCCGAGGTCGACGAGATGGTGAAGATTGCATTGTCGTCCGGTGGCTCGAAGGCCGCGGACGCCATGGACCTGGGCTTCATGTACGGCGGGAGCTTCTACGACCCGGACGGCCACCACTGGGAGCTGGCCTTCATGGAGCCGGGGCAGATGCCGCCGCAGTAGCACCGCGGCCCCTGGGCTCAGGGCCCACCCACCACGCTGGCCTGGGAGGCTGGCGCCTTCGCTAGTCCTTCCCTGCGTCGGCGCCAGTACAGGAAGACAGGGACGCCCGCGCCGAGCAGGAGGGTGCCCTTGAGCGCGTTGAGGGGATTGGACGCCGTGGAGCCCACCACCACGTAGAGCGCCGCCGCGATGAAGAGCAGCGGGGTGAGGGGATGGCCGGGCACCCGGTAGGACACGCGGGGCGCCTGTCCCCGCTTCTCCCGGGCGCGGTAGACGAACAGCGTGGCCGCCGTGGCGCCGAAGACGAGCCAGTCCGCGAACACCACGTAGTCGAGCAGCTCGCCGTAGGTCCCTGTCCCCGTCAGCAGGATGGCCCACGCGGCCTGGAAGACGATGGCCGCCGCCGGCGTGTGGTGGCGTGGATGCAACCGGGCCATCCACGGGAAGAACAACCCATCCGCCGCCATCGCCTGATACACGCGCGGCGACACCAGGATGACCAGGTTGAGGAAGCCGAAGGTGGAGAGCGCCACGCCCGCCGTGATGAACGTGCGGCCCGCCGGGCCCAAGAGCCGCCCCAGCGCGTCCGCCGCCGGCGCCGAACTCGCCGCCAGTCCCCCCGCGCCCAGCGTGCGCAGGTAGGTGAGGTTCGCGAGCAGGTACACCCCCACCACGCCGATGACCCCCAGCAGCAGCGCGCGAGGCAGGTTGCGCTCCGGCTCCACCAACTCCTCCGCCACGAAGTTGGTCTGCTGCCAACCGCCATAGCTGAACAGCACCGGCACCAGCGCCGCGCCCAGCGCCAGCACGATGGAGTCCGGGGGCTCGGACGCCACCGTCTGCACCGGCGCCGCCCCCGTGAGCAGGAGCCCCGCGCCCACGAGCACCGCGAGCGCCACCAGCTTGAGCACCGTGAAGACGTTCTGCGTGAGCGCCCCCGGCCGCACCCCGAAGTAGTTGATGCCCGACAACAGGACGATGGCGCCGATGGCCAATGGGAGCCGATAGTCCGTGGGCAGCCCCGTCCATGCCAGCGTGTAGTTGGCGAACGTCACCGCCACCGCGGCGATGGCGCCCGTGGCAATCATCAACAGCAGGCCCCAGGCGTTGAGGAACGCGGGCAGCTCGCCGAAGGCATCTCTCAGGTAGACATAGCTGCCCCCCGCCTTGGGGATGCGCTGACCCAGCTCGCCGTAGATGAACGCCCCGATGAGCGCCACCCCGCCGCCGAGCAGCCACGCCCCCAAGGTGAGGCCCGGGGTGTGCACCCGCTGGGCGACGATGGCGGGGTTGAGGAAGATGCCCGAGCCGATGATGCCGCCGATGACGAGCATCACCCCCGAGAACAGCCCCACGCGCCGCGAATAGCTTCCATCCGACGACGCCTTGGCCTCATTCGCGGCAGGAGCGCTCATGGCCCCCGAGCATAGTCCTTGTGCGAGCGCCTCACGACACGGAGCGCGTCATGAGGTCTACCGGCAGCCACATCCCCTGCCCACGACCCAGAGGCAGCACGAGGCGTCCGCGAAACAGGCGTCCCGGTTCTTGCCCGAGCACTGGCAGCCGGAGGCCGACGAGCAGTGGACCTCGTCGCGGGTGTCCTCCTCGCACGCCACGCCATCGTGGTCTGCGTCGAGGTCCGCGCGGCACTCCGGGTCGGCCTCGTAGTCCATCTGCGCGGCCAGCCGGGTGGGGTAGTCGCTGCAATTCGTATCGATACAGTCCAAGCCGAGCAGTCGCCCACAGCCCGTGAGGAAGACGGCCAGGAACATCCAGGAGACGAAGAGGAGGTTGTGCATCCTCCAGGCTCTACCGAAGCCTTGTTTCCGGCCACATACCCCGCCAGGAGTAGAGTGTTCCCGACCCCTCCCACGGTGGGAGACGTTGCTGGAGGAACACATGTCGCGCGGGCTCTCCCTGAGGTTGTCGGCCGCCCTGGCGGTGCTCGTCCCCGTTGTCGGAGTGGCGGGCGGCGTGGAGGACGCGAAGCGCCTGGTCTCGCTCGAGGTGTCCGACGGCGAGCGGGAGACGCTGCGACAGGGATTGGCGAGCGCGCCGTTCGCGGAGGTGGCCCCCGCGCTGCTGCCGACGCTGGTGGAGGGGCCCGGGGTCTCGCCTTCTCCCTGTGAACCGCTACTGGCGGGAGCACGCTCACCTCGGAGCAAGGCCTTCTGCGCTGCACAGGCGGTCTGGTCCGAGCAGCTCGCGCGAGGCGAGGCTTCCGCCAGGGCCGACGTGCTCGTGAAGCTGCTGGCCTCCGCGAAGGAGGCTCGGACGGTGTCCTTCCTGCTGACGGATGTCTGCGTCGAAGCGGGGTGGAGTCCCAGGGCCGAGGCGATGGTCGCGAGGGTGAGGGATGCTGGCGTGGCGCCTGAGCAGGCGGCGAACTGTCTGCTGCTCCGAGGGGATGTGTCGAAACACCTTCCCGCCGCGCTGCGGGTGGTGAAACGCGCGGAGCCGGGCCTTCCTCGCACCTGGCGGAGGTCCCAGGTCTACCTCTCCGTCTTCAACATCGGCGACCGCGTGCACGAGCTCGCCGCCGCCAGGCGGAACGAACTGGTGGACTACGGCTTCCACCTGCTCGCGCAAGACGAGGCCGAGGGCGCCTCGGATGCCGCGTACTTCACCGCGCGTTACCTGGGCTTCGTGCTGAAGGTCCCTGGTGAGTTCGCTCCTGACTCCACGCTGGAGAAGTACCAGGGCCCACACGGCCTGACCCCGCGATACTTCGCCGACACCGTCAAGAACGCGCTGCACTGGCGCGAAGCCTCCAGACCATGGTCATCACGGCGAGAGCTCGGCGACAGCGCGGGAAGGCCTGTCCCGCGCCGGTGAGCGTCAAGGCACCTGTCGCGTGAGAGGGTTCAGCCGGTGCTTTTCAGCTCCGGCGGGCCCTCACACCAGAGGTGCGGGTGGGGCTGCCCGGGTAGAACTCTTCACCGTGGACCCACGGACCGTCATGGCCACGCTGGAGGCTCGGCTGTAGCCGGCTCGCCGCCTCCCATGCGTCTGGCTTCTGGGACGCGGGCCCAGTGTCAGCCAGCGCACAGTCTTCCTGCCCTGACGGCGTGCGTCGGGGCTTTTCGTTCGGGTGGTTCAGACACCATCTTCCAGGAATGGAGCCCCGCGCCGAATCCCCAGGACGAGCGAAGGACGAGGAACGCGCGCGCGCCACCATCCTCAACGTCAATGACACGCCCGCGGTCCTCTACCTCACCAGCCGCATCCTCACGGTGGCTGGCTACCACGTGGTGGAGGCGACCAGCGGAACGGAGGCGCTCCGGCTGGCGGGCGGGCGTCCGGACATGGTGTTGCTGGATGTCCACCTGCCGGACATCGACGGATACGAGGTCTGCCGGCGCCTGCGGGCGCGGGAGGAGACGCGCGACCTCTTGATTGCGCACCTGTCCGCCGTCTCCGTCAGTCGCGAGGACCGGCTGCGCGGGCTGGCGCAGGGGGCGGATGCCTACTGGACCACCCCGCTGGAGGATGACGAGCTACTGGCGAACGTGGAGGCGCTCCTCCGCCTGCAGTCCCGCGCGCAGGCGGCGGTGCACGCCCGCGACGAGTTCATGTCCATCGCGGCGCACGAGCTGAGGACGCCGCTGACGGCGCTCCGGCTCAACCTGGAGCGGCTGGTCCACCACCTCACCCGGGTTCCCGGGGACATGGTGGCGCGACGCACCGTGGAGGCCAGCACCACGCCCGCGCTCCGGCAGCTGGTGCGACTGCAGCAGCTGTTGGACACGCTGCTGGACGTGTCGCGGGTGGGCAGCCGCAAGCTGCGGCTGGACATCGAGGTGTTCGACCTGGCCGAGGCCGCGCGCGAGGTGGCCGGGCGGCTGGCGATGTCGGCCCGCGCGGCGGGCACCGAGCTGTCCCTGGCGCTCCCCCTGGGACCCGCGCTGCTCATGGGAGACCGGCTCCGGCTGGAGCAGGTCATCAGCAACCTGCTCGCCAATGCCTTCCGTTATGGGGACAGCAAGCCCATCTGGCTCACGGTGGAGGAGCACCCGGACGCGCTGTGGCTGAGCGTGACGGACCAGGGCATCGGCATCGCGAAGCAGGACCAGGCGCGCATCTTCAACCGCTTCGAGCGCGCGTCGAGCACGGGGCGCGCGGATGGCCTGGGCCTGGGCCTGTTCATCGCGCGGGAGATCGTCATCGCCCATGGCGGCACGCTCAGCGTCGAGAGCGAGCCGGGCCAGGGGGCCACGTTCCATGTGACACTGCCCCGTCATCGGACGGCGGCCTACTGAGGGATTGAAAGGGAGGCGTTTCGTGTCCTCTGAAGGTGGTGCCGGCGAGAAGAAGACGCTTCATCCTCGGCTGGAGACGGGGGTGCCCCGGCTCGACTTCATCACCAAAGGTGGCCTCATCAAGGGCGCCTCGTACGCGGTGCTGGGGCCGCCGGGCTCGGGCAAGACCATCCTGGCGCATCAGATCGCCTTCTGGCACGTCAAGCACGGCGGCAAGGCGCTCTACGTGACGCTGCTCACGGAGTCCCATGCGCGCATGCTCGCGAACCTGGAGGGGATGTCCTTCTTCGACACGAGCGTCATCCCCGAGAAGCTGCACTACCTGAGCGGCTACCGACAGCTCGAGTCCGAGGGCCTCAAGGGGCTGCTGGAGTTGGTGCGGCGCGCCGTCCGTCAGCACCAGGCCACCCTGCTCATCCTGGATGGCATGGACGTGGCGAAGGACATGGCGCGGGCGGACCTGACGTACAAGCGCTTCCTGCAGGAGCTGCAGACCTTCATCGGCATCCTCGGCTGTACCACGCTGCTGCTGTCGCCGCACGACCCCTCAAAGCTCCTGCCGGAGACCACCGCGGTGGACGGCATCTTCGCGCTGTCGCTCTGGCTGTCGGGGCCCCGGGCCGTGCGGGAGCTCTCGACGCTGAAGTTCCGGGGCAGCGACTCGCTGCTGGGCAAGCACGAGCTGGAGATTTCGAACCGGGGCGTCGTCATCCATCCCCGCACGGAGGTGCAGTTCAGCGACCCGGTGGACCGGGTGGCGTCGGAGCGCATCCGGATGGGCTTCGGCGTGCCCCGGCTGGACGAGTCGCTGCATGGGGGGCTGTTGTCGGGCTCCACCACGCTGCTGTTGGGGGCGCCGGGCACGGGCAAGACGCTGTTGGGGCTGCGCTTCCTGCTCGAGGGGGCGCGCCGAGGGCAGCCCGGGGTGTACTTCGGCTTCTATGAGACGTCCCAGCGGCTCATGGAGAAGGCCGAGGGCGTGGGCATGGGGGACTTGAGCAAGTACGTGGAGGCGGGCCTCATCGAAATCCAGTGGCAGCCGCCCCTGGAGCACAACATGGACGCGCTCGCGGAGCGGCTGCTGGAGCGCATCCACGAGCGGAAGGTGAAGCGCCTGCGGCTCTTCGTGGACAGCGTCGCGGGCTTCCGCTCGGCGGCCGTCTATCCGGAGCGGATGAGCCGCTTCTTCTCCGCGCTGTCCCACCAGCTGCGGATGCTGGACGTCACCACGCTGTACTCGGACGAGACGGCCCTGTTCTCCCCGGGCGTGGACGCGCCCCAGCCGGACGCCACCGCGTACGTGGAGAACGTCATCATGCTGCGCTACGTGGAGCTGCGCTCGCAGCTGTACCGGTTGATCTCCATCATGAAGATGCGGGAGAGCCAGTACGACAGCGGCATCCGGGAGTTCTCCATCACGGACAAGGGCATCACCGTGGCGGACACCTTCGAGAGCGCGGAGTCGGTGCTGACAGGGCACGCCATCATGGCGGGCGGCGCGCGGGACGTGCGGCGCAAGGCGCCCATGGGCGAGAAGGCGAAGCCGCGCAAGCGGCCACAGCCGAAGGTCCGGCGCAAGCCCGCGCCCCGGAGGCGCTCATGAGGACCGTGCTGGTCGTCGACGACGAGATGGACATCGCGGACGCGGTGAAGTCCATCCTCGAGGACGAGGGCTACCGGGTGGTGACGTGCGCCAACGGACGCGAGGCGCTGGAGTGTCTGGAGGAGGTGCGGCCGGACCTCATCATCATCGACGTGATGATGCCGGTGATGAACGGGTTCGAGGCGCTGCGGGCCATCCGACAGCGCGAGGAGTTCGCGGAGCTGCCGGTGCTCATCATGAGCGCCATCGACCCGTCGGTGCGGCCGGCGGAGTACGACTGGGCGGGCTTCCTCAAGAAGCCCTTCTCACTCAGCCACCTGTTGGAGCAGGTGCACAAGCTGGTGCCGGTGGCGGCCTGACAGGTCGAGGTGGCGGCCGGCCGACGTGAGGCCCGTGCCACCTGGAGGCGGCGGTCAGAACTTTATGTTCAGGTTGGGCAGGAACACCTCCTTCTCTGATTCCTTGACGATGGACTTCTCCATGTTGATGTCGAGCACGGTGCGGTTTCGGATGAAGAGGTCATCGACGTCGATCTTGGTGTCGATGGGGGCCACGTTCGTGTCGAGCTCCGTCGGCGTGGCCTCTCCTGCCCTGCGGATGGAGCCACGCTCCTTGGTGAACTCGACCTTGAGCCGGATGTAGGGGTCGATGTCCGACAGGGACCGCTTCACTGGGATTTGGAGCTTCGCGACGAGCGGCGCATGCTCGTTGTCCTTGAAGACGGCCGTGTCGAAAAGTTGAACAACCACGAGGGGGTCTTCCTCCCCCGAGTTGTAAATCCACGCTGAAACACCCGCCGGGATGGCAATGACATCGCCCTCCTTGAGGTGGCTGGCTTTGAAGCGTACCTCGACTTCCTTCATCTCGGGCTCGACCGGGGCCGGGTCCTCGCCGCCGGGGCTGGGAGCAGGGGCTTCGCCGCCCGTGCCGGGATTGGGCGCGGGGTCCTCGTCGCCGGGCGGCTCCTCGATGGGAGTCTCATCCGGTGGCGGGGGGAGAGAGCCTGCGCCCCCGCAGGCGATGAGCGTGAAGGCCAGGGCCGAGGCCCCCAGGGTGTTCCAGAGCAGGTTCTTCATGGCGTGTTTCCTCGAGTCAGTACAGGTGTGACGGCTCACTGCGCGCAGCCGCCGGGCGTTGGAAGGGACGGGTCGATGCCCAGCGCGCGCGCGGCGAGCGGCGTGGCGGGACCGGAGATGAAGCCGAGAGGGAAGGGGCCGGCCGAGCAGGACGCGTTGAATGCGCGCAGCCGGCTGGTGAAGACCTCCATTCCGCCACACGCGACGCCCGCGAGCGACGTCCGGGCATCGGAGAGCAGGTTGTCGGGCGGCACGCGGCCGAAGAGCCGCTGGTTGCACGTGGCCACCAGGACCTGCTGCGCGAGCAGGAAGCGCGCGCGGTCCAGCTCGTTGCGCGGGTCGCCATTCAGGTACCGGTCGGGGTTGCCCCAGAGGATGCCTTGCACGCCGATGTCGGTGCTCACCGCGGCCACCGGGCCCAGGTCGATGGTGCCGCTCAACAGACACGCCGTCAGCGGGACCAGGTGCGACTGGTAGTAGCCCAGCGTGCGCGTGGCCGCGCCGCACGTGAGGTCTGGCGTGGCGGCGCCACAGGTGACGCGCGCGGTGCTGACCGACAGGCCCAGGTCGAACGTGGCCGTGAAGCTGTTGTCGAAGTTCGCGTCGGCGTTGCCGTCGATGAGCGCGAGCGTCTCGCAGTCATCGAAGCTGTCGAGCACGACGGGCAGCGTCTGGGTGATGCTCTCTCCCACGGGAATCAGGATGGGCAGCTCCGGAAAGGAGAAGCCCTTGAGCAGCAGCAGCGGGTCCAGCGCCGTCAGCAGGAGCGACGGCAGCGTCGGGTGCGTGTTGGTGACCTCGAAGGAGTAGTTGGCCGTGAATGGATAGGCCGACGCCGTCACCGCGGCCTGCCCGTTGACGCGCTTGGTGCACGTCAAATCATGCGCCTGGGCGCTCGTCGCCATCCCCAACACCGCGGCACACGCCGCCCCCGTCCATGCCTTGCTCCATGCCTTCATCGCTCGCCTCGTCTTGCTTTGAATGGGGGCCAGGAAAGCCCTCGCGAGCGGGGCTGTTTTCACCGGATGTGCCAGGACTTCCTGCTCTTGTATTGATGTGAGGCCAACGCGGCCCCGCCCCCCGGTTGGAGTGACCTCGCGCCGCCGGGCCACTTGCTGGGCAAACCCGTTCCCCCAGGGCAGAGGGCTCTTGCCCAGCGGCTGGGAAGATGGGTTCTCACCGAGGACGGCGTCGGGAACGGGGTGGGCCCCGCACCGGGACACGGAGGCCCGTCCGGTTCCCTGGTGGGCGAATCCTAACAGCGCAGAAGGGAAGCCAGGTCCTCACGTCGGCGACGTTTCGGCGCGCGCCGAAACATGGACCCCGCGGGGGCTCGTAGAAGCGCGTCCATGACGCCGCTCCATCCTGTCGCCGCCGCCACACACCCCGACCCGTATCCCTTCTATGCCGAGCTCGTCGCGACACGTCCCTTCTACCGGGACGCATCCCTTGGGCTCTGGGTGGCCTCCAGTGCTCGAAGCGTTCGCGCGGTGCTGTCGTCCCCTGTCTGTCTTGTCCGACCCCGTGCGGAGCCGGTGCCTCCGAGGGTGGGAGCGCTGGCCTCCGGGGCGCTGTTCCGGCAATGGGCCCGCATGAACGACGGTCCGTTCCACGCGGTGGTGCGCCGAGGGCTCGGGGCGCTCCTCGCGCGGTGGGGAACGGCGCGCGGAGGCGTGGACGCGCGAAGATTGCTGAGCGAGTACTCGCTCCGGGAGTGGGTGTTCCGTTGGCCGGTCCATTCCGTCGGGGCGCTGTTGGGGCTGGCACCAGGGACGTTGCCCGAGGTGGCGGCGTGGACGGGGGACCTGGTGAAGGGGCTTGCACCTGGAGCAGAGGAGGCCGTGGTCCTGCGTGGCGGGCTCGCCGCCGAGCGGCTGCGCGCGGAGGTCCGCTCGGCCCTGGAGGCCCAGACGGCGCGAGGGGGAGGAGGAGCCCTGTCCTTCTTGATGGAGGAGGTCGGTGCTTCGGGGGACTCCGCCGAGCCCCTGGACGCGGAGCGCCTCGTCGACGGGGTGGTCGCCAACGCCATCGGACTGCTGGTGCAGACCCATGACGCGACGGCGGGGTTGATTGGAAACACCCTGCGAGCCCTGATGAAGGAGCCCTCGCTGCTGGCCGAGGTGGTCGCCCGACCGGCGCTACTGCCCCGGGTGCTCGACGAGGTGCTGCGATACGACCCGCCCGTCCAGAACACGCGCCGCTACCTCGCGGAGGACACGGTCCTCGAAGGCCACACGCTCGTGGCGGGGGAGTGTGTCCTGGTGGTGCTCGCCGCCGCGAATCGTGACGCGCAGCTGCACCAAGAGCCCCACCGCTTCGACATCCATCGCGAAGAGCCCGCGCGGCTCTCCTTCGGCTGGGGTGCGCATGTCTGTCCTGGTGAACGCCTGGCGAAGTCCCTGGCGGCGGAGGCGCTGGAGGCCCTGCTCGCCACGGACGTCGCCCTGCATCGCGAGGCCTTCGCGGACGTCCGTTTCCTTCCATTGCTCAATGCCCGGGTGCCCCTGCTGCCCGCGCTCCGGCTCGCACACGAGGAGGTCGGATGATCGCCGTCATCTTCGAGGTCCAGCTTCGCGAGGAGGGGCGGCAGACCTACCTGGACCTGGCCGCCGAGCTGCGTCCGCTGCTCTCCCAGGTCGATGGCTTCCTCTCCATCGAGCGCTTCCAGAGCCTCTCGGATTCGAGTCGGCTGTTGTCGCTCTCGTTCTGGCGGGACGAGGCGGCGGTCGAAGCCTGGCGTCGACTCGAGGCCCATCGCGCGGCGCAGGCACAGGGACGCGACGGGGTCTTCCTGGACTATCGGCTGCGGGTCGCCAGCGTCCTGCGCGACTACGGCCTGTCGCGGCGCGAGGAGGCTCCGACGGACAGTCGGAAGGTCCACGGCTGACGTCACCTGTTCCGAGGCTCGGGCGAGCGCCGGGTTGCCCGGGCCGGGCGGGGGCTCCAAGCTGCGGGCCTGATGACGAACACACTCGAACAGGGGAAGAGGGTCGACTCTGTGTCACGGGTCATCGCGGCGCCGCCGGCCAGGCTCTATCAAGCGCTCCTGGACCCGGAGGCCGTCACGAAGTGGCTTCCGCCCGAGGGGATGACGGCGCGCCTGCGAGCCTTCGAGCCGCGCCCCGGTGGCGCCTATCGACTGACGCTCACGTATGACGAGGCGCATCACGACGTTGTGGGCAAGAGCTCGGCGCACGAGGACGCCGTCGAGGGAGTGTTCGTGGAGCTCGTCCCGGACCAGCGCGTCGTCCAGCGGTTCGAGTTCGACTCGGGGGACCCGTCCTTCGCGGGGCGCATGACGATGACCTGGACGCTGACCCCCGTCGCCGCTGGCACCGAGGTCTCCATCCACTGCGTGGACGTGCCCGAGGGCATCCGTCAGGAGGACCACGTCGCCGGGATGTCGTCCACGCTCGAGAACCTCGCGGCGTTCGTCGAATAATTCAGCCGTGTAATACAAAACATGCGGTCGCCCCTGACTCAATGGGGCGACCCGCACCTGTGTGGTTGGGATTGAGACGCGCCGCGTATTCGTGACGGTGAGAACTGTCTTCACTTGCGGTGGCGTCTGTCATATTTCGCGCGCCGCGCTCCCCCGAGCGCGTCATCCCATCCATCAACCGAGAGAGGCCTCCCATGAAGAGTCTGGCTGGATTCCTTGTTGTCGCCGCGATGCTGCTGACCGGATGCGAGCCCGCGCAATCCGATGCTCAGCTCCAGGAGGCCCCCGCGTCGGAGACCGTCGGACAGCAGGAGTCGGCGCTCGCCCCCGGTGACTGTACGGTGAGCCTGACGTGCGCCAGTGGTGTGACGGCCTCCTGCAGCGGCACCAACCGTCAGTGTTCCATCGACTCGAACGGGCTTGATCAGGTGTGGTGCAATGGCACGCCGTATGGCTGTCGCTTCGTGCCGGCGCCGTGCGGCTGCGCGCGAGACAACTGCTGCTCGGAGCTGTGTGCGCTGGACCCGGACTGCGGCACCTGCACGCCCGGCCGCTCCTGCACGTCCAACGCCCAGTGTGGCGGGACGTTGTCCGGTCGCTGCAACACCGTCACCAGGACGTGCACCTGCATCATCGGCGTGGACGCCGAGCGCGAGGACTGAACTCGGTGGGGTAGTCCCGCCTCCGTGAGGCGGTCTCACCGCTGGACGCGAGCGGGGGGAGGGTGAACAATCCCGAGCCGGATGCCTCCCCCCGCTTCGCCCGAGCCCGCCGGAGTCCGAGTCCCGATTCCGCGCTCGACGTGGGCCGTCGTCGCCGGCGCCCTGGGCATCACCTGTCTGTTCTTCTACCGGGCCGTCTTCAGCGCGCAGGTCTTCATCGCGCGGGACATGCTCCTGGTCTACGCGCCCCTGCGCCGCTATTGGGCACAGCGGGTCCTCGGCGGGGACTTCCCGGGCTGGTATCCCTTCGACGGGCTGGGGCAGTCGTTCGCGGGCATCATGCTGTCCGCGCCCTTCCATCCGTCGCAGCTCCTGGGGTTGGTGTTCTCCACCGGCGTGGCGATGAAGCTCACGGTGCTGGCGTGTCCGCCGCTGGCCCTCTTGGGCACGTACGCGCTCTTGCGGCTGTACGAGGTGCCACGGGGCGGCGCGTTCTTCGCCGGGCTCGCCTTCGCCTTCAGCGGGCACCTGGTGTCGCTCACCAACAACCTGGCGTACCTCATGGCGGCCGCCACCCTGCCCGCGGCACTCTGGGCCGCCGAGCGCTTCCTGCGCGTCGCCACCCCCGCTCGCGCCGCGGTGGCCGCCTCCGGTGTCGCCGGCGTGCTGCTGGCTGGTGACACGTGGAGCTATGCCTTCGCGAACGCCTTCGTGTTGTTGCTCGCGGTGACGGGGCAGGGCGGCCTGCGTGCCCGTGGGCTCCGCGCGTTGGGGCTCGTGGCGATGGGCGCGGGGCTGGCCGCGCCGCAGTTGTTCGCGGGCATGGCGGTGTTCGCGCACGGGGCCCCTGGCGCCAGCTCGCTCGAGGACGCGCAGCGCTGGTCCCTGGACCCGTGGCGACTGCCGGAGCTCCTCCTGGGGCCGTACCTCGCCAATCCTGTCGTGGAGCGCGCCGTCCCCGAGGAGTGGGTCAAGCCGCTCTTGAGCACGGGGGGGTTCTCCACGCTGTGGACGGACTCGGCGCTCGTCGGGGTGCCGGTGCTGGTGCTCGCGGTGGCGGGGTTGATGTCCATCCCCTGGAGACGCTGGGCGCCGTTCGCCGCGGTGTGGGGGCTGGTGCTGCTGCTCGCGCTCGGGGCCGCGCTGCCCGTCTATGGGTGGCTGCATGACGTGCTGCCGCTGTGGCGGCCGTTCCGCTATCCCGAGAAGCTCGTCGCGCACCTGACGTTGGGGCTCGCGCTGCTCGCGGGCTTCGGGTGGAAGGCGCTGGTGTCCTCCGAGCCACGGGCGCGTCGGGCGGCCTGGGTGGCGGGCGGCATGTCGATGGGGTTGCTCGCCGTGGCCCTCGCCGAGCGCCTGGGCGCGGTGTGGTCTTCCGCCTTCGTCGTCGCGCGTTGGCCCCAGGTGCCCGCCGAGACGTTGCAGACGCTGTCGCAGGCGTTCAGCGACGCCGGGTTCATCGCGGCGGGCCTCGCGCTGGGCTGCGCGCTCGTGCTGCCGGGGCTCGCGGGTTCGTCACCTCGGGCCGGGGTGTTGATGGCGCTGCAGCTGGGCGCGGCCTTCACGCTGAACGAGCCGCTCTACATCCTCGGCTCGGAGGAGCTGCTGGACAGTCCGCCCACGCTCGTCGAAGCCGTGCGCGAGCACGCCGCGCGGACGGGAGACTCCACGCCCCGCGTCTCTTCTCGCCTCACGCGCTTCCAGTTGCCCCGGTTCGAGGGCTTCGAGTTCCAGGACAGCGTGGCGTTGATGGCGCGCGCCGCGTTGATGCCGGACACCCCCGCGCTGTGGCACATCGGCGCGGCGGGGGCGTATCTGCCCGCGGTGAGCGCTCGCGTGAAGGGCCTGCAGATGGATGACCCCGCGCGCTTCACCCGGCTGGAGCCCCTCTATGGCGTGCGGTTCAGCGTGTACACATCCGCTTCCCACGCGGGGATGGGGCCCAGGCCGGCCAGGGTGTTCGCACGCGACGAGGTGTTCGAGCTGGTGCTCGTCGAACATGCCGAGGCCCTGCCGCGGCTCTTCATCGCGAAGCCCCGCTGTGTGTCGGACGAGAAGGCCGCGCTCGGACTGTTGGACACGGAGGACTTCCGTCGTGGTGCCCGGGCCGCGGTGGAGTGTGGCTCGGAGCCGCTCCCTGCTTCGAGCGACGCGCCGCTGACAGGGCGGGTCCTCATCGAGCGAGACACCCCCGAGCACCTCGTGGTGTCGGTCGAGTCGTCCGAGGACGCGGTGCTCATCGTCAACGATGCGTTCCAGGCCGGATGGTCGGCGAGCGTGGACGGTGAGCCCACACGGCTGCTCCCCGCGAACGTGGCCGTGCGGGCCGTCGCGGTGCCCTCGGGGCGTCACCAGGTGGTGCTGCGTTATCGAATCCCGGGAGTCATGCCGGGATTGCTGCTGTGGGGCGTGACGCTCGTGGGACTGGCGCTGGCCGAGGGCTGGCGTCGTCGGCGTTCTCCCGCTTTACGGTGAGCGCTATCCCCGGGTGGGAAGCGCCTGGGAGCCGCGTCGGGTGAATCCCGTTCGCGGCCTTCCCTTCGCCCGCCCGCCTGCCCGCATCCGGTCCTCGACTTCACCCACCCTCCCGACGATGATGGCCGCGCGCGTCAACCGAGCCACATGGAAACCCCAAGAGCTGAACGACCGCGCCGGCGGTGGGCTCGAGTCCTCGCGGGCGTCCTGCTGAGCCTCTTCGTGCCCGTCGCGCTGGTGCTCGTCGTGGCGCTGGTCGTCGTGCACAGCCTCGACCGTCCCTGGCTGAAGTCGCACGTCGTCTCGCAGGTGGCGTCGGCCACGGGCATCCAGGTGGACTACCAGACCACCCAGGTGTCGCTGCTGTCGGGCCTGCGGTTGGAGGGCCTGGTGGTGCGCACGCCCGCTCCCTTCGAGCGCGTCGCGCCCGAGCTGCTGCGCGTGGGCACGCTGGAGGCGAAGTGGTCACCCGGCTCGCTCCTGAGCGGCGGCACGCTCGTCGAGCACGTGGCGGTGCGCGAGGTGACGGTGGCCCTGGTGGCCGACGACGCGGGGCCCACGTCCCTCTCGGAGCTGACCGGTCCTCCCTCGCCCGAGCCCGTCCCCGAGGAGCCCTCGCTCGGGCTCTCCCAGCAGCTCGCCTCGCTGCTCGCGTCCGCGCCGCCCGTCGCGCGCGTGGAGGTGTCGGGCGTGTCGCTGGCCTGGCTCCGTGTCCAGGACGGCGTGGTGGTCGACCGTTGGTCCTTGCGTGGGCTCGGACTGGGCGCCGAGGTGAAAGAGCAGGGCGGCGCGTGGAAGCTCTTCGCGAACCTGGGCCAGACGGGCGCGCCGTTGCCGCTGGAGCTGAGCCGCGAAGGCACCCTGGCTCCGCCGGCGCGCGCGGAGCTGTCGCTGGCGCTCGGAGTGGAGGCGGGGGCCACGGCCGCTCGCGCGCGGGTGGACCTGGACGTCGCGAGCCAGACCTTCGACCCCCGGTTCTCGGTGCGCTCGTTGCTGCATGGCGCGGTGTCCGCGCGGTTCGACGCGCAGGCGCGCCGCACGCTCCTGGAGCTGGAGCGCACCAGCCTGACGGACAGCGCCGGGCTCCAGGCCGAGCTGGTGCTGCCGGATGATTCGAGCGTGGCGCCCGTCGTGACGCGCGCCCTTGCGGACGTCGACCTCTCGAAGCTGCTGCGGGTGTTGCCGGAGGACTGGCGTCCGTTCACGCTCGAGCGCGGCGAGGTGCACCTGGACGCGCGAGACGTCACCCTGGGCGCGATTCCGATGCTGGGGGTCGAGGGCAAGCTCGGGCTGGACGTCGACGTCGCGTCGCTTCGGCTGGCCCAGGACGGGCTCACGGTGGCGCTCGGTGATGGACGTGTGTCGCTGGCGGCCACGCCGGATGCACGGCAGGGGTTGTCCGCGCTGCTGACGTTCGCGCTCCAGAAGCTGGAGGTCGACGGGCCCGCCACGGTGCGGGTGCCGAAGGCCCAGGGCGAGCTGAAGGGACAGCAGCTGCGGCCCGAGCCGTCCTCGCCGCTCCAGGTGGCCGGGGACGCGGCGCTGTCTGGTCTGGTGGAGGCCGTGGACGTGAAGGTCCCGGGCTTCCGCGCGAAAGCCCAACGGCTGGGCTTCCAGCTCCAGGCGCCGCTCGCGGGCAAGCCGCCCTTCTCGCTGCGCGCGGACCTCCCCGTGGGCGCGCTCGAGGTCGTCACGGCGGAGGGCCTGGAGGTGCTCAAGGGCCCCGTGCACGTGAAGCTCGATGCATCGCAGGTGGTCCCCCACGTGGACGAGCCGCGCCTGACCCGGGCCCGCGGCCGACTGGTGCTGGATGTCGGCGCGATGCACGCGACGCTGGACGCCACCAAGGGCGCGGACGACGTGGCGTACACGCTCGCCTTCGAGACCCCGGACCTGGTCGCGGCCCGGCCCTTCATCCCCAACGAGGTCGCCGCGCGCATCCCCTGGAAGCAGCTGGGGGTGGGGGTGTCCTCCCAGGGCAAGGCGACCGCGCTCTTCTCCGCCGCGCCCCGCGTGGACCACCGCACCGAGGTGCGCGTGCAGCGGCCAGGCTGGGATGACATCTCGGCGGGCAACGTCACCGTCGTCGCGCGCTCGCAGGGGGATGCGTGGCGACACAAGGGTGAGGTGGAGCTGCGCGTGGACGGGCTGCGCGTGGGGGAGACCGACGGAGGCCCGCAGCGTCACACCTTCACGGTGGACCTGGACCGGCGCAAGCCGACGGTCAAGGTGGGCGTCACGAGCCAGGAGGGCGTGAAGGCCACCGTCGATATCGCGCTGGCGTACGAGCGCAAGACGCGTGCGCTTCAAGGCGAAGTGAAGGCGGACCTCCCGCCGCTCGGCACGCTGGCGCCCCTGTTGGCCCTGGCCCAGGTGCCCAAGGAGCTGAACGCGTCGCGGCTGGGCGTGAAGCTGGATGTGAATGGCACGCTGCTCGGCGTCGTCACCGGGCTCACCTCGGACGGCCTGCCCCGATTCTCTCCGGAGCCGCTGCGGACGGGCAGCTTCGCGGGCAAGGCGGTGGTGGACGTGCAGGGCTTCCGCTGGCGCCAGGATGCGCTGACGGTGAACCTCCCCGGGTTGCACTGGGCGGTCGACTCGCGCGTGGACGGCCCCAAGCGCGCGATTCACAGCGACATGACGGTGGAGAAGCTCACCGTCGCGATGGCCGACAGCCGGCTGTCCCTCGCGGACCTCTCCAGCGACACCACCGCCACCTTCACCGACAAGCTGGAGGCCGAGGACATCGAGGTGACGCAAGCGCTGAAGGTCCGCTCCGTCGAGCAGAACCCGGCGCTGCCCTATCCGGTGCAGGACCTGGCGTGGGCCTTCACCGCCCGCCGCAAGCCCACCGGCGTCATCCACGTCCCGGAGCTGAAGGTGACGAACGGCGGGACGAACACCGAGCTGAGCATCAAGGGTCGGCTCGACCTGGGCGAGGAGCGGCGCAGGCTGGGGCTTCGCGGGGAGCTGTCGCAGGACTTGTCGAAGCTCGCGAAGCCCGGCGTCCTGGAGAGCAGCGGTCACGTCAAGGTCGACTTCCGCGTGGCCTCGCCCGACCTCACGCTCTTCAGGACGCGCGCGAACCTGCTCCTGCAGAACGTGAACGCGCGGATGCCCGAGGCGAACTTCGCCGTCGAGGCGCTCGATGGCAACGTGCCGCTCTCCGAGGATGTGCTCTTCACCGACGGGCAGGTGCGGCTGTCGAGCGACATCGACGTCAATCCGTACCCGATGCTCCGCTTCGCCGACCAGCACCCCCTGCTGTCGCGCAGCGGCTACGTGTCCGCGAACAGCATCACCACGCCGTTCGCCACCATCGCGCCCCTGGCGGGCAACCTGTCCATCGACCAGCACGTGGTGTCGATGACGCAGCTGGAGATGGGCGTTCGCGGCGGGCGCATCACCGGACAGTGGCTGCTCGACTGGCAGGGCAAGGACTCCAGGCTGGAGGCCCGCGTGCGCGCCACCGGGGTGCAGTCGTCCCGGGGCGAGCCCTTCGACGGCAACGCCGCCGTGGTCATCTCCGCGAAGGACCGCAGCATCAACGGCCGCGCGGAGATTCTCCGCATCGGCAACCGGCACCTGTTGGACCTGCTCGACCTGGAAGACCCGCGTCACATCGACCCGGCGACCAACCGCGTCCGCTATGCGCTGACGCTGGGGTACCCGGACCACGTGCGGGTGAGCTTCAACCACGGCTTTGGCAGCCTGCGCATCACCATGGGCGGGCTGGCGAAGCTCATCAGCATCAACGAAATCCGGGGCATCCCCATGGGCCCCATCGTCGACCAGCTCATCAAGTCGATGACGCTGACGGAGGCCTCGCCATGAAGACCCGCGCGTTGTTGCTGTGGGCCGCCCTCGTCGCTCCCGGGTGCATCAGCGCGCCGGAAATCGTCATGGTCGACCGCGCCACGGCGCTCGAGGAGCAGGCCTCGGGCTCGTTCAAGGACGTGGAGCAGCGGCTGGCGCGCGCGGGCATGAACCCGACGCCGGTGCCGCTCACGCCCAACCAACTGGAGGAGCTGGGCATCCAGCCCACGCCGCTGGTGGAGAACCTGGGCAAGACGCAGGCGGACCGCGTGGACGAGCTGCTCCGGCGTCACTGCGTGGGCGAGGGGAAGGACGGGCTGCTGGTGGAGAGCCGCCGTCGCTGCCGGGCCGGGCGCCTGACGGCCGATGACGTGGCGCTGGTGGAGCGGGTGAACCGCTCGCGACTGCAGCTGTGGAAGTGGATGCGCACCCAGCGCCCCGACGCGTCGGAGGAGTCGCTGCGCCAGAGCTGGCACAAGGTGCACGCGGAGGGCGTGGTCTGCGGCGGTCAGGTCGAGGCCGCGGACGGCACCTGGGGAGAGAAGAAGTGCTGACGTCCAGGGACACCAGGGTCCTGCTCCTGGCCGCGCTGCTCGCGCGAGGAGCCTGGGCCCAGGACGACGAGAACGATGGAGGGCTGCGCACGCCCTCGCGGCTCACCGTGGGCGTGGGGGACCAGTTCCTGGGGCAGCTGGCGCCGGACGGGAACACGCTCATCTTCGCGTCCAACCGCAACATCGCGACCGAAATCTACGTGCAGGATTTGGAGAAGGGCCGCGAGCGCCGCCTCTTCGACGAGGGCGCGGACGTGACGTGGCCGCGCATCAGCCCCGATGGCAAGCGCCTGCTCTACATCTCCTTCCGGGACCAGGCCGGCGGTCAGCTCTGCGTCCGGGACCTGCCCTCGGGTGAGGAGCGCCGCTGCCTCACCGAGGAGGCCAACGCGCTGCAGGCGGAGTGGATCGACTCCGCGAGCATCGCGCTGGTGAGCCGCGCCACCATCCAGGGCGACCTCAAGCTGTCGCGGGTCCGCCCCGGCGCCGCGTGGAGCGCGAGCCCGCTGCTGGAGCGCAACCTCACCAGCCCCACGCTCTCGCCGGACGGGCGCTGGCTGGTGTACGTGCCCGTCGAGCGCTCCGTGAAGCAGGTGGGCCCGGGCTTCGCCGCGCGCGCCGCGCCGCACCTGGAGGCGCTCCGACTGGATGTCCCCGGCGCGAAGCCCGTGAAGCTGGCGCTGGACCTGCCGGGGCAGAGCGGCCAGCCCGTGTTCTCGCGCGACGGGCGCTTCTTGTACGTCGTGCAGTTCTTCACCGACTCCAACGCGGACGGCACCATCGACGCGAGCGACAGCGGCGTGCTGTTCCGCGCGCCGTTCTCCCCGGAGCGCGACGACGCGCCCGCGCTGGCCGCCGCCTCCAGCCCGGACCAGCTCACCGGCGCGTCGTGGAACTGCCAGTACCCGGCGCCCGCGGCGGAGTCGTTGCTGGCGACGTGCTCGCGCTCGCAATCGCTGGACGTGTACCAGCTCCCCCTGGATGGACAGGTGCCCTCGGCCTGGGATGTCCCCCGGCTCAACGAGGAGCTGAAGATGGTGGGGCGGCGCGCGGACCAATTGCTGCTCTACCGCCACCGGCTGTTGCTCGAGGAGCGCCCCCGGCCCCGCCGCTTGCTGATGATGCGGCTGTCCATGCTGCACCTGGCGTTCGAGGACTTCGGCGCGGCGGAGTTCTACGCCGAGCACATGGGCGCGGTGAGCGACCCGGCCACGCTGGGGTTGGAGGGGCCGCTGCGCGTCCTCATCGACCACCGGCGCGCGATGAAGGAGCGCGAGCGGGGCCGCATGGTGGAGGAGCTGAGCGTGGCGGAGCAGCAGCGCATGGCCGCGCTGGAGCCCGCCAACGCGCCCAGCCCCGCCACGGCCGTCTTCCAGCACGTGGTGCGCAGCGAGCTGGCGGACGCGGCCGGGGACTTCACGCTGGCGCGCCAGGAGCTGGAGTCCGCGCAGGTGACGGACACCACGCCGCGCGCGGTACTGGACGCGTACTACGAGCGGGCGGACGCGCTGTACCGCAAGCTCGATGACCGGATGGCGCTGGTGGACGTCGGCCGGCGGCTCTCCGTGAACAAGATCTTCAAGGCGGACGACCAGCTCGACTTCGCGACCGCCGCCGTCCGCGCCCTGTACCGGGGCCGGCCCTACGCGGAGGCGGAGGCCCTCCTCGCCGAGGCGCTCGCCCGGGCGCCCGAGGGCTCCGCGCACGCGTTCGCCCTGGAGCTGGGGCAACACATCAACGCCTTGCGGCAGGAGCGCCCGCCGCGCGCCGTCCGCGAGGCCCTGCTCGCGTTCTACCGCCGGCAGACGGACCCGCTGCGTCGCAGGGTCCTGGTCCAGGAGGCCGTCGAGCGCGCGGCGAGCCTGGGCGCGGACGGCGTGCTGGAGGCCCTGGCGAACGTCTATGTGGACGATGCGCCCGTGGGCACCGAAGACCGGCGTCGGGCGGAGCGGCTGTTCCGCCGCGCGCTGATGGGCCGCGCGTACCGTCGGCTGGCGCGGCAACGCCAGGACGAGGCCCGCGCGGACTTCGACCTGGTGACGAAGCGCACAGGCTCGCTGGAGAGCGCCGTGGAGTCCATGAACCTGCGCCTTCGCGCCGGCATGAGCCACGACGTGGTGGAGAAGGAGATGACCACCACGTCGGAGAAGATGGTGGAGCCGCTCCGGCGCTTCGTGAAGGCGTACCTGCTGGCGCGCAAGCTGCCCAAGCTGGACGACAAGGCGCACGCGCAGGCGGTGAAGGACGCGGTGGCGGAGCTGCGCGCGGCGTGGCCGGAGCTCAAGAACCAGCGCGCGGTGCAGGCCCTGTACGGCGCCATCCAGCACGAGGACTTCCTGCGGGGGAAGAACCCCGCCGCCGCCGAGCGCGCCAACCGGCACTACCTGGTGGCGCTGGACCTGGTGCGCAACAACGTGCGCTACAAGGCGATGATTCTCGGCGCGCTGGGCATGCTGCACACCCAGGTGGGCAACTACCACATCGCGCTGGGCTACCTGGACCAGCGCGACAAGCTGCCCTACGTGGACAACTGGGCGGGGCTGGCCGTGTCGCTGGCGCGCGCGCGGGCGCTCTTGCACGTGGGGCGCGAGGAGGACGCGGCGAAGGCGGCGGACGCGGCGCTGGCGATGGTGCGGGCCACGGAGAAGCAGGCCCGGTTCCTCCCGCTCGCCGTGGACCGCGCCGCGCTCTATCACCTGGCCGCGGGCCACTTCGAGCGCGCGCTGGAGCTCTATGACCAGGGCCTCCCGCTGGTCGAGGCCCAGCCCTCCGACGAGGAGGGGCTGCGCAACCGCCTGGTGATGCGGCTGGCCCGCTGCGCCGCCGCGCTGGGCGCGGGCAAGCCCGAGCGGACGCTCGAGGACCTGGCGCGCGTGGAGAAGGACCTGGCGAACCCGGCCGTGCGGTCCGCGCTGAAGTGGGCGCACTCCTCGCCCGAGCACGTCCACCGCTCCTATCGCCTCATCGCCGCGGGGCTGCGCGCGAACGCGCACACGCGCCTGGGGCAGCTGGAGGCCGCGGCCCAGGCGCTTCAGACGCGCCGCGCGCTGTTCCTGGAGCAGTTCGACGAGCTGGACCGGGACGAGGACATCCGCTCGGTGACGCTCGCGGAGCTGCGGCTCGCCGAGAACGCGGTGGACCGTCAGGACCCGGCCCACGCGGCCCGCTGGTTGGGGGTGGCGCTGGAGCACGCGGACACGCTGGTGGCCCGCACGCATGCGCCGGTCGATGCCGGGCAGCTGGACGTGCTCTGGTTCGCGGCGCAGCTGCAGGCGGATGGGCGCACGAAGCTGCCCTTCGACGTGTCCCAGCGGATGGCGGGAGCGCGGCGCACGCTCCTGGAGCAGAAGGACCCGACCTGGCGCGCGTACCAGGCCTGGTTCGAGGTCTACACGGCGCTCGAGGCCCACCCCGCTCCAGGGGGGCAGGAGGCGCTGGTCCGGCCGACGCAGCAGTGACGACGGGGACACCTCCCGCGGCGCGTGCTGGCCCGCGGAAGGTGCCTCGGGTGCGCTACTGGGCGAGCACCGTGATGACCTGCTCGGACGTGTTGCCCGCCGCGTCCGTGGCGCGCAGCAGGACCAGGTGCGCGCCGGGGCCGGAGAACGTCACCGGCGTGGTCGCCAGACTCGTTCCCGCGCCGACATCGGTGGAGCTGACCCAGTTGGCCGTGACGCGGACCGGGGAGAGGTCCGTCACCTCGGTGACGACGTCCACGGTGAGCGGCTGCGGCTGGGTGACGTCAGGGGCGACGACGCGCAGCAGCGGGGCGGTGCGGTCCACCGTCACCTCGCGGCTCTCGGTGGCGAAGGCGCCGTCGGTGGCGATGACGGTGAGCGTGAGGGTGTAGTGGCCCTCGGCCAGGCTCAGCCACTCGACGACGTGGCCGCCGCCCGCGTCGGGGGTGAGGCGGATGGGGGCGCCCCCGTTGATGGAGAGCAGCACCACGCTGATGGGCGCGCCGCCCGCGCTCGTGGTGGCCCAGCCGCACGCCTTCACCTGCGCGGCCGAGGTGTAGCGCGGCACGTCGCACATGACGAGGTTGGGCGGGGTGGCCTCGGAGTCCACCACGTGGATGGCGGTGGTGCAGGAGGCGCTGTTGCCGGCCGCGTCCGTGGCCGTGTACGTCACGGGCGTCGTCCCGCGCGGATAGATGCCCGCGGCGGGGCCGCTGACCTGGGCGCCGCACGCGTCGGCGGCGGTGGCCGGGACGGGCGTGACGTGGGCTCCGGCGGGGCTCGTCGCCAGGTAGACGCGCTCGCCCGGGCAGGTGATGACCGGCGGCGTGACGTCCACCACGGTGACGGTGGCGGTGCACGTGTCGGTGGACTGGCCGTCGGAGACCGTCAGCGTGACGGCGTGCGAGCCCGGGCCGAACGGACCCGTGGGCGACTGGGACACGGAGAAGGGGCCGGGCTGCTGGTCCGGGTCATGGCTGCCGTTGTCCACGCTGGCCGGGGCCTGGCAGGTGGTGGGGCTGGCGTCGACGGACACGTCGCGACACAGCGCCACGGGGGGCACGTTGGTGGAGCACGCGAGGCTCACCGGCCCGCTGCCCGCGTTGTTGGTCTCGATGCACTCCGTCTCGCGGCCCGCGCCGGTGCCGTCGTCATCCGCCCGGACCCAGACCGTGGTGGTGCCACCGGGAGCCGAGGCGAGCGCCACGCTCACCACGGCGCTGCTGCCCGCGGCGAGCACCGTGGGGAGGGTGGCCACGCCCAGGAGGACGCCGCCGGAGGTGGGGTTGCCATCGTAGAAGGCCACGCGCATGCCCGCGGAGGCGGCGGCGTCGCCCTGGTTGGTGACGCGCGCGTGCAGGCTCAGGGTGCCCGTGGTCCGGTCACACGAGGACGACACCTCGCCGGCGATGAGGTCCGCCGCGGCATAGGGGCTGGTGGTGCCGGTGCCCTGGCTGTTGGCGCGGAACGTGTTGAGCCCGGGCACGCGCCAGTTCTCCACGGGGTGCGCGGGGATGGTGCCGTCGTCGTTGACGTTGGTGACGGAGTACGCGTGCTGGTTCCAGATGCGGCGCGTGTTCACCCAGCCGTCCCTGCGGTCGCGGAACACACGGATGCCGTTGGGGCCGGGGAAGCCGTAGTTGTTCGACGCGACGACGATTTCGGCGTTGTCGTCCGCGTCCACGTCGACGATGAGCGGGTTCTCGTACGTGGTGCCGGAGGCGTGGTCCACGTCGAAGCGCACCGCGCCCGTCTCACCGTCGTAGATGCGCAGGCGGCGCTCATCGCCGTAGACGACCTCGGCGCGGCCGTCACCCTCGAAGTCGAAGGTGGACGAGCCCGTCACGTTGGAGCTGTTGTCCTGGGTGACGCTGGACCACTTGACGGTGCCGTCGGTCTCGAAGACGGCGTAGCGGGAGGCGCCCGCCACGCCGACCTCGGGGCTGCCGTCCGCGTCGAAGTCCGCGATGTTGGGCGCGCCGCCGCTGCCGCCGCCGGGAATCGCCCGCGTCCAGAGCAGGGTGCAGTCGTCGTCCATCAGCGACACGTTGCCGCCGCTGACCACGATGACCTCGCCGTTCGGGTCCGCGTCGAAGTTGGCGACGCCGGACAGCCCGTTGCCGATGGCGTTGTTGCGGCACTTGAGCGTGCCGTCATGGCGGTAGATGGACCGGCCGTTGACGACCTCCTGGAGGCCGTCTCCGTCGATGTCCGCCGCGAAGGAGATGGGGCCCTGGGGGCCGCCCAGGGTGTCCGTGCCCGCCCACTTCAGCGCGCCGGTGTTGCTGAGCACGAAGTGGCCGTTGAGGATCTCCACCGTGCCGTCGCCGTCCAGGTCCGCGAACGAGGGGCCACCCCAGCTGTTCTGGGAGACGTTCGTGCGGAACTTGAGCGCGCCCGTGTTCTCGAAGCACAGCAGACCCACGCCGCTCTCGGGGACGGCGCAGATCTCCACCAGCCCGTCACCGTCGATGTCGCCGCCCGCGATGCTGGCCGCGCCGCGCACGCGCAGGGTCGGGTCCGTCACCGTCCACAGCTCGGCGCCCGTGGCGCCGTTGAGCGCGCGCAGCACGCCGTTGTTGGTGTACTGGCTGCCCGCGAACGAGCTGAAGACGACGTCCGGGATTCCATCGCCGTTCACCTCCACGACGATGGGCGACATCATCACCTGCACGTGCGTCGGCAGGACGGCGCTGGAGCTCCACGCCCACTCGAGCTCCGGCTCGAAGTTCGGGTCGAAGGGCGGCTGGACCTGGCACTCGCCATTCGCCGCGGAGGCGGCCTCACCCAGGGCGTCGCTCTCCGACTGCGGCGCTGTCTCCGTACAGCCGGTGAGCGCCAGCACTCCGGTGAGGGACAGCCGGGTCCACCACTTCATGCCCGCTGCGGACGTGGGTCCGGGGATTCTTCGCATGCGCACGCCAAAGCCTCGTATCTGGATTTCGCGGAAAAGTCCGCTAATCTTGCGTATAGAGGTCGGGCTTGGCGTGCCGCAAGTGAGTCATTGGTGAACTCAGACCTGGGGGAGGGTGAGGCTACTCCTCCGCCGTGGGTCTGAATTCGTCATTGAGCAGCGTGTCCGGGTCGCTGAACAGCTCGTCGGCGCGCTCGTGCAGAATCAGTCGGGTGAGGACCGGGTTGGTGCCCTCGCTCGCGAAGTCACAGGGCGTGTCACGCAAGAGGAACACCTGGTCGGACGCCTTGACGCGCTCGGGGAGCTCCTTGAAGGTGAGGTACGTCTGGGTGGGAAGCTTGATGGGCTCGCTGCGCGTCTCGTAGCGCTCCTCCACCCGGGGCCCCTCGTTCTTGAGCAGGTCGTCAGGACGCCCGTACGCCGCGTTCTTCATGTCGAAGCGCAGGAAGCACTGGTCCTCGCGCGTGGGCAAGAGCACCTTGGCGAAGCCGTGGGGCATCTCCAGGGTGTAGTGCGTGACGGTGCCCGAGTGGACGTCCGTCAGCTTCACCTTGTGCTGGCCCCGGCTGACGTCGAAGACGAGGTGGTCCTCCACGTGGCTCTTCGGCTCGAGGGTGACGTCGTCCACGACCAGCTCCACGGCGTCGTTGCCCACCGTGAGCAGATGCACCGTCCCGCTGCCGAAGTAGCCGATGGACACCGCCGTGAAGGTGATGGCGAGGAAACCGACGGTGATGATGCCGACCAATCTGGACCGACTGATGCGCGCCACGTTGCCCCCAGGCAGGGTCGATGGGTGACCCGGACGGGCGGGGAAGATAGCCCACCCGCACTCCGGGTGGTGGACCTGGAGTGGCACTCCTTGGAATGGTTCGGCTCCAGCTCGAGGAGTCGTGATGCCGCGCAGTCCCTCCCCTTCGCGTCGCAAGCAGCCTCGTCAGCAGCGGGCCCAGGCGACGTGTGACGCCATCCTCACCGCCGCGGCCCGGTTGCTCGTGCGTGACGGCTACGAGGCGACGAGCACCAACCGCATCGCCGAGGAGGCCGGCGTCAGCATCGGCTCGCTCTACCAGTACTATCCGAACAAGGAGGGGCTGGTGCTCGCGGTGCTGGAGCAGCACGGCTCGCGCTGGCTGACGGAGTTCGACGCGGGGCTCAAGGAACTCGCGCAGGCCCCGCTGAGCGTCGCGGTGCCCTCCATCATCCACCACATCCTCGCGCTCAAGCGGCTGCATCCCCAACTGGACTCGCTGCGGTACGCGCTCCTGCCGGTGCTGCGCCCGCTGGGCCATGTGGACACCTTCGAGCAGCAGCTGTTCCGGCTGGTGCGCGCGTTCCTGGCGGCGCGGCTGGATGAAATCCGCCCGCGTGAGCTGGACATGGCGGTCTTCATCATCGTCCACACGCTGGAGGCGCTCTGTCACGCCGCCGGCGTGGACCGGCCCGACTACCTCACGAACGACGCGTTCCCTGAGGAGCTGTGTGTGCTCGTGCTCGGCTATCTGGGCCCGCCACCCGCGCGGCTCGGCCACCCGCCGAGGAAGGCCGCGGCGCCTCGACGCAAATATGAGCAGTAGGTCCGAAAGGGACGCTCCCGAGGCCATTTCTCCCTCGGGGGCGCGAATGTGAGCACCCAAGCGAGTTGAGCGGCGGCGCAATCAAAGACATCTTGATGGCACCTCCAGCGCCTGTTCCCAGTCGCTCTCGACTCCATGAATCTCCATCCAGAAGACCTGCGGCTCGCGGCCGCTCACGCGAGACTTGCGTCCGGGGACTTTCCCGCCCTCACCGAAGCGCAGCTCGAGGCCATCCGCGGCAGGGCTCGCGACTGCCTGGTGTGGTTGCGCGCGCATCCGGTGCTGCATGACACCGTCAACGTGCTCCTGCTGCTGTCCTTGTTCGCGGCGGACCTCCTGTCATTGACGGCGTTGCCGTTCGTGTTGCCGTGGTCCCTGTCGACAGCGGAGGGCGTCGTGCTCGCGGGGCTGGTCGCGGGCGCGGTGCATGGCTTCCTGGTCTGCGGCATCGTCACGTTCAGCGTGCACGAGGGCGCCGCGCATGACCTCATCATCGTGGGGCGGGGGCGGGTGGGGCGCGCGTTGAGGGTGCTCGCGAACAACGCCTGTCGGCTCTTCCTCGCGGACCCGGTGCACTACGCGGAGGCCCACGCGAGCCACCATCGGAGCCTGGGCACGTCGGAGGACGGCTCCTTCACGCACCATGTCCGGCTGCGTCGACTGTTGGGCAGCCTGCTGCCGCTGGCGCCGATGCTCAGCCACTCGGACTATTTCCCCTGGCGGCCCCAGGAGCACACGCGGAGCCGACGACTCTCCGTGCTGCTGACCAACGGGTACCTGGTGCTCTGCGCGGCGCTGGCGACGTGGCTGCATGGCTGGCTCTTCACCGGCGTGGCGCTGTTCCTCATCGGCAGTTGGTTGAGCTTCGTGCTGGACCGGCTCCGTGAGAGCACCGAGCACCTGTTCATGCCCCTGGACCGCGCGAACGGGACGCGGGAGCTGGGGCTGGGGTTCTGGGGGCTCTTGCTCGGGGGCGGGCCGTGGGGCCAGCCCTGTCACCTGTCACATCACCTGGCGCCCGCGCTGCCCTGGTATCAGCAGCTCCGGCTGCACTTCTTCCTGCGTCGCGTGTTGACCCCGGAGCAGCGCCGCCACTTCTTCCTGCGCCCCGTCATCGGCCTGCCCGTGTTGCTCTGGCGATTGGCCACCGCGCCCGCTCGCGAGCCCGTTCGGGACTGAGGAGCCACTGTCATGGGATTGCTTTCTCGACGCGTCGACGCGTCCGCCACGGGTGCGTCCTTCGACGTCATCTTCATCGGCTCGGGGATGGGCTCGCTGGGCGCGGCGGCGATCCTGTCCCGCCATGGCCTGAAGGTGCTGGTGCTGGAGCGGCACTCCGTCGCCGGGGGCATGACGCACACCTTCCAGCGCAAGGGCTACGAGTGGGATGTCGGCGTGCACTGTCTGGGCAAGCTGCATGACCCGGACGAGCCCCTGCGGCGCGCCTTCGACTTCGTCACCGAGGGCGCGCTCGGCTGGGCGCGGATGGACCGCGTCTACGACCGGCTCGTCTTCGCGGACAGGCGTCATGACTACGTCACCGGCGCCAAGGCGTTCGAGGCGGAGCTGTGCGGCACCTTCCCATCCGAGCGCAAGGCCATCGCCGCGTATGTGAAGTTGCTGCACGGCGTGGAGCGCGCCTCCCAGCGCTACTTCATCCAGCACGTGCTGCCCCGGTGGCTGACGCCGCTCACGCATCCCGTGCTCGGCTGGCCCTTTCGTCGTCACTCGAACCGCACCACGCGGGACGTGTTGTCCTCGCTCACGTCGAACCCGCGCCTTGTGGGCGTGCTCACGGGACAGTGGGGGAACTACGCGCTGCCTCCGGGGGACAGCAGCTTCGCGATGCACGCGCTGGTGGCGGAGAACTACCTGGAGGGCGCCTGTTATCCGGTCGGTGGCGCGGGCGGCATCCTGGACCACATCGCGCCGGTCATCACCCGCGCGGGCGGACAGGTCCGCGTCCGCACGGAGGTGAAGGAGATCCTCGTGAAGGAGGGCCGCGCCCTGGGCGTGCGCCTGTCCGACGGCGAGGAGCTTCATGCCCGGTACGTCATCAGCGGCGCGGGCGCGGCGCAGACGTTGGGCTCGCTGCTCCCGGAGACCTGGAGACCTCCCGAGGTGACGCGGGCGCTCCAGCGGATTCCCCAGTCCATCGGTCACCTCGGCCTCTACCTGGGCCTGAAGGGTGCGCCCGACGAGGTGGCCCTGCCGGCGACCAACGTCTGGGTCCATGCCGGGTATGACCACGACGCGAACCTGCGCGCCTTCACGCGCGACGTCTCCGCGCCGCTGCCCGTCGTCTACCTGAGCTCCTCCTCCGCGAGGGACCCTTCGTGGGCACGGCGCCACCCGGGGCGCTCCACGCTCACCGCCCTGTGCCCCGCGCCCTATGACTGGTTCGAGAAGTGGGAGGGCACGCGCTGGCGCCGTCGAGGGGCCGAGTACGATGACTTCAAGGCCCGGCTCGCCGAGCGCCTGCTCTCCGTCGTCCTGGAGCAGTTCCCGCAGCTGAAGGGGCGGGTGGAGTACCAGGAGCTGTCCACGCCGCTCAGCACGGCGCACTTCGCGCATCGACCGCGCGGCTCCATCTACGGCTTGGAGCACAGCCCGGAGCGCTTCCGACAACCGTGGCTGCGCTCGCGGCTGCCCATCCAGGGGTTGCTCCTGGTGGGACAGGACGCCGTCTCGGTGGGCGTCGGCGCGTCGCTGATGTCCGGGGTCCTCGCCGCTTCCATCGTCCTGCGTCGCAACGTTCTCGGAGACCTCCTTCGAAAGGATTCCCCATGAAACCCTCGCTCCGACTGTTCCAGACCCTGCTGCACGGTGCCCTGCGAGGCCGCGTGGGCCCGCTCGAGGAGAGTGTCACCCGATGGCGCGTCCTGCCCTCGGACCTGGACCTCTTCGGCCACATGAACAACAGCCGCTACCTGGCGATGATGGACCTGGGGCGCGTGGACCTGCTCGTGCGCGCGGGCCTGTTGCCCCAGGTGCTGCGACACCGGTGGGTGGTCCCCGTCGGAGAGACGTCGCTCCAGTTCCGCGACTCGCTGCGACTGTTCGAGTCCTATGAGCTGGGCACGCGACTGGTCTCGTGGGACGAGCAGTGGCTCTACTTCCAGCAGGAGTTCCGACGTCCCTCGGAGCCCGGGCGTCCGGTGGTCACCGGACAGGTGCGCGCCGTCTTCCGGGACGCGAACGGGACCGTCCCGCCCGCGCAGGTCCTGCGCGGCGTGGCGGGTCACGACGTCCCCGTTCCCGTCGTGTCCACGGAGGGGCGACGAGGGCTCACCCTCGCCTCACCGCGTCGCGCGGACGTGGCGCCCGAGCGCGAGCCGTTGGCCATCGTCGGCATCGGCTGCCGCCTGCCGGGTGGCATCGAGGACACGGACGGGTTCTGGAAGGTGTTGATGGAGGGGCGCGAGTGCATCGTCGACATCCCCGAGGGGCGCTGGGACGCGAAGAAGTTCCACGATGCCTCGGGCCGTGCGCCGGGGCGCACCTATGTGCAGCGCGCGGGGCTGCTCCAGCAGGACCTGCGTGAGTTCGAGCCCGGCTTCTTCGGCATCACCCCGCGTGAGGCCAACACGCTGGACCCGCAGCAGCGCTTGATGCTGGAGGTGTCCTGGGAGGCGCTCGAGGACGCGGGCCTGCCGCCGAGCACCCTCGCGGGCAGCCGCACGGGCGTCTTCGTCGGCGGCTTCATGATGGACAACCTCATCCTGCACGCGAGCCCGGACAACCGGGAGCGGCTCGACAGCCACTCGGCGACGGCGAGCACGCTGACGATGCTCTCCAACCGGCTGTCGTACTTCTACGACTTGCGAGGCCCCAGCGTGTCGCTGGACACGGCGTGCTCGTCCTCGCTGGTCGCGTTGCACCTGGCCTGTCAGAGCCTGTGGGCGGGAGAGAGCGAGGCGGCGCTCGTCGGCGGCGTCAACGTCCTGCTCCTCCCCGAGACGCAGGTCACGATGTCGAAGGGGCGGTTCCTGTCTCCCCGAGGTCGCTGCCACGCGTTCAGCGACCAGGCCGACGGCTACGTGCGCGCGGAGGGCGCGGCGGTGCTCGTCGTCAAGCCGTTGTCCGCGGCGCTGCGGGACGGAAATCCCATCCACTCGCTCATCCTGGGCACGGCGGTGAACCAGGACGGGCGGACGCCGGGCATCACCGTGCCCAACGCGGAAGCGCAGGTGGCGGTGATGCGAGAGGCCTACGCGAAGGCGGACGTGGACCCGTCACGCGTCGCGTACGTGGAGGCCCATGGCACGGGCACGCCGGTGGGAGACCCCATCGAGGCGCGCGCCATCGGCACCGTGACGGGCGCGGGACGGACGGGCCCGGAGCGCTGCCGCATGGGCTCGGTGAAGACGAACCTGGGACACCTGGAGGCCGCGGCGGGCGTGGCCGGCGTCATCAAGGCGGCCCTGGTGCTCGAACATGGCCTGGTCCCGCCTCATCCGCACCTGGGACGGGTGAACCCCCAGATTCCGCTCGAGACCCTCGGGCTGCACATCCCCACGCGCCCCGAGGCGTTGCCACGAGGCGCGGAGCCGCGCTTCGCGGGTGTGAACTCGTTCGGGTATGGCGGAACCAACGCGCACGTCGTCCTGGTGGAGCCGCCGCCTCGCGCGACCGTGTTGACGCCCAAGCGCCCCGAGGGGCGTCCGCACCTGCTGGTCCTGGGGGCGAAGTCGAACGAGGCGCTGTCCGCGCTGGCGGAGCGGTACGCGGTCTGGCTGGAGGAGGGGCGTGGGACGCCGGAGCAGCTGTGCCGTGACGCGGCCGTGCACCGCTCGCATCCGCGCCATCGCCTGGCCCTCCGGGGCGCGAATCGGGAGGCCCTGGTCCAATCCCTGCGCGCCATCGCGCGAGGCGAGCGGGACGTGCCGGGGCTGGACTTCGTCGCGGACCCGGGCGAGGCGCGGCGCAAGGTGCTCTTCGTCTACACGGGCATGGGGCCGCAGTGGTGGGCGATGGGGCGACAGCTCCTGGCCACCGAGCGCGTCTTCCGTGAGGCGGTCGAGGAGTGCGATGGGCTCTTCCGGACGCTGGCCGGGTGGTCCATCGCGGAGGAGCTGAAGCGGGACGCGGCGTCGTCACGCATCACCCGCACGGAGGTGGCGCAGCCGGCCAATGCCGTGTTGCAGGTGGCGCTCACGCGCCTGTGGGCGTCGTGGGGCGTCGTGCCTGATGGAGTGGTGGGGCACAGCATCGGTGAGGTCGGCGCCGCGTGGGCCTCGGGTGCATTGGAGACGCGGGATGCGCTGCTGACGGCCTTCCATCGCAGCCGGCTGCAACAGCGGGTGGCGGGGCAGGGGGCCATGCTGGCCGTCGGTCTGGGGCCGGAGGAGGCGCTCGAGTGGGTCCAGCGTCATGGCCCGGGCATCGCCGTCGCCGCCATCAACAGCGCGCGCTCGGTGACGCTCGCGGGGGCGCGGGCGCCGTTGGAGCGTGTGGCCGCGGAGCTGGCCGCCGCTGGGCGCTTCAATCGCTTCCTCCAGGTGGAGGTACCGTATCACAGTCCCCTGATGGACCCGCTCCAGGGGGAGTTGCTGGATGCGCTGGCCGGGCTGCGTCCCAACGCGCCGCGCCTGCCCCTCTACTCGACGGTGTCCGGGCGGCTCATGACGGAGGCCGAGCGCCACGATGCGACGTACTGGTGGAACAACGTCCGGGACTCGGTGCGCTTCGCGGATGCGCTGCGCGCCGCCGTGGAGGATGGACATGAGACGTTCATCGAAGTGGGGCCGCACCCGGTGCTGGCCTCGTCCATCCGGGACGTGTTGAGCACGGCGGGCGTGAAGGGTGAGGTGCTCGCGTCGCTCGTGCGGGAGGCTTCGGAGCAGGAGACGATGACCTCGGCGCTCGGGCGGCTTCATGTCCTGGGGGTGGACGTCGCCTGGCGTGGCTACTTCGGCCCTGGGGGGTACGTCGGTGCTCCGCGGATGCCCTGGCAGCGCAAGGTCTACTGGGAGGAGAGCGTGCGCTCCGCGAGTCGACGCCGTGCCTTCGGGGGACACCCGCTGCTGGTGGACTCCGAGCCGGGCGCTTGGACGGCGGAGCTGAGCCTCGCGGCGGTGCCCTATCTCGCGGACCATCACGCGGCGGGGAGTCTGCTCTTCCCGGGCGCGGGTCATGTGGAGCTGGCGCTGGCGGCGCGACATGCGCTCACGGGGGATGCGCGTTGCCGTATCGAGGAGCTGGAGTTGAGCTCCGCGGTGGTGCTCAGTCCAGAGACGAGCCCGCGTCTGCGGCTGGGGGTCTCCTCGGAGACGTCTCGCTTCGTCGTTCAACGACAGGAGGAAGGGCAGCAGCCCGTGGTCTGCGCACGCGGGAGGCTGGTGTCGTCGGGGCGGGGCTCGCGCGTCGTGGATGTGGCGGCGCTCCGTGCTCGGTTGCCGGAGTCGACGATGCCGGAGGCGCTCTATGCGTCACTGGAGCGGGGAGGTCTGCGGTATGGCCCCGCGTTCCGCGTGGTGAGCGCGCTGCATCGGGCTCCGGGGGAGGTGCTGGCTCGACTCGACCTGCCGGCCGTGGTGGACGCGCGGGGTTATCACCTGCATCCCGTGCTGCTCGATGGGGCGTTCCACAGCCTCATCGCCGCCGCGATGGATGACGCGGACCACGACCTCGTGCCCACGGGAATCGACTGCATCGAGGTGCTGGTGCCGCCGGGGCGGACGCTCTTGTCCCATGGACGGCTCCGCTCGGTGGGGGAGGGGACGTTGCGTGGGGACATCACCTTGCTGAGCGAGGACGGTATCGTCGTGGCCGAGGTCACGGGCTTCACCTGCCGACTGTTGCCGAGGGTTCGTACGGACGAAGCGGCGCTCCTGGAGCGCTCGGTGTACTCGCGCCGGTGGGAGCGGTTCGAGCCCGCGGAGCCGGCGGAGCACGAGGAGGTGACGTGGGTGGTGATGGGCGGCGCGGTGCCGGAGGTGAGCACGTCGAAGTGGCATGTGGTCTCCGATGCCACCGCGCTGGATGCGATGCTCTCGGCCCTGCCCGAGAGCGCCAAGGTGCGGCTCGTGGACCTGCGCTGGCTTGACGCGCCCGAGAGCGAGGAACCTGTCGCGCGAGGGGTGAATGCGGCCGATGCGCTGCTTCGGTGCGTTCAGGCCCTGCGTCCAGGACGCATCGACCGCTACTACCTGGTCACCACTCGCGCCGAGTCTGTCTCGCAGCAGCGGGAGCTGCCGTCACTCTCCCTCGCGCCGCTGCTGGGGCTGGCTCGTACCGTGATGACGGAGCGGCCGGACCTCCGGCTCACGGTGGTGGACCTGGACACCGAACCGTCGAGCATCGAGGCATTGCTGCTGCGCCTCAGCGGGCTCGGCGTTGAGCAGGAGGTCGCCGAACGCGAGGGCCTGTTCCACGCGGTGCGGCTCATGCGCGACACGCTCACGACTCCCACGGAGGCACCGCAACTGGAGCCGGTCCCCGAGGGGATGGGGTACGAGCTGGTCCTCGGCAAGGAGGGACAGCTCGACACCCTGGGCTTCGTGGCGAAGCCGCGGCGTGCCCCCGGCCCCGGCGAGGTCGAGCTCGAGGTGGAGTCCACGGCGCTCGGCTTCAAGGACGTGATGAAGGCCCTGGGCCTGCTCTCCTCGCGCGTGACGCAGGACACCTATATCGGCGAAGCCATCGGCATGGAGGGCGCCGGGCGCATCAGCGCGGTGGGCGAGGGTGTGACGGGCTTCGCGGTGGGGAATCGTGTCTACGGCGTGGCCCCGGGCTTCATCGCGTCGCACATGGTGCTGCCCGTGGGGAACGTGGTGAAGCTCCCCTCGCACCTGTCCTTCGAGCAGGGCGCCAACCTCATCGTCTTCCTGACCGTGTACCACGCGCTCATGCGAGTGGCCCGGCTGCGTCAGGGCGAGCGCATCCTCATCCACGGCGCGACAGGCGGCGTGGGGCTCGCGGCCATCGAGGTGGCCCGCTGGTGCGGCGCGGACATCATCGCGACGGCGGGGAGCGAGGAGAAACGCCAGTACCTGCGCGACCAGGGGCTCACCCACGTGAGTCACTCCCGCGACACGCGCTTCGCCGATGACGTGCGGGCGTGGACGGACGGGCGCGGCGTGGACGTGGTGCTGAGCTTCTCGCCGGGAGAGGTCGTGTCTCGCAGCGTGGAGTGCCTGGCGCCCTTCGGTCGGTTCATCGAGCTGGGCAAGGCCAGCTTCGAGCAGGACGAGCTGCTGCGGCTGCGCCCGTTCAACGAGAACCTGACGTACGCGGCGGTGGACTTCGACCGGCTCCTGCGAAGCCGCCCCGATGAGGTGCGCGAGCTGTACCAGGAGGTGCTGGCCCGCTTCGAGGACGGCAGCTTCCGCCCCTTGCCCTCCCGCTCCTGGCCCGCGAGTCAGACGGAGGATGCGTTCAGGACCCTGGCGCGAGGTCAGCACATCGGCAAGGTGTGTATCTCCATGAAGGACCCGGGGCTCCGCGTCCGTCCACTCGCGCGCGGCGCACGCTTCTCGTCCGAGGGCACCTATCTGGTGACTGGAGGACTCGGTGGGTTCGGGCTGGAGGTGGCGCGGTGGCTCGTCGAGGAGGGGGCCCGGCAGCTGGTGCTCGTGAGCCGCAGGGGCGCCCAATCCCAGGAGGCGCAGGCCGCCCTCACTCAGTGGCGTGCGCGAGGCGTCAGCGTCCAGGCCGTCGCCGCGGACGTGGCGAGCCGCGAGGAGCTGGAGCGGGTGTTCACCCGACTCCACGCCGAGCAACCGCCGCTCCGGGGCGTCTTCCATTGCGCCACCATCCTGGAGGACAAGCCGCTGGAGCAACTGGACCGGGGCGCCCTGGAGCGGGTCCTGGCCGCCAAGGCGCAGGGTGCGTGGAACCTGCATCAGCTGACGCGGAGTCTGCCCCTGGAACACTGGGTTCTCTTCTCATCCATCTCATCGCTCGTCGGCAACGCGGGGCAGGGGGCCTACGTCGCGGCGAACGCGTTCCTGGACCAGCTCGCGGTGTATCGGCGCCAGCAGGGGTTGCCGGCGACGGCGATTCAATGGGGGGCGCTGGGAGAGGCCGGGCTCGTTGCACGCAACGCGAGCGTGGCGCGCCATCTGGAGCACCTGGGCCTGCGAGGTCTGTCCACGCGCACCGCGCTCCAGGGGCTCGGGCGCGTCCTGGAGGCGAGGCCCGTCCAGCTCGCCATCGCGGACGTGGACTGGCGACGTTGGGGCGAGGCGCTCGTTCCCTGGAGCGGTGCGAGGCGGCTGGTCGGGCTGCTGGATGCGCCCGCCGGCGCTCCTGGGCTCGGACCGCACGGCGCGGGCGTGTCGCGGGCATTGCCTGGGCACCTCCTCCAGGGCCTGACGCGAATCGTGGCGAGGGTCATGCGCACCCAGGAGTCCGCGCTCAATGTCACACAACCCCTGAGGGAGCTGGGGTTGGACTCCATCATGGCCCTGGAGCTGGTGACAGCCGTGGAGCGTGAGCTGGGGATGAAGCTCTCCACCCTGGAAGTCGTCAGTGGCCCGTCCCTCCGGGAGCTGGCCGCGCGAATGCCCGGTCAGTCAGAACGGAGCGTGCTCTATGCTTCCGGGCAGGAGGCTGAACCGACCGCCCATGCCGAAGTACACCGTGAACCTGTCCGACGTGCCCGAAGGTCATGAACTCCCCCCGCTGCTCCAGAAGGTCGGCGCGTGGGTCGGCAAGCAAGACCATGGAACCCTGGGTTGGTTCGATGGACTGGTGGCCGAGGCCGTTCCGAAGGAGTGGAGCCCGGAGAAGGCGGACCGTCTTCGCGCCGCCGCCTTCTCCTTCCTGAGCCTCGCGGACGGCTCGCTGCTGCTGTTGGTGAAGCCCGGCGGGAAGGCGCCGCCCGCCGTGGCGCTGCTCGGCTCCGAGGGAGAGACGCAGACCGTCGCCAACAGCCTGGAGGAGTTCCTCGCCCTGTGGTCCCAGGGCGAGACGGACATCCACGACCTCGACGACGAGGAGGCCGGGGACGGACGCGAGGCGCTGGCCGCCTGGCTGAAGAAGAACAAGATCAAGGCGCCGAAGGTGGCGGAGTTCGACTTCTCCGCCTGGCTCGATGGTGACGAGAAGCCCGCGGCCTCGCGGCCCGCGACCGCCGCGCCCGCGTTCAAGCCCACCGACATCATGGCGAAGCTCGGCCCCAAGACGCGCAAGGTGGCATCGGTGCTCGGGCGTCGCGCGGATGCGCCGGAGGTCATCACCTACGTGACGGAGGGCTTGGGCAAGAAGCTGCCGGCCTCCACCAGCGAGAACAAGGACTCGGTCAACATTTCCGCGCCCAAGCAGGGCGTCGAGCTGGTCCTGTCTCACGACATCCTCCACGACGCCTTTCCGCCCGTTCCGAAGACGGCCAAGACGTTCATCCCCTACGTCTCCACGGCGTGGGTCCGCGCGGCGGTGGGCGAGGACGTGCTGGGCGTGCCGTGGAAGGCGAAGTCGGAGGCGGAGGTCACGAAGGTGTTGGGGCCGCCCACGGGCCGCAAGGCGAGCTTCGCGGACGAGGACGAGCTCACCGTCGCCTTCTGGCTCTACCCGCTCGACACCGAGGGGCTCCTGGAGCTCGAGCTCGAGTTCGATGACCTGGTCACCGTCACCCTGTCGGTGAAGGGCTCGGGGGACCTCGCGAGGTATCCGGATGTCACCACGGGCCTCTTCGTCGGCTATGCGGTGACGCGAGGGCTGCTGGACACCTCGCGCTTCCCCGCGCACCAGGCGCTGCTGGCGAAGATTGCCAGGAGGGAGGCGCAGGGCTCGGAGCTGGTGAAGCAGGCGATGCCTCGGGGCCTGTGGACGAGCCACCTCCGGGACGAGCCCGCGCTCCAGACGCTGCTGTGGCGCTGGTTCCACAACCTGAACGACGTGTGGATCAAGAAGGACCTCATCAAGGTCTTCGGCAAGCGCGCGACGGAGAGCGGCCACGACGCGCCGAAGCTGGCCGACGACACGTGGGACGCCGTCGACAAGGCGGCGCCCGTGCTCGACAAGCGCTTCGCCGCGTTCATCAAGAAGTAGCCGTCGGACCTGGACGCGCCCCTCCAGCTCCCTCCTGGAGGGGCCGTGCGCCAGGCGTCAGAGGTAGCTCATCCAGGGGCTGCGCGAGCGCGCCTTGACGCGGGCGAAGGCTCGGCAGGCGAACCACATGGGCACGGTGGTCACCAGCGCCAGCAACCAGAGCGAGCCGACATTCGGGAGGCTGAACAGCGTCCCCTGGTTGGGGCCGAGCGCCGCGAGCGCGAGCCGGTTCAGCGCGTTGAGCAGGTAGAGGTGGACGACATAGAAGAACAGCGGCGCCGCGCCGAACACCGCCAGCGTCGTGCTCAGCGCCTCCGGCGCCAGGTCCAGGAGCGCCAGCAGCGCCGCGCCCACACCCAGGGTCAGCAGCAGGAAGTCGAGCGACGGTGGGTACTTGGTCAGGTTGAGGAACGACATGACCGTCTCCAGCGGCGTCGCGCCGACGGACCACGGCAGGGGCTCGCCGTAGACGTTCACGAGCCTGAGCACCCCGAAGAGGGCGAGCGCGCCCGCGGACGCGAGCAGCAGCCACCGGCGCCGCGTCGTCGCCTGGACCTGGGACGAGAACCACGGCCCCACCGCGTAGCCCAGCGCGATGACGCCCATCCACGGCAGCACGGGATAGGACGTCTTGAGCCTCGCGCCCCAGGGCAGGTCGATGAAGCCCCGGTCATGCAGGAGCGCCCACGGGGTGTGCCCCGGCTCGCCGGCCGCGAAGTGGACGGAGTCCAGCAGGTTGTGGCCCAGAATCACGAGCAGCGCGAACCCCAGCAGCGCGGGGCGGGGCAGGTGGAGCAGGGCGGCCAGCACCATCATCGACAGGCCAATCGCTCCGATGACCTGGAAGTAGTACGTCGGCGGGAGCAGCTGGAACGTCCACGCGAAGTTGACCACGGTCAGCTCCAGCACCAGCAGGAACAGGCCCCGTTTGAAGAGGAAGCCGGACGCCGCGCGACGCCCTCCGTGCCGCTGACCGTAGAGCCAGGCCGCCACGCCCGTGAGGATGATGAAGACGGGCGCGCACAGGTGCGCGGCCAGCCGGGTGAAGAAGAGCCCGGGCGGCGTGGTCGCCAGCACCACCGGGTCGCTGACCTGCGCGTGGAGATAGAAGTACTCGCGCACGTGGTCCACGAGCATCAGCGCCATGACCAGTCCCCGCAGGGCGTCGATGCCGATGATTCGCCGACCCTTCGTCGTCGCCAGGCTCGCCGCCGAGCGCTCGACGGAGGGCAGGGCGGTGGACATCGTGGCGGGTGCTGTCATCGCGTTCACTCGAACGGGAAGGCCGCGCCTCCGAGCGAGATGTCGGCCGGCTGCTTCCCTGTCGTGGTGGAGGAGGGCGCTCGGGGCCCGTCGATAACAGCCGGTAGGGCGGCTCACTCCCCCGAAGTGGCGGGAGGCTCGCGGGGGCGGCCCCGTGTCCCGGGAATCCTCGTTCCCGGGTTGCAACTGAATCATGATGGCGATAAGGCGCCATTGCCGACGAGGGGCCCGTGAGTGCTCCCGGACCCCTCGGGGCTCCAGGCTACTGCTGGCGTCCCTCGACGGCGCACATGAGCACCGCCGCCGCGATGCCGAGCCGGCGGTCCAGGCGGCCCTGGAGGTCCATGCCGAAGTCCAGGTCGATCTTCTGGATGAAGGGGTTGAAGCGCTGCTTGAAGGCGAACACCTGCGCGCCGCCCACGGTGCCGGTGAAGGACTGGGGGAGCAGGTTGGTGAGGAAGCGGCGCACCAGCGCCAGCAGCATGCTGTCCTCTTCAATCTTGCCGATCTCCTGGTCGTTCGCGTCCAGCACCAGCCACTCGTCGCGGAGGATGGAGCGCAGGCCCTTGCGGCGCAGCGCGCCCACGCGCTGGCCCGTGGACGCGTCCGTCACGTCGTACGTCATCCCGAAGTCGAGGATGCCGCGCGCCTTGATGCTGAGCAGCTCCTCGCGCATCTCCTCGTCGCCGTAGATGCGCAGGTCCTCCTTCAGCTTGAAGGCCTTCAGCTTCGAGTAGAAAGCGAGGTTGCCCGCGGCGTCGTAGATGTGGAACGCGCCGCCGAACAGTTTGAAGAACTGCCGGCGAATCATGTAGGACGACTGGCCGAAGCGGCCGGGAGCCAGGTGGCTGGCGGGACGGTTTTGGAGGGCGGTAGACATGCCCACCCCCTTAGCAAAGTTCGCCCGCCCGCCGCACGCCGGCCTGCTCGTCATGTGACGCGGTAAACCCGGGATGCGGGCAATCACGGGCCACGGGCTCCCGGGAGCATGGGGTAGCATGGGCTGGTCCACAGCCCATGCCACGGACTGGCAGCCCTGGAAGTATTCGATTGCTTCTACAATGCGGTGGTTACCGCTTCACGAGGGTCGTCTGCCTTCGGTGTCGCGCAGGGCCTTGCCCAGCCAGGTGGAGAGCCGAATCGTCGGCATGTCCACGAAGCGCGCGAAGAGCGCGGAGGCGAGGAAGGTCGTCAGGGTGACGGTGAGCATCGCGAGCACCGCGCGTGTCGAGTAGGCCAGGGTGGCGGGCAGCGTCAGATAGACATACACGCCGACCGACGACAGCAGCACGCTGTGCAAGAGGTACATGGAGAAGGACTTGTCGCCGAGCCAGACGAGCGGCCGGGAGGACAGCGCGCGGGAGACGGGGTTTGTGCGCACGATGGCCCAGACCACGGGCACGGCGCCCAGGGCGGGGAAGGCGACGGGCCACTCGAGCCTCAGGCCCTGCGCCTCGCACGCGTGCGCGAGCCGGACCATCCACAGGTAGGGCTCGCTGTACCAGTGGTAGCCGCCCAGGTAGAGCCCTCCGAGCAGGGCGAGCACGAGCAGCACGGGCCTCGCGCCCAGGTCCGGCCAGCGGTGCATGTACGCGCCCGCGAGGAACAGCGAGTAGAAGAGGCCGTCCGAGGGGTGGATGAGGAGCAACGCCACCGACGCCAGCACGGCCATCCAGCCGCTGTGCCGGAAGCGGCCGAACAGGGCCAGGAACGCGAAGAGCACGAGCGAGCCGAGGAACTCCGCGCGCAGCGTCCAGAGGATGTAGTTGTAGGACGAGTCGCCGACGAGCAGGGCGCGGTAGAGCCCCTCCTTCAGCGCGTCCACGAGCGACGGCGAGTGTTGGTAGGCATTGCCCAGGAAATCGCCCAGGTCCGTGCGCGCCACCGGGAAGAGCGAGAGCTTCATGAGCGCGTAGCACAGCAGCACGGACACGAGCACCGGCGGCATGAGGCGCACGTAGCGCTTCACCGCGGCTTCCTGGAGCGAGCCGACATCCGGGTCCTTGAAGAACTTCCGCGTGAGCACGTACCCGCTCATCACGAAGAAGACCGCGACGGAGAAGTTGCCGTTGTAGAGGACGCGCAGCGGGCTGTGGAAGGCGAGCGACTCCCAGGCCCCCTTGCGCAGCGCCTCGTCGCCTGTCTGCAGATAGGGGAAGAAGGCGTAGAAGAAGTGGGAGAGGACGACGGTGAAGGCGGCCAGCCCGCGCAGCCCCTCCAGCGACAGCGTCTTGCCGGGGGCCACGACGGGGGCTTCGGACCGGGGCGTGTCGAGGACGTCGGGCGCGGCGGAGACCGCGATGGACGGAAGGGACGAGGAGGCCATGCCAGGAGAATCCGTCGTGGAGGAGGACACGCGTCCCAGGGCTTGACGCCCCACGGCGCGGCGCTTCCTCGTAGTGTCACGACGTTCCTGAGTCGAGCCCCAAGTGTGGTCGGGTGACACCCACCCACGGTGTCCCTCCCCGCGCACGTCTCCCCGCGCGTGAGGGCCCTGACACCCCGCGTGTGAGGGAGTGCCGGGCGGGGCCTCAGCGCTCGGCGAGGTCGTCGGCCTGGAGGTACTCGGAGGCCTCGACGATGGCGCTCGCCGTCCAGCCCCGGTTCGCGCCGCGCCCCGACACCTCGCAGTCGCCGTCGGTGTGGATGCCCAGCACGTAGCCCTGCTCGTTGAGCACCGCGGCCCCGGAGCTGCCCACCAGCGTGTCCAGGTCCGTGTAGTAGACGAGCCGGTTGCACGCGTCGGCGTAGCGCCCCTCGGCGATGACCTTGGGGGAGCCGCGCGGATGCTGGATGACGGCCAGCCGCTCGGTGGCCAGCGTCGTCAGCGGGACGGGCGCGGCGGTGGGGAGCGTGTCGAGCAGGATGAGGGCGTAGTCCGGTGCGGTCGATTGCTCGATGACCGTGCCCTCCGTCATCAAGGGGTCGCCGTCCGCCTCGTCCTCGAAGTTGAACACCAGGAAGGAGCGGTCTCCGAGCCCGACACAGTGGCCCGCGGTGAGCACCACCGGCCCCGCGCTCGCGGCAATCAACGTGCCGGTGCAGCTGCCGTTGATGAAGACGACAGCGTCCTCTCGCTCCTGGATGCTTGGGAGCGCGCCCTGATAGCGATTGATGGGCGTGAAGTCGAGCGACGGACCACACTGCGTGAAGGCGGTGACGCCCGCGGCCGGCTGCGGCTCCTCGCAGACCTTCAGTTCATAGGGTGCGGGCACCGAGCCCCCACAGGCCGTAAGGCCCAGGAGCACGGTGCCCGCGAGGCGCGAACCCCAGGGTTTCAAGATGGAACCGAGGGGTCGCGTCATGGGCTTAGTACAGCGTGGTCAGCGCGGTGCGGTCGCTGCTGGTGAAGTTGCCCGTCTCCGACGAGCGGAAGCAGGAGTTCATGATGGAGCCGCCCACCGTCGCCGTCGTCGGCGTGCCGGTGATGTGGATGGCGCCGACGCCCGCCGTGCCCTCGTTACCACCCGAGCCGCAGCTGATGGCGCGGTTGTAGTAGTCGGAGTGACGGAAGCCGACCGCGTGGCCGAGCTCGTGCGTGATGACGTGCTCGTTGACGCCCGCGCTGTAGCTCTGCAGGCCCGTGCCGATGTTGATGGTGCCGTACGGACGGCCGCCGGAGGGGAAGCCCGCCGAGCCACCCGCGCCGGACATCGTCGTGGCGGTGATGTTCGCGCTGCAGCCCGTCGTCGGGCCCACGGCCATCGTGAAGCTCAGGCCGAGCGCGTTGTAGTTCGCGACGGCGGCCGTCAGACCGGCCTTCAGGCGGGAGTAGCTGTTGAACGAAGAGGTGGGGTTGACGCAGATCTTCGTGATGCTGCTGGCGACCAGGTTCGTCGTCCGGTACTGCTCGATGTGCGTCACGGGCTGCAGCATCTCACGCGAGGCCTCGAGCGTCACGTGGGCGTCGCGGCCCACGTACACCGCGCCGTCGACCTCCATGATGTCGTCCGCCGGGAAGCCGGCCTCGACCAGGTTGGCCTTGATCTCCTCATTCTCCAGCTGCGTGTCGCCGGTCTCGGTACCACAAGCCGCGAGCACGCCACAGCTCACCACGAGGACTGCCGCTCTCTTGAACATGGTGCTTTTCCTCTGATGATTCGGGGGGACGCGCCGCCGCCTGACCTTCCCATCAGCCGCGGACGGCGCGCTCGTCCCCTGAGCAACTGGCGGGCCACTCGCCCGATAAGAGAGGAGAAGCTCTTAAACCTAGATTAACCTGGAGTATCCGCGCTCCAGGTTGCGGGGCCCAAGATGTAAAGAGGCCTGACGCCGGCTGGGTTAAAGCGCCGTCTCACCAGCGCTTTTTGTATTCACAGGGGAGCGCCCGGTTTTCGGACAGTGGTGTCTATGAATCAGTCATCCACCCTGGGGTCTCAAAAGCCCGTGAAACCATGGGGTATCACGGACCCCCGGGGGATGCACCTCCGGGCGAAAACTGCTGTCTTCATGCATCCAAGTCCAGCTGACGCCCTGTGTCGACCCCGCGGGTGCGGCTTCGAGCACCCGGGAGCCTCCCGCGGGATTTTTCCAGCGGAGTGCTGCTTTACGAGGGCGTCGGGGGAATTCTAGGTTCCGCTGGAAAAATCCAGCTCATTGAGCGGTGTATCGCCGGCTCATCAGGATGCACGTGAACCTTCTCCTCGCGCGTTTCTCCCTTGGATGTCTGCTGTTGGCCCCCTTGTCCGCGTGTGACTCCAGCGCGGAGGACGACAACCCCGGGGACGGTGATTCCGCCGTGACGGGTGTCTGGAATCGCTTCGGCAGTGAGTACGGCTACAAGACGGACGTGGCCTATGGCGGCATCGCCGGCCAGTCGTCGGACCGGGTGTACATGTGCGAGCTGCCCGGCTCGCCGTCGGCGGGGCTCTACAAGGGGCGGCTCATCAGCCCCCGGATGATTCGCTGGGACTCGACGCACAACCTGCCGGACTACGAGGTCGTCTTCGAGGGACAGACGATGCGCTTCCGGCCGCAGAACGGGTCGAACACGTTCCTGGGCCAGTACCAGAAGGGCACCTGGACGCCGGGCGCGTGTGATTTGTCGATGGAGAACGGGGAGCTGGTGGACCGCTCCTCCTCCGCGTACGTGCGCTTCGACAACGACGGGGACTTCAAGATCAACAGCGTCACGGTGGGCGGCGAGCCCTTGCCCATCCACAACCGCGACACGTGCAGCGTCACCACCCTCATCCCCGCGGGGACGGGGGACAACGGCCTGCTCACCGTGGCCATCAACTACAGCGGCGTCGGCGTGGACGGCCCCTACCGGCGGACGCAGAACCACACCCTGTACCGCTCGGACTTCAAGCCGGACTGCAACAAGCTCGCGGTGGAGATTGGCTGCGGAGCGCTGGCCGTCTGCGTCTACGTTTCGCCGTAGTCCCTCTGTCACTCGTACCAGGTGGGCACGAGCGCGCGCACCTGGGGCAGCGCGGCCACGCGGCAGAGCCGCTCCCACGCGGCGGGCGTGAGCGCGCCGTGTCTGCCTTCGCAGTCCTGCTCCTCCAAGGGCAGCAGCACCAGGACCTCCGAGGCCGTGTCGCACGCGGCGCGGCCTCGCGAGGACAGGGCGCGCGCTCCGGGGGCGAGCGCCTGGACGCGGGCGAGCAGCGCCGCGTCACCGGCCGTAAGGCACAGCTCCACCGCGCCGTCGTTGCGACAGCCCGCTTCACGGGTGAAGGCGAGCTTCGCGGTGGGGCACGCGTCCTTCGCGGAGCCCGCCGGGTCGACGGGCGTGGTGGCGCACGCCGACAGGCCGGTGAGGAGCAGCACGGCGGGAGTGAGGCGAGGCATGGTGGAGGCTCCGGACGCTTCAGCGGAAGGACTTCACGTAGTTCGCCATGATGGCGGGGTGGTCTGAATAGAAGTTGTCATTCAGCGTGCGCGAGAGGGAGCGGGTGTCCTCCCCCAGGAGGTTGATGGACTCGGTGTCCACCTGCTCCTGGTTCACGATGATGCCTCCCATGTAGTTGTTCTTCGCGTTCGTGTTGGAGTGGGAGACGGTGTACGTGGCGTGGATGTTCCCGTCGGAGCCCTCCTGGAAGGAGAACCTGTTCGGGAAGAAGCCTCCACCCAGCTCGAACGAGTCCATGTTCAGGTCACCCAGCAGCACGTCCACGTTGTTGTCGTGGGCGAACCGGGCCACCTCCTCCAGCGCCTTGTGCTTCTTGTCGTCCTTCGTGTGGCCGGTGTAGCCCGCGTCCAGGTGCACGCCCGCGACCTCGAAGTACACGCGGTACTCGGGGACTATCTTCTGCACGCAGAGCCACTTCTCGGGGTGGTTGACGCCCTGGCGGATGAGGCCTCGGGCCTCGTAAAGGACCTGTGAGGAGAACATCTCGTCGCGCAGGACGTACGCGGAGATTTCGTTCTTGGGGTCCACGTCGGCATCGAGCAGCGTGCGGATGCTGCCAATCCGCCGGTAGGTCAGCTCCGGGCACGGGCGCAGCTCGTCCGGGAAGGGCGCGCCCTTGAGCTCCTCTGACAGGAAGATGACCTCGGGCACCAGCTGCGTGAGCTGCTTGTGCAGGTCATAGGGCCGCCTGGCGTGGAGCCGCTTCCACTCCAGCACGTTGGTGGCCTCCTGGATGTGCTTCAGGACGATGGCATCGTAGTTGGCGAGCACGTCCGTCTCGTCCATGAACCCCGACTTCTTCTCGAAGGGCGTGTGGTTCGGGTACGGCTTGGTGTTGAACGCGGCGAGCGGCTGGAAGCCGCCCACGTTCTGCAGCGGCGCGAAGTTGAAGCCGCCCGTCGGGACGAGGTTCCCCTGGAACGTGCCCTGCTTCGCGTTGTCCTTGTAGAACTTCTTGCCCGCGTCGAAGGGGATGAACAGCGTCATGCACTGCAGCGTCATCACGCTGGGCTCGGGGATGCTCGCCGTGTCATCCAGCGTCATCATCTGCGACGGGGGCGGGGAGGACTCCCGGACCGGGTCCAGCAGGGCGCTCAGCAGGCTGTCCGACCCCGTCCGCCGCAGCCGGACCTGGTCCCGGCGCGCCTGCTTCATCGACTTGAAATTCTTCTGGATGCTCTTCTGGATGCGCGCGTCGTGGGGAGACTTCTTCAGGTCCACGTACGAGGGCTTCTTCCGGATGGGGCCAGGCTTGGAGACGTGCGTCAGACAGCTCTTGCAGAGCGTCTTGCTCTCGAACTGGAAGACGAAGACCTTGCGGTGGCACCTTCGGCACTGGATCAACATGGAGGCTCGCGTTCGGGCTGGGGCGCGGGGGCAGCCGTGCGCGGGCACCAGTGCAGCCGCTGTGCCTGGAGTCACCGCCTCCTTCTTCCAGGGAGAAGCAGGAAGTCACCTGTCCTGGTCGTCGTCGGTCCGACCCCCCGTGCGAGCCGCGTGCGACAGCGCGCGAGGGCCTGCGTCCGAGTCCGACGCGGCCCGCGTTCCAGCGGCACGCGCGAGGGGCTTCGAGGAGGCAAGGCGAGCCCGCCGTCCGCGTGGGCCGACGGGGGCGGCGCCCCACCCGGAGGGGCGAGGCGCCGCCAGAGGGGAATCAGGGGCTGAGGGGGTAGCAGTAGCTGTAGGTGCGGTCGATGCCGCCGCCCGCGAGCGGGTAGTAGACGTAGCCCAGCTCCTCGCCCGGCGCGCAGTCGGAGCGGGCGCGGGTGTAGGGCCGGCAGGTGGCGCCCGCGGGGCCGGCGGCGCCGTCCGGGTCGAAGCAGGAGCCCCGGGCGCCCTCGACGCCGCAGAACTCGGTGAAGCCGCCCGCGCACGGCTGGCCGATGAGCGCCGGGTCGAACGCGAAGCCGTTCTCCACCAGGATGGCCTCGGTGGTGCAGACGCCGTAGACGCCGCAGATGGTGCCCGAGGGGCAGCCGGGGGCGGGCGACATGAAGTCACACGTCTTGAGGCACTGCGCGTCGTCGGAGACCAGGTCCGTGCACGCGAAGCCCTGCTCGCAGTCGGTGGTGGCCAGCTCGTACTCGCTCGCCGCGGCCGTGCGCGTGCACAGCTCGCCCTGCGTCTTGGTGCCGAGCGCGCGCTCCAGCGTGCCGTCCGTGCCCGCGTAGTCGTCCGCGACGCAGGCCGTGTCCGGCAGGTTGCTCGTCGGCGAGCCCTCGCGCGGATCACACCCACCGGGGCGCAGGGTGTTCCAGGTCGCGAAGCGGATCCACCGGCACTCGCCGCCCTCCACCACGGCGGAGCCCGTGTAGGGGCCGGAGCGGGGCGCGGCGAGCACGGACTCGCGCAGCACCACGTTGGACAGCGCGCCCAGCGTCTGCTGGGGCGACAGCTGGAGCGCGAGCAGCAGCGCGCCCGAGTCCGCGACGAACAGCTTCTGCGTCGTGGTGCCGATGTCCTGGTAGCCGAAGACACACTGCTCGCAGGTGAAGGTGTTCGCGCCACCCGTGGCCAGGTTGTAGAGGCCCGGCGCAGTGTTCATGTCCAGGCGGATGCGCAGCTCGTCGCGCGTCGTGCCGCCCAGGTTCGTCAGGTCGCCGCGGAACGTGGGCTGACGCTCGTACTGCACCGGCGTCAGCTGGATGCCATTGAACGTCTCCCCGAGCGTCACCTCCGTACAGCCCGCGGGCGGCGTGAGGAAGCGCGCCTCCTGCTCGGCGGTGAGGACCGCGTCTTGCGGCGTCGCGGGCGCCGGGTCCAGGGCCTCCTGGCCACAGCCGACGAGCCCCGACAACAGCAGCACGCTCCACCCACCACGATTCACGAACTTCATCTTGGATTCTCCCATCACGGTTGTGTGGAGCCGAAGGCCGCGACGACACCGTCCCGATTCACGGTTCGTGGGTCATACGCTGCGCTCGGAACGACGCCGGCCCGGCTCGCACATCCGATGAACGGGAAATCGCCTGAAATGTCGCAAGCCCGCGTGCGTGCGCCCAGATGCGGTCCGGGGCCACGCGGTGAGTGAATCCGCTGACAGTGTATCCAGGGTGCTGTTGAACCTGGATTACGGAACGATCCGGCCCGGCCGGAGGCCCGCGGCGGGGGCGGCCGCGCGCAGGAGTCCCGGCGCGCTGACGATGAGGATGCCCGCGAGCACCAGGGCCGCGCCCAGGATGAAGAACAGCCCCACGGGCTCGCGCAACACCAGCCAGCCCGCGGTGACGCCGAACACGGGCGTCATGAACGAGAACACGGACAGGCCCGAGGCGAGGTAGCGGCGCAGGAGCCAGAACCAGACGAGGTAGCTGGCGAAGGACACGATGACGCCCTGGAAGAGCAGGCTCGTCCAGGCGGTGCCCGTCATGGAGAGGTGGCTCGCCTGTCCGGTGAACAGCGCGATGGGCAGCAGGAGCGCGAAGCCGCCGAGCAGCTGGTAGAGCAGGGTGTGCGTGGGGCGCGCCTCGGAGAGCGACGAGCCGCGCACCACCACGGTGGTCGCGCTCCAGGACAGGCCCGCGAGCAGCCCCAGCGTGTCGCCCCAGAGCATCCGCGGGGTGATGCCTCCCTCGAGCCAGCCACCGCCGAAGGCGAGCATGATGCCCGCGAAGGCGACCAGGATTCCCACCCACTGCACCCGGCGCAGCCGCTCCGAGGGGATGCGCCAGTGCAGGCCCAGCGCGGTGAAGACGGGCGCGGTGTAGAGGAAGACGGCGATGTGGGACGCGTGCGTGTGGCGCAGGCCCTCTCCAATGAAGAGGAACTCGGCGCCGAAGAGCACGCCCGACAGCAGGCCGGGGCGCCAGGTGCCGTCACGCACGTCCAGCCGCTCGCCGCGCAGCAGGCACAGCAGGCCCACGAGCAGGGCGGCGAGCCCCGAGCGCAGCGCCATCTGCGCCAGGGGTGGGATGTCGGACGCGGCCAGCTTGATGGCCACCTGTTGAACGCCCCAGAGGGCGCACAGGAGGAGCATCGTGGCGAGCGCGAAGCCATCGACGGGTCTGCGAAGCGTGCTCATGCCCTTCATATGGCGTGTGACGGGCTTGATTCATATAGCTTGAACCCGACAACCCATGCCGAGAAGCCGCCATGGCCGAGCAGCTCCAGGTTCCTTTCTCCACCAAGCTTCCGCACCCCGTGTACTTCCGCACGGCGCGGCTGCCCACGGCGGCCACGTACCCTCGGCATCACCACCCGTGGGGTGAGTTCGTCTACGCCTTCAGCGGGGTGATGGAGCTGGAGCTGGCGGGCAGCCACTACCTGGCGCCCCCGCAGTATGGAATCTGGCTGCCGCCGGACGTGGAGCACCGGGGGATGAACCGCTCGGAGGCGAGCCACTGCTCGCTGTACCTCACCAAGGCGCTGTGTCGGGGATTGCCGAGGACGACGTGCGCGCTGGCGGTGAGCCCGTTGGTGAAGTCGTTGTTGGAGCACCTGCGCGAGCACCAGGTGGCGTACCCGCGCACGAGCGCGGAGCGGCGGTTGATGCGGGTGCTCATCGACCAGCTCGGGCTCGCGCCGCCGCAGGGCAGCTACCTGCCCATGTCCGACGACGCGTTGCTCGGCGAGGTGCTGCGGGCGCTGGTGAAGGCGCCGGCGGATGGGCGCTCACTGGCCGAGTGGGCGCGCCAGGTGCACACCACGGAGCGGACGCTGGAGCGGCGCTGCCAGCAGCACCTGGGGTTGTCCTTCAGCGAGTGGCGTCAGCGCCTGCGGGTGGTGAAGGCGCTCGCGATGCTGGAGGAGGGGAGCGCCGTGGAGGTCGTCGCGCTGGAGCTGGGCTACAGCAGCGCGTCCGCCTTCATCGCCATGTTCCGCAGGATGACGGGGACCACGCCGGACAAGCTGCGAGGCCACGGGCTTGCGACTTCGTGACGGCGCTCTCAGCCGTAGCACAGCCTCGTCGTCGAGAGCATGTCGGTCCGGTTCACGTTGGGGAAGGACTGGCAGGACTCGCCCGGACCGCAGTCCGAGGATGTCTCACAAGCCCGGTGGCACATCCGGTCGCCTTTCTCCTCGCGACAGGAGAGCTCGGAGCCCACTGGAGGGCCACACTCCTGGCTGATGTTGCAGCGCTCCTCGGGGTCCTGGCAGGCCTGGTCGAACGAGCAGGCCTGGAGCGACGAGCGCGGCCCCGTGTCGCCGCCGCATGCGGCGAGGAGTGACAGGCAGAGAAGTCCCAACAGTCGTGTGCGCATGAGCGGTTCCTCGATGGGGTTTGGAGCTCCCCATGACTTCATACGCTCATCGGCGGCGTTCCTGGCACTCCGAAGCGGCGCGCCCGTTCAGAGTCCTATCTCCACGCCGATGCCCGGCGCGATGGACCACAGCGTCTCTCGTGAGCGTGAGCCGGGATACCACTCTCCGATGAGCTGGACGCGGAAGCGCTCCAGGATGGCCACGCCCACCAGGGCCTGCACGACGGCGCGGGAGCACGCCGTCACCCGGCTGGCGCCTCGACCCTCGCAGGCCTGGGTGCCGTAGCGGTCATTCGCGCTGAACATCCAGCCGGCGCGCAGGCTGAAGCGGCTCTGCGCGAGGAAGGACTGGTCGGTGCTCGGCCGGAACTCCAGCCCTCCGACGGGCGCCAGCGCGAAGGACTCCTCCGTTCCCGAGGAGAGCACGTCCTCGAGCCCGCGAAAGCCGAGGGCCGCCGTGAAGCGCAGCCCCGTGGGCAGCTGCTCCTCGAACGCGGAGATGCTCACGCCCACCTCGCTCTGCACCGGCCCCATGGTGACGTGCAGCACCGTGCCCGGCGCGGCGAACGCCACCGTGTCCGCGGCGAGCTTGCCCGCGAAGCTGACCATCTGCCGGTCATCGCCCGACTGGACCTCCGTGAGCCGATTCACGGCCGCTCCGAGGGACTGGCGGATGCGGACGATGGCCAGGTCGCCCCGGCCGCGCGGCACGCCCAAGTCCCGGAAGCTGAACCCATACGCGCCCAGCAGGCGCATCGAGTAGTCGAGCTCCGGCTCCTTGGGGTTCTTCTTCCAGTCGGGCCACTGCTCGGGCGCGACACCGGGCACGCGCGGGGGCGCCTCTCCGGCCATGGCGCGCTCGCAGTGCAGGTTGCGCCAGGTGGCCTCCATGTTGCCGGTGCCCGCGCTGGCGCAGGCGTCATAGAGCTGGTCGAGCGACACCTGGAGCAGCGCGCGGAAGTCGGCCAGGGCCTCTGCCTCGCAGACGCGCGGGGCTTCGGCGGCGCCGTCGTACACCGCGCGCATGCAGATGAAGGGCGCCCAGCTCCCGGGGTCCTGGGCGGGCTCGTCGCGGGGCCGGGCGAACGGGTCCTCGCCCTTCGTCACGTCGAGCAGCATCCGCCGGGCGTCGTACATGCCCAGGTAGAAGTCGAACGTGCGGAACTCCGTCTCGAAGAAGCCGAGGAACGCGAACAGCGGCGCGCTGGCGGCGGGGAAGTGACGACGGGGCAGCACGAGCCGCCGGGCGATGTCGGGCTCCTCCTCCAGCAGCAGCGACAGCTCCTTGGAGCGCGCGGTGTCCACGAGCGCCGCGATGATTCCGCTGAGCTCGGTGGGCAGTGAGCGGGAGGTGGAGCGGGCCTGGGCGGGTTGGAGGATGGGGTACTCGGTGGCGTCCGGGTCCACGAACGCGAAGGCGATGCCCTTGGGCGTCTGCCGCACGCCCGGCGTGGGGACGTCGCGCCACTGCAGCTTGCCGTCGACGGAGTGGAGGCCGTCGCGGGCGAGCCCCACCGCGAGGCGCAAGGGCGCGTTGTCGAAGATGCCTCCGTCGATGTAGCGCTCGGTCCGGGCCTCCCGGGGCAGACACACGGCGGGGGACTGGGACTCCTTCGCCATGCAGGTGGACAGCTCGTGCGGCGGGAAGGCCACGGGGAAGGACATCGACGCGAGAATGAGGTCGCGCAGCGCCTGGAAGGCGATTTCGCCCTGCTCGTCGGTGACGAGCAGCGGCTCCATGCGCCGGCTGCCGGGCGTCGTGTAGTTGGTGGCGGAGGGGGGCTTGCCCGGGCCGCGTCCCCGGATGCGGATGGCGAACTTCTCCTCGATGCGAGGCAGGGGCATGCGGCCGTTCGCGGCCATGAGCACGCGAGGCTCCACGCGCGTGGTGGAGACGCCGAGCACCACGTCACAGGACGTGCTCAGCCCCTGGTTCCAGGCCTTCTCGATGTCGGCGGCGCCGCGCTCGAGCCACTCCCGGGAGAAGACGCCGAGCGGGGAGGTCGACGCGGGGATGAAGAGCTGGTTGAAGCCGACGGGCACCCACGTCCGCCAGAACAGGGATTGGTCCGGGGGCGGCAGCTCGGCCCCGCAGGACGCCAGCACCGCGAGCAGCGAGTTCAGGCTCCCGGCGGAGGCCCCCGTCAGCAGCCGCAGGTCCACCTGCTGACTGCCCTGGGCCGAGGCGAGCGCGTAGTACAGGAAGCCCGCTTCGTAGACCCCCAGCGACACGCCGCCGCTGACGGTGAGCGAGACGGCGGTGGCGGGGACGCCCGACTCGTCGAGGGGAATCGGCTGGGCGTTCACGGGCGCGCCGAGCAGCAGGCACAGCCCGGCGAGGACGAGCGCCGTCGTGGAGCGGGAAGGGCGAGGGGCGGAGGTGACGTCGGTGGATGAAACACAGCCCGGCGTGCCGGGAACGGCTGAACCCATCCGGCGACCGTAGACCCGGGCCGCCCCGGGTGCATCAAGCTTCCGTGTCGGGGCGTGTTGCTTCCTGGACACGGCGCGAGGACGCGCGGGCGCGCGCCGTGTCGGAGGCTCTCGGGAGCGACGGGGGCGGTGCGCATCCACCAGGTCGTGGCGCGAGGCACCGGTAAGGCGCGATCGACGTCGACCGGGTCGTGCGCCGTCTCGGTGATGCGCCGGCTCTGTCACCGCGCGCGGGGTCGAGGATGACCACGTCGACGATGAACAGCCCATCGCGACGACGGGGACCCACGCGAGACATTCCGATGGGGGTCTTCCCGCGGCGCGGCGGGCTCGCGCAAGTCCACGTCCGTGCATGCGTTTCACGGCCTCCGCGGTCGGAGCCCGCCAGCGGGGCTCCGCAGCTCACCACGACATCCCTGGGTCGCCCGTGCATCACTGGGAGCGCGCCTTGGGGCCGAATAGGCTTGTCTTGGTTTGTCTTCACAATCGAAGGAGCAGCCCATGTCGAAGTCGTGGAGCGTCGTCGTGAGCATCCTCGCGGTGCAATGGCTGGCATGTGCCGGAGGAGGGGAGGCGCAGCCCGAGGGCCCTTCGGGTGAGATGCGGTTGTCGGTGCAGGGGCTGGCCCACGGGGAGCTCGACAGCCTGGTGGTCACCGCGCAGCCCGCCAATGTCTCGCAAACCCTGACCTATTCGGCGACATCGGACACCTTCGAGGGGACGCTCGTGTTGCCCGCGGGGGCGCAGACGCTGACGGCCGAGGGGTTCGTGGAGGACGGCACGGGGACCCCCGTGCTGGTCGCCAGTGGCACCGTGACGGTGACCGTGGTCGCGGGCTCCACGGTGGGCGTGTTCCTGGACATCCGGGATGTGACGCCGGCCGCGCCGCAGCCGGACATCGCGCCGTTCATCCGTTCGAGCATCTCCGGGGCGGTGGTTATTCGTCCTTACACGCTGACCGAGCTCGGCGTGGATGTCATCGACCTGGACGGAGACCCCATCACCTACCAGTGGACGAGCGACTGTCCGACGAGCGTGTTCACCCGCCCGAACGCGTCCTACACGGAGTGGTACAACACGGTGACGGGCGCGTGCAGGCTGGAGGTGCGCGCCACCGCGCGAGGTCAGACGGTGTCTCGCGCCATCAACGTCACCGTGTATTCGTTGACGCCGACGACCGGGGACGTGGACGTGGAGGGGACCTACACCCCGCGCCCGCTCATCACGGCCATCCACGCGCAGGGACAGGGCCTGCCCCTGCAGACCTTCCTGCGTGAGTCGGCGGTGACGCGCTTCCCCACCGTCGGGCCCAACCGGACCTTCCAGGTAGACATCTTCGTGGACTACGGCACAAGCCACGGCACGAGGACGGCGACGCTCGAGCTGGTGTCGGGGGTGCCGTGCGGCACGCTGGTGCGCGGCGCGGACACTTGCGCGACGAGCCCCGCGCCCACGTCCTGCTCGGTGCGGTACGCGTGGACCACGCCGATGCCCACCGCTCTCTGCAAGCTGACGGCCCGGGCCACCAATGGGACGCTGGCGGACGCGTTCACCGTGGGGACGATGGTGGACTGGGTGCCCTGAGCACTTCGGGTCGGGACGCCCGCGGGGGCCCAGGAGGCACCCGCGGGCATCGACCTGACCGGGAACGACTAGTAGCGGTAGGTGTCCTGCTTGAACGGCCCGTTCACCGTGACGCCGATGTACGAGGCCTGGTCCGGCGTCAGCTCGGTGAGCTGCGCGTTGAGCTTCTTGAGCTGCAGCCGGGCGACCTTCTCATCCAGGTGCTTGGGCAGCACGTACACCTTGCCCACCTGGTACTTGTCGCTGTGCGAGTACAGCTCGATCTGCGCGATGGTCTGGTTCGCGAACGAGCTGGACATCACGTAGCTGGGGTGACCCGTGCCGCAGCCCAGGTTCACCAGGCGGCCCTTGGCCAGCATGATGATGCGCTTGCCGTCCGGGAAGATGATGTGGTCCACCTGCGGCTTGATCTCCTCCCACTGGTACTTCTCCAGGGAGGCGACCTCGATCTCATTGTCGAAGTGGCCGATGTTGCACACGATGGCCTGGTCCTTCATCTTCGCCATGTGGTCGTGGGTGATGACGCTCTTGTTGCCCGTGGCCGTGACGAAGATGTCCGCCTTGTCCGCCGCGTAGTCCATGGTGACGACGCGGTAGCCCTCCATCGCCGCCTGCAGCGCGCAGATGGGGTCGATCTCCGTCACCCACACCTGGGCCGACAGCGCGCGCAGCGCCTGCGCGGAGCCCTTGCCGACGTCGCCATAGCCCGCGACCACCGCAATCTTGCCCGCCACCATCACGTCCGTGGCGCGCTTGATGCCGTCCACCAGCGACTCGCGGCAGCCGTACAGGTTGTCGAACTTGCTCTTGGTGACGCTGTCGTTGACGTTGATGGCGCGGAACAGGAGCGTGCCCTTGGCGGACATCTCCTGCAGGCGGTGCACGCCCGTGGTCGTCTCCTCGGTGACGCCCATGATCTTCGCCGCCTTGCGCGAGTACCACGTCGCGTCCTGGGCCAGCTTCGCCTTGATGGACGCGTACAGCTCCCGCTCCTCCTCGCTCTGGGGGTTGGCCAGGACGCTGGCGTCCTTCTCCGCGCGCTTGCCCAGGTGCATCAGCAGCGTCGCGTCACCACCGTCGTCCAAAATCATGTTCGGACCCTCGTGGTCGCTGCCCGCGGGGCCGAAGTCGAAGATGCGGTGGGTGAAGTCCCAGTACTCCTTCAGGGACTCGCCCTTGTGCGCGAACACCGGCGTGCCCGCGGCCACCAGCGCGGCGGCGGCGTGGTCCTGCGTGGAGAAGATGTTGCACGACGCCCAACGCACCTCGGCGCCCAGCGCCTGGAGCGTCTCCACCAGCACGGCCGTCTGGATGGTCATGTGCAACGAGCCGGTGACGCGAGCGCCCTTGAGCGGCTGCTGCTTCGCGTATTCCTCGCGGATGGCCATCAGCGCCGGCATCTCGCTCTCGGCGATCTTGATCTCCCGGCGGCCCCATCCGGCCAGGCCGAGGTCGGCGATGGCGTAGTCCTGCTTCTGCGTCTGCGTGGCGGCGGTCATGGCGTATCTCCTGATTTCAGGTTGCGTCGCGTGTGCTGGCGAGGTCCTGCCCGAGCCGCTTGGAAACGGACCCACCCTCGCAAGCCACGCGTACAGGTGAGTGCCGTTGGGTCATTCCCTTCGAGCCTGGGGCCAGGGGCCTCGCAACACTCCTCGAAGTCCGGGGCAAACTACGAGAAGGCCCGGCGAATTTCAAAGGGAAGTTGCCGCCCCGGAGGGCATGCGTGCGGGCGCTGCAGAACACCGGGCCTACAGGGTGGCCAGCGGTGGGAGCCCTTCCCCGCAGCCGAGCGGGGCGGCGCCGGCGTCACTGGCCGACGCGCGCCCGCGTGCTCGGGAGGGACTACTTGCCCGACGCGCGCACCGAGCCGCCGCTGGCCCAGTGGTCCGTGGCGGCGCGCGTGAGGGTCTGCGCGAGCAGGTCCTCGAGCAGGTCCGCCTTGGCGATGTCCTCGGGCTCGAAGACGCCCAGCAGCGCCAGCTCCGGCTTCTCGCCGTACTGCTCCTCGCCCAGCGTCAGCCAGCCGGGCGTGTAGCTGGCGCCCACCAGGCCGTTGACCAGGGGGGCGATGCGCAGCGAGGCGCCGTGCGCGTGCACGGGGCCCGCGGGCGCGCCGTTGCTCTTCACCAGGCCGATGTCCTTGCCGGAGAAGCGGACCTCGAACGCGCGCGAGTCATCCCAGTGCGGCACCTGCTCCAGGGACAGGGACAGGGCGCCCTCGGACGCGGGGCCGGCCTCGCCGTTCGCCTTCTGGACGGCGGCCTTCAGGGCGTCGGAGACCTGGGAGGACAGCTGCGCCCAGCGCTCGCGCCGCGCAAAGGCCTTCCGGATGTTGTCGTTGATTTCCTTCAGAGAGGCACCAGCGTTCTTCGACGGCATGAAGTCCCCTTCGGGGGTTGGAGGGCAGTGCCGGATGCTGCCTTCCGCTCACGCATGGTGTCCAGGGGGGCAGGGGCCCGGGGCGTGGAAATCCGCCGGGCCCCCCCATGCCTCACTCCATCGCAGGCAAAAGACATCAACTCCTCCGCGAGTTGTAGTCCGGGGCCTACAGGGCTGAGCGGGCAAGGCTCGCGCTTTCGCGCCTTTATGCGCGGGCCCGGTCCTTGCCTTGGGAGCTTCCATCGTCCCCAGCCCCAGGAGTCCTCGTATGAGTGTCGGACCCGCGAGCAGTCGAAGCAGCAGCGTCGGTGACAAGGATGCAGCGGCACGTCGTGCCGCCGAGGAAGCACGGCGCGCTGCGGAGGCGGCACGCAAGGCCGCGGAGGCAGCGCGCAAGGCGGCGGAAGCGGCGCGCAAGGCGGCGGAGGCTGCGCAGCGGGCCGCGTCCGACGCGCGCAAGACCCTGTCCGAGAAGCAGAAGGCCACCGTGTCCGCGCGGCAGAAGGCCGAGCAGCCGGGGCTTACGCCCGAGGCCGCCAAGGCCGCCAAGGCGCAGCTCGAGATGGCACGGAATGCCGAGCGCGACGCGGCCAACCAGGCCGTCCAGGCGGACAAGGCGCTCCAGACGGCGAACGAGAAGGTCGTCTCCACGGCGAAGCAGGCCCAGGGGGCCTTGAGTGAGGCGAATGCCCAGGCCGTGCGCGAGGGCAAGCCCGCGCCCTTCACGCAGAAGGACATCGACCAGCTCCTCCCCAAGGCCACGGTGTCGGACTCCGCGTTCGACGGGCCCCAGCGCGGCGGCGGCTTCGACAAGCTCTTCGGCGCCGCGCCCACCGGCCCCGAGTTGACCTCGCTCCTCACCGAGGACACGAAGGACGGTCAGGCCAACTGCCTCGACGTCGCGGCGGACTGGGTGGACAAGGCCTCGCCCGAGCTGCGCGCCCGATCGGAGTTGGTGTTCCTGGAGGACCAGCGCCAGGGCGCCGAGGGCCAGAGCGGCCACGTCGTCGTCCGTCAGGGTGAGAAGGTCTTCGACCCCACGACGAACAAGAGCTACGCGTCGATGGGCGACTACATGAAGGACCAGCCGCACTACAAGGAAGTCGGCGGTCTCACCGCCAACAAGGCGCGCGCCATCTTCGACACGCCGCCGGGCTCTCCTGCTCGCGCGGCCGCCCTGGCCAAGGCCCAGGTCCCCGACGGACTCCAGAAGATGATGGTGGCCGACCCGAGCGCGTCGGAGCAGGCCTACGGCAAGCTGGTCGCGACGAATGACCCGGCGACGCTCCAGACGCTCAAGGAGCTCGGCATCCAGAACGCGAGCGACTTCGCGGCGTACTCACAGAAGCTTGCGCAGAAGGGGCCCGCCGACCTGGGCGCCACCACCTTCGACAACGTGAAGGACAAGAAGGCGGCACGGACCATCGTGTACGAGGCGCTCGCCTCGAATCCCAAGACGAAGGCCGCGCTCGACCACTTCAAGATTTCCAAGGGCGAGGACCTGGAGACCTTCGCCAAGTCGGTCTCCACGGCGGCCAAGGATGAGCTGAAGGACGGCGAGAAGGCACCCGACCTGAAGGGGTTCGCGGACAAGGAAGCCTTGACGCAGTTGCTCCGGGGCGCGGGCGCCGTCAGCGAGGACTGGGACACGAACACGATCCTGTCCACTCCCTCCTTCACCGACGCCATCGCCAAGGGAGTCGAGCCCAAGGAGGCCAAGCCCAAGCTGACGGGCCTCGGGGACTTCACCGCGGAAGAGGCCAGCAACCTCACCCGCTCCCAGGAGGCGCGCAAGGCCCTGCGCAAGCTCGCGGAGCCCATGCCCGATGACCCGGAGAAGCAAGCCGTCGCCTGGGCCGAACGCGCGGCCGCAGCGTTCACGCTCGCCGAGCAGGCGAAGAACGCCGTCCCGCCCGAGAAGTTCCAGAAGTTCATGCTGGGCGCCAGCGCCCAGTTCAAGGCCTATGACAAGGGGACGCCCCTCGCGAAGTCCACGGCGGAGCTGGTCTCCGCGCTCGCGGACCCCGACAAGAACTGGGCGAAGATCACCAAGGCCAGCGTCTCGCTCGTCAAGGACCTCGGCCTGGCGGCCGGCGAGTTCCCGGGGCTGAACGGCAAGTTCAAGCAGATGTTCGGCAACGCGGAAGGCCCCCTGCGCTCCGTGAGCGCGCTCTTCACCCTCCTCGACCCCAAGGCCAAGTGGCATGAGCGGGTCCTGGCGGGCACGCAGCTCGCGACCGAGCTTCCCGGCCTCGTCGATGACAGGAAGAGCCTGACCAAGGCGGGCCGAGAAGCGGCCCAGGCCATCCTGGATGCGGGCGGGCCGAATCTGGAGGCGCTGTTGAAGGCGGGGACGAATCTCACGCAAGAGGCCCTGAGTGCGCTCCCGGAGGACCTCAAGAACCGGCTCACGCCCGGGCAGCAGACCCAGATTGCCCAGCTCGCCGACAAGGTCGACCCCGCGGAGCTCACCAAGGTGCTCCAGAGCGTCTCCAAGCCGGAGGCCCTCGACAGTGTCCTCAAGCAGGTCGAGGCCGCCCCCGACAAGGACACCGCCAATCGGTTCCTCAGGGCCGCCTCCGGCCTGCCTCCCAAGCTCGCCGACGAGTTCCTTCAGGACGCGGCGTCGACGGAGAAGCTGGTCAAGCTCAGCGGAGAGCTGGCGGACCCCAAGGACCTGACCCTCCTGCACAATGCGCTGAACGGCGTCCAGACGAAGGAGGGGCTCGCCGCGCTCACCACCCGGCTCACCTCCCTGGGCGAGGGCGAGGACCTCAAGCGGCTGGTGAACGTGCTCGGGTCCGTGAAGAAGGACCAGCTCGAGGCTGTCCTCAAGGACACCGGCATGCTCGACAACCTGTCGAAGATGGCCAAGGAGCTGACGGATCCGGACGACCTGGGCCGGATGAGCAGGCTCATCCAGAACATGGATGCCGAGTCATTGGGGTCCTTCTCGAAGATGGTCGGAAGCCTCAAGCCGGAGGAGATGTCCACGGCACTCAAGCTCATGGGGCCCCTGCTCGAGAAGTTCGACAGTCGCTCCATCGGCAAGCTCTTCAAGCTGACGGATGCCGCCATCACGAAGATGGGCCCGAAAGTCACCGAGCACGCGCTCACGATCATCAAGCATATTGGAAAGATGATACCCGTCGCTGGCGCCGTCCCCGGCGTCTTTGACGCCGTCAAGCTCGCCAATGAGTCCGTGGAGCTCAAGGGCCAGAACAAGGACTTGAGCTTCCTGGCCCTCACGGGTTCGAAGCTCAACGCCTTTGATTCCGTTGCCGGTCTGCTGATGGACCTGACGGGTGTGGGCGCCGCGGTCGACCTCGGCGTGGGAATCCCGCTGGCCATCACCGAGCTCGCGCTCGACATCGGCCTGACGAATGAGAAGACGAAGATGAAGGACGCCAAATCCCAGGGGAAACCCTACGAGGCCCCGGGCTGGGTGAAGGCCGCCAACCTCGCGGGAGCCGCCGCGATGGGGCCACTTGGCGCCGCGGAGCTGATCGCCCACTACGGTGTCAAGGACACCATCGAAATGCTCAAGTGGGGCGTCGAGCAGGGCGGCGAACTGGCCACGAAGCTGAAAGGGCTCCTGAAAGAGGCCTCCAAGGATCTGCCAGAGAGCCTGCTAGAGGCCTCCAGGAAGTGGGGCCGCTGAAACGCACGTCGTCTCCTGGCGCCATCGGAGGAGATGGCGCCAGGGCTCCACGTGACGCCGCGATGGGGAGGTCTGGGCGTGGGCAATGCGCGGCTGCGCGGACAGGGTTCGTGGAAGGTGCGCGGGAAGAACGCGCGCGGCGTTCGTTGGGTTCTCGCGGTGCGAAGGAAGACACCGCGATATCAGCGCACACCCGGGGGCCGGTCCCGGAGCGCAGGGGAATCCATATGCAGACAATGACTCACACCCGCCACCGTGGTTGGCGGACGACCACGCTCGCCGTGACGACGATGGCCCTGTTGTTGGGGGCCTGCGGGCCCGAGGCGACCGTGCCCGAGGCGGAGACGCTCACGGACACGGGGGCGGCGACCACGGCGGCCTTCGCGGCCTGGAGCGCGAAGAACGTCGTGACGACGGAGGAGGGCCACTTCCTGGTCGAGGGGGACATGCGGATGCTGGACCTGGCGGAGGTCCGCCGGTACTGGGAGAGCTTCACGAACAACCCCAACGCGCTGTCTGTCTTCCGGGTGGGCGGGGCGGACGCGGCCTGGAGCCGCGCGGACCGCGAGGCCATCACCTACTGCATCCGTCCCACGGACTTCGGCGCGGACTACGACCGCGTGGTGGAGTTCATGCACCGCGCCGCCTCCGGCTGGGAGGGCGCGGCCAACGTGAAGTTCGTGCACCTGAAGGCGCTGGACTCGTCCACCTGCAATCGCAGCAACAACCTGGTGAAGTACAACGTCGAGCGCAACCCCACCTTCACCGGCCTGTCGGCGGGCATGGGGTTCCCGACGTACTCGCGGCCCACGCGCTTCCTGGAGCTGGGCCCCACGTCGACGTGGACGGATGCGGAGCTCATCGCCGTGCTGACGCACGAGTTCGGCCACGCGCTGGGCTTCGTGCACGAGCACGACACCGCGTCGGGCTGCGGGATGGTGATGACGGGGAGCTATCGGCCGCTGACGTGCTACGACGGCCGGGGCGCCATGCACTACCCGTCGATGCCGGGCTGGCTGGACCCGTCGCGCACGCTGAACTTCATCTCGCAGCGGGACGTGGAGGGCTCGCAGGCGCTCTACGAGGCGCCGACCAACGTGCTGAGCACGTCCAGCGGCACGGTGTACGCGCGCAAGCGCTCGACGGGGGACCTCTACCGGCGCGACGCGCTCGTGTGGACGTTGGTGGGCGGCCCCGGCCAGGCGTTCGTCGCGGTGGGCAACACGCTGTATGGCCAGACGCCGGGCGGCGGCTATCCGGTGCAGTTCCTGGGCTCGAGCTGGGTGGGCATCGGCGGAAACGCGGGGCAGATCTTCGCCTGCGCGGGGGCGCTGTGCGCCACGGACAAGGTGACGGGCAACGTGTCCCGGTACAACGCGGCCACCGGGGTGTGGACCGTCATCGGCGGGCCGGGCTCGCGCTTCGCGGCCACGACGACGCAGGTGTTCGGCCTGGGGCCGTGGCAGGACGACTACACGGCGCTCTACAGCGGCGCGGGCTCCTCGTGGAGCGTGGTGGGCGGAGGCGCCAGCGAGCTGGTGGGAGGCGGGACGAAGATGTACCGGCTCACCAACGACAAGGGGCTCATCCAGCGCTACGACGGGGGCTCGACGTGGACGAGCATCGGCTACTCGGGGCGCAGCTACGTGGCCGTGGGCAATGACGTGTACGGCCTGCGCCCGGACGGCTCGTTCATCATGAAGTTCGCCGGCACGGTGTGGAACTCCATCCACGGCTCGGCGAGCAGGATCTTCAGCTCCAACGGCTACCTGCTCGCGCAGAACCTGGACGACACCATCGAGCGGTACGACCCGGTGACGAACACCTGGACGAACCTGGGCAAGCCCTGAGCGTCCCACCGGACCTGGGCGCGCGCGGGGCGGGCGTCCTCAGGTCCAGGTGCGTTGCTGGTTGCGCTCGTTCTTCTGGCGGAAGGCCTCCTCCAGGTCCACGCCGACGCGGTTGGCGATGGCGACGAGGTAGTTGAAGACATCGACCAGCTCCTCGCCGACCTGGGCGCGCGCCGCCTCGGTCGGCGTGCCTTTTCCCTCGTCGTAGAGCTTCTCGTGGCGGCGGACGGCCTTGAACACCTCGCCGACCTCCTCGCCCATGAGGAAGCAGTTGTGCACCAGGTCCAGCTTCAGCCAGCCATGCATCGCTTCCAGCTCGTGGATGTAGCGCTGGTAGTCCTTCATGGAGGCGCCGGGGGGAAGTTCAATCATCCCCCCGTCTTCAATCACCGGGCGCCGGGCGTCAACCCCTGGGTGGGAGCGGCCTGTGTCGAAATGCGCCGGGAAGATCCGCGGACGCCTTCGTACCTCTGGGGCACAACACCTGGAGGTCTCATGCAACGCGGTACATTCCTGCTGGCGCTGGCCAGTCTCTTGCCGACCTGGGCCGTGGCGGCGCCCCATGTCACCCGGCTTCCGCCCCAGGACGCGGCGGTCCATTGTTCTCCCGGCGAACCGTGCACCCAGCCCACGACGGACGGCTGGGTCGCGCCGATGGAGTATGCGGACGGCAAGAAGTTCCCGCTGCAGGACTATGTGAATGGCGGGCCCAACGGCGAGCTGTACCTGCTCGTCAGTGACAACGCCGAGTACACCTCGGAGGAGTGCAACTTCGGGATGCCCGAGGCCGGCGGGATTCCCTCGGTGCAGACCAACCCCTGCCTCTCACAGACGCTGTTCATCGGCATGCGCCTGCCGAGGCCCAAGGACGCCAACGGCAACGTCCTGGAGGCGTCTGGCCTCATCGACGTCTGGCTCGACGCCCAGCGCGACGCCACCATCGGCTCCGTCCCCGGCGCGAGCGGGCCTCGCTCGGAGGACCGTCACCTCCGGCTGCGCTACTCCACCGGCCCCAATGGAAACATCACGCTGTCGCAGCGGATGGGCAACAACGCGAACGGCTGGGTGGCGCTGTCGGCGCCCAACCAGGCCTGGGCCACCACCGCCCTGGTGACGACGCCGAGCGCGGACCCCTCCCGCGTGCACATCGAGTTCTCGGTGAAGCTGCGCACGAGCGTGCCGCCCATCGTCGGCAGCGAGCCCTTGTCCTCGGCGGTCCGCAAGCTGGGCCTCGGCCTCCAGAGCGCGCCCACCATGACGGGGGGGGCCACGCAGCGCGTGGGCGGCGGCACCTTCCCCAACGTGAAGAACCAGCCCCCCTCGGAGACACTGACCGCCACCTGGGAGACGCTCGAGCTGCGGGAGCACATCCCCATCCCCCTGAGCTTCACGATGTGGAACGTGGGGCAGATGCCGGACGCGACGTTCTGGGTCCCCGACGGCGGCTCGGGGGAGATCGACACCGTCGCCGCGAAAATCTACAAGAAGGAGGTCGTCTGCATCTCCGAGATCTGGATGTCCCATGAGAGAGGAGAGCTCGTCGAGAAGGTCAACGAGCTGCGCGCCGCCGAGTCGCTGCCTCCCATGCAGGCCGTCACGGAGCTGAACGACGACATCTTCCAGCCACCCACGGAGACGACCGGGCTGGTGTTGCTGTCCTCACGGCAGATCCTCGAGGGCGGCATCCACCACTTCCCGTCCAACATGTGCACCGGCTCCGACTGCATGCAGGACAAGGGCGTCATCTGGGCGCGCATCGCCACGCCGGCGGCCACGGTGCCCGTCACCGTCATGGAGGACACGGGCCTGCCCAAGCTCTCCACGGCCACGGACTACGGCGAGTTCGTCGACGTGTTCTGCACCCACGTCAACGCAGGCGAGAACACGCCGGGGCCGGACACGGATGCGCGCGAGGACCAGTTCTTCGACATCATGGCGTACGTCCAGCAGGTGAGGAAGGGCGGGCCCCTGAATGCCAACACCTTCCCGTACCTGCTCGGCGACAACGACATCTTCCCCCAGGGCACCTGGCCCAGCGGCCTGGACCGCCCGGCCTTCCTGCTGGGGGACTTGAACACGATTGGACCCAAGGCCACCGAGGCCGACTCCAACTTCTCCGCCTATCAGGACATGGTGGGGCCCAACTACCTGGACATCAGCGAGCGCACCGAGTTCGAGCAGGCCAACAGCTTCTTCTCCGAGTCCCGCGACCTGGCGCGCACCTCGTCCGGCTCGGACCCGATGGCGACGGGGACGTGGCTGACCAGCACCTGCACGGACCTGGTGTCGGACCAACTGGCGGGCTTTGACCGGCTCGACTACGTGCTGGTGTTCCCGCCCGCGAACACGCTGGAGTTCCCCGCCTACGCGCTGCTCAAGGAGCCCACGGCGAGCGTCGAGCCACACTTCGACCCCGACTCCGGCATCTCCCTGGAGGTGGGAGGCTCGTCGCAGTTCTTCCAGCAATGCCTGTCGGACCACGCGATGGTGGATGTGGATGTGTCCCTGACGAAGGTGAAGGACGTCGTGAAGTACAACCCCGCCAAGCCGCACCGGATTGAATACGCGGTGAAGCAGGTGACGGACCTGGAGACGGAGAGCGGCTGCTGCGCGGATTGGTTCACGCCCCGCGTGCACATGACGGCGAATGGCTTCTTCCGGGAGAACGCCTTCCTGGGCATCGTCGAGGACCAGACCATCTACCCGAACTGGCGGGTGCAGACCGGGCCGGACAATCCCACGCAGTTCCCGGACCTGCCCGCCAACTTCACCGGCGTGGTGAACATGACGTCCGCCATCTGGGAGGAGGACGTCGGCCCCAATGACCACTACGACTCCATCCCCGAGGGAGGCTCGAGCCTGGCGGTGGATGACCGGGACGGACACTTCAGCTTCTTCGCGTCGTCGGGCCTGGTGCGCCGGGTGAAGGGGGAGTCGAGCGCCAATGACTGGCTCTCGGGGCTGGAGCTGATGGGGAGCTTCCTGAACGGCTACGAGAACGGCATGTCCCTGGAGACGGAGGGGACGGACCATGACTCGGGTGACAACGCCCGGGTGCGGCACTTCATCCAACTCAAGGAGCTGGAGACCCCATGAGCGCAATGATTCGGACGTCCGCGGTGCTCGCGTTGCTCCTCGGAGGGACGGCCCACGCCGTCGAGCCGATGGTGCCCTACGACAACTTCAACCCCTCGGAGTCCAACCCACCTCGCGCGACGAAGGTGAAAGGCATCGACCCGGCGCGCTGGCTCGACGTGCAGACCGGCAGCAGGCAACAGGCGGTGCGGGAGCTGGCCTTCACGCGGCTGCGGCTGAAGAGCCGGGCCAACACGGGGGGAACAGGGCGCTACGGCCTGCGCTTCATCCAGCCATCGGCGGTGACGGCCATGGAGGCGAAGGTCCGGGTGAACAACGCCCGGAGCACGGGGTGCGAGCTGCTGCAGGGCGGCGTCTCCCAGGGCGCGGCGGAGCTGTCCGGCCACTTCTTCAACGCCGCGACGCCGAGCCGGGCCAGCGCGAAGGATGACGTCACCGCGGCGATCCGCGTCGTCTCCCGGTCCACGGACCCGCTGGGCTCCCAGGACCTGCGCGTGGAGGCTCACGTCGAGCGGTGCCACGACGCCTCGTGCACGGCGCGCGGCTCGCTCTTCACGGCGGACCTGGGACAGGTGCACCAGGGAGAGCAGACCCGGCTGCGCGTCCAGTGGGACGCGGCGAATGACCGCTTCGTGTTCCAGCGCGACAGCCAGCCCGAGGTGTACGGCGCCTACACCGTCACGGATACCCAGGCGCCGGGCATCGCCAGCAAGGAGTTGGTGGTGAGCCATTCCGTGCCCACGTGCACCCGGGGCAGTCCCAGCCCGCTGGCGTATGTGAATGCCTACTTCCACGACGTGGGAGTGAATCAGTCGGCGGCGCCCGCGCCCTGAGGTCGCGGCATCCAGGGGGGCCCGAGCGCTTCGGGCTCCCCTCCAGCAAGACATGGGACGGGCCCCTGTCAGCTCACGGAACCGCTTCCGCCACCCCAGGAGTCCTGATGAGCCCGTGGCCCTGGTTGCCGTGCCGGAGCATCAACGCCTCGCGGGTTTGCGCTGCTTCACGCTCCGGGCCGCGGTCTTCCTGGTGCCGGAGCGTCCGGCCCTGCTCGCGCGGGCCCGTTTCTTTCGCGCCTCTTTCTTCGTGGCGCGCTGGCCGCGACCCTTCGTCGCGTCACCGAGCACCCGGGTCGCATCGCGCACCACGCCGCCTCGACCGAGGGTGTCCTTCGCCACCGTGCCGACGACGCCATCGGGCGCGAGCGCTTCCCGGGCGACGTCGTGCACCACGCCTCCCGGGCCGAGCGCAACCTTCACGGTGTCACCCACGTCCCCGACGACGCGCGTCAATGCGCCATCCGGCGCGAGCGCCTCCTTGGCGACCGCGCCCACGTCCCCCACGACGTTCGACAGGGCCCCTCCGGGTCGGAGCGTCTCGTGGGCGGCCTCACCCACCTCGGAGACCGCGTGGCCCAGGGGCCGCAACAGACTGGTGAGCAGCTCCGGGTTGGCATCCACGGTCTGCAGGGCGCGGTTCAGGATTTCATAGACGCGCTGGAGCCGGACCTTGAGCAGGGCCTGCGCCTCCACGCCCTTGATGGTCAAGGACACCCGGTCGATCTCCACCTCCGCGCCCACGTCGAGCCTCACCAGGTTGGCGAGCTCCGCGTGCAGGGACACCCTCGCGCGCAGGTCGTCGACCTCGAGCGAGATTTCATCCACCTTCACCGTGGGCACGTCGAGCAGGACATCGGGCGTGGTCTCGATGGGGCCTTCTTCGTGGCCCGCCAGCGCGAGCACGTGGCGCGTATCCTCGCGCGTCACCTCTCCGGCCTGTCGTCCGCGCTTCGCCGATGGCTCGGGCTTGCGGACCTTCTTGGTGCCCGACCGCGCCGCGTCCTTCCTCCAGGGTCTCCACTTCGCCACGGTTGAACCCCTCCCTGGTTCCAATCTGGGGATGGGGGAGGCGCTGTCAGCCTGGCGCCCGAGGGGCCCTGCCCGGTGGGCCTGGGCCCCTCGCGGGACACGGGCGGATGCAGGGACGTCTCTCCGTCCCGGCAGGCGTCCACCTCAACTTCAGGGCGGCGCCGGGCGTGTCCGTGCGCCATGACCCATGAGAGCGCCCCATGTCCAGGCGACGTGACAAGCCTCCCCTGAAATCCTCCGGCAGCGCGGCCACGCGCTCGCGCAAGACGCGAGCCTCCAGCGGAGCGACGGAGTCCAGGTTCCTCGGGGACGATGACCTCATGGCGAGCATCGGGGCGCGGGCGAAGGGTCGCTCACTCGAGGTCCATGAGCTGGAGGGCGTCCGGGTGAGGACCTGGGCCTCGCCGGAGGCGGAGTGCGTCCACGCCTCATGGCGGCTCGGGCTGCCCACGCCGCTCCAACCAGGCACGCGCCATGGCCGCTTCGAGGCGGGGATGCGGGTGGACGTGCGGCTATCGTCGCCCCCGGACCTCGCTGGCTCCTCGTCACCCGGGCCCGCGCGACGCCGTGGGAGGTCGTCGCGCGGGCCACGTCGACGTGGCCCACCCTGAAGCGAGCGCCCGAGGGTTCAGCCCCGTCTTCGCCCACCACGCCCGGGGGCGTGGCCACGCGGGCCGGGAGCCGGCACTGGGTCGTCGCGGGTGTCGCCTCCCGTCCATGGCTCGGTGGCGGTGGTGACCGCGGCGCGGCGCAGGGAGGAGAGCGCCTCGTCGAGCTGTCCGGACTGCTCCAGCTCGTCCGCGAGCTTCCTCATTCGGCCCGCCGCCCGGCCATACGCCCGCTGCTCCGCCTGCGTCGACGGGAGCAGGGACGCGGAGAGGAAGCCGAGCGCGAGCGCTCCCAGCCCCAACCCCAGGGGATGCTCGCGCACCGTCCTGCGTGTCCAGGCGCGCAGTTGGTCCGCGCGAGCTCGTGTCTGCTCCCGGGTCGGCAGCCGGTCCTTGATGGCGTCCCCGGCCTTCCAGCGCTTCTCCGCGCGATGCGGAGCCGAGAGGGCCTGTCCGGCCCCCGCGCCGCGACGGGCCTGGGGGGCGTCCCCCGGATTCGTCTTCCTGGTCATTCCGCTCCCCCTTCGCTCGGGCTCGCGCCGCTCGCGCGGAACACCCGTCCGGCCAACACCCCGGCGCCCAGCAAGCCCGTCACCAGCAGCCCCGGGCGCTGCCTCACCTGTCGCTCCGCGCTCCGCACGAGCGACTCGACCGAGTGCTCGTCCAGCCGCGAGGACGCGCCACGCAGCGCTCGCTCACCGAGCTCGAGCACGCGCTGGGACAGCGCATCCGGGCTCCTCCGCGTGGCGCGTTGAATGCCATGGGCCGCCTCCTCCATCGCGGAGACGAGCGCGCCGCGCTGGTCATCCAGTCGCCCCAACACCTGCTTTCGCGCCCGCCCCGCGAGCTCGCCGAGCTGCTCGCGCGCCGCGTGTCTGCGCGAGGCCGGGCGTCGCGCTTCCTCGCGAGCGCGCCGCTGCTTCCTCTCCTTCGCCGAACCCATGCCATGTCCTCCCGGCGCCTCCCACGTGGGCGGAAGGGGCCTGACAGAAGCTAGGGCGCCGCGGGTGTCGCGGCCTCGGCGGCCGGCGCGAGCATGGCGCGCCTGTCCGCCCGCGCACCGGGTTCCGTGCGCGCCTGGGCGTCGTCACCCTTCAAGGTCTGGAGGTCCACCATGAAGCCGGAGCAGGAAGAGACACTTCACGAAGAGGTCGTCGCGACGCTGGATCGACTCAAGCGCAAGAACCCGGAGCTGGAGAACGCGCTCCGGCGCGCGCGGGGGTATGCGGTCTTCCCTTCGCTGGGGCGGGCATCGCTGGTGTTGGGAGGCTCGTACGGTCACGGCGAGGTCTTCGAGAAAGGCAAGCCCATCGGCTTCGCGACGCTCTCCCAGATGACCATCGGCGTGCAGGTCGGAGGACAGACGTTGAGCGAGCTCATCCTCTTCGACGACCCGGAGTCACTCGAGGCTTTCAAGGGGGGCAAGGTGGCCTTCGCCGCCAATGCCTCGGCGGTCATCCTGAAGGCCGCGGCGTCGGGGACCATCAACTATGCGAAGTGCACGGCGCACGCCTACTCGCGTGGGGGCATGTTGCTCGAGGCGTCCCTGGGCGGTCAGAAGTTCACCTTCATCCCGCCCTCCTCGGACAAGGGGCGACGGGAGGAGAAGAAGGCGGATGGGACGAGCTCGGAAGGAGCTCACTCCGGCTGGGGCGCGCGACATCCCGTCGCCCTGACGGGCCTGTCGACCGCGGCGATGCTGGTGACGCGGCTGTTGAAGACCCGCGCCAGCGCCAACTCCTGAGGCGCCGATGACGGGCGCGCTCGTGAAGGGCGCGAGGCGGCTGCTGTCGCTCGCGCGAAAGGAACAGGCGGTCCACCGGCGGCTCCATCGGGATGCGCTGGCGACGCTGCACGCGCTGGAGGTGCGCTCCCCGGAGTTCGCCCGGGCAAGAGCCAGGGCCCATGCCTGCATCGTCTTCCCGTCGCTGGGGCAGGGCAGCGCCGTGCTCGGAGGCACCTGGGGGATGGGGGAGGTCTTCGTGCGCCGCGCGCTGGTGGGCTACGCCGCCCTGGCGCGGCTCACCGCGGGGGTGCAGCTGGGGGGACAGACCTCGTGGGAGGTCATTCTGCTGGAGGACGCGGCGTCCCTCGAGCGGCTGCGTGCGCGGCGCACGGGCCTGACGCTCGACGCCGCGGTGACGGTGGTCAAGGCGGGCGTGGCGTGGGCGAGGCAGCCCGGTGAGGGCGCGTCCGTCTACCTGTCCACGCGCGGTGGGCTCTGGGCCGGCGCTGGGCTGGGCGTGCAGCGGCTCTTCTTCGCTCCAGCGGTCCTCACGCGCGCTCCCGCGTTGCGTCGCGTCCTTCCGTCCCTAGCTTTTCGGAGGGAGCGAGTGTCCGCCGAGAAGTCAGACGGCACGAGGGAGGGCGCGATGGCCATGGCGCAGTCGAGCAAGGTGGGACGCAAGGTGTTGGGCGTTGCTTCGGAGTTGGGGCACCGAGGCCCAGGGGAGGTTCCGGGCAAGGTGGCCGAGCGCGCGCGGGAGGTGGCCCGGCGGGTCGGGACGCGGGGGAAGAGGACGGTGGAGCAGTTGAGAGAGCACGTGCCGGACACGCGAGCGCTGAAGGAGCGGGCCGGGCAGGCACGTGCCTGGACACGGGAACAGTTGGGGGAGCATGCCGTCGCCATCGGGCTCACCACGCTGGCGGCGGGCGTGGCGGGCGCCGCGCTCCTTCCTGTCTCCGAGCGTGAGCGGCGCGCGTTGGCTTCCGCGTCCGCCAAGGTGAAGAGCGTGGGGCACTCCATCGGAGCGAACCCCCGGCTGGGGCGGGTGGTCAGCTCCGTGAAGGGCGTGGTGCGGCGGCGCCGGAATGCGGGGCAGGGGGAGACATCGGAGCCCGTGGCGACGGGGCGCAAGACGGTGGAGCGTGCAGCGGCCGCGAGGACCGCGAGGCCCGCCGCGAAGCGCGCGAAGAAGAAGACCGCTTCTGCCCCGAGTGGACGCAAGGCCGCGGGGCAACCCACGGCGGCGAGGACCGCGCGGCCCAAGGCGAAGAGCGCGAAGCGAAAGCCCGCGACGAAGAAGCCGGGTGGGACGTCGTGAGGTGAAAGACATCCAGGGGTCTTGTTCTTTGTCCTGACGAGTGCTTGTTTCCCGACCTGTTTGAAGAGGGGGGAACAACACTCATGAGTCCTGGCACGAGACGGATGTCTGGCATCGCGACGTGGTGCGGGCTGTTGTTGTGTGTGCTGTGGATGGGGGGCTGCTCGGGGAGCGCTCCCGAGGAGGCGACACCCGAGCTCGGCACCTCGCGCGCCGCGGAGGGGTTCTCCCGTCAGGGAACGGTGCTGGCGGGGCGCAATCACTCACTGGCCCTACGCTCGGATGGGACGGTGTGGTCCTGGGGCGGCAACACCTTCGGACAGCTGGGCAATGGCACCACGCGCCCGCGTCCTCACCCAGGCCGGGTGTGGCGCTTGTTCGACATCCGCTCGCTCGGCGCGGGGGAGCTGCATTCGCTGGCGCTGAAGTCGGACGGGACGGTGTGGTCCTGGGGCAACAACCTGAATGGACAGCTCGGGGATGGGAGCACGACGTCACGCTCCGTTCCCGTGCCAGTGCCTGGGTTGACGAATGGCGTGGCCATCGCGGCGGGCTTCTCCCACTCGCTGGTCCTGAAGTCGGATGGGACGGTGTGGGCCTGGGGCAACAACGCCGCGGGGCAGCTCGGGGACGGGACGACGACGCGGCGCGTGTCTCCGGTGCAGGTGCAGGGGCTCTCCGGGGTCATGGCCATCTCCGCGGGCAACGTCCACTCGCTGGCGCTGACGGCGGATGGACGGGTGTGGTCCTGGGGCGGCAACGCGGATGGGCAGCTGGGGACCGGAGACCTCGTGGGCCGGCCACTGGCGGCGGTGCTCCCGGGGCTGATGGGAGTGACGTCGGTGTCTGGAGGCGGCTCGCACACGGTGGCGCTGCGGGTGGATGGCACGGTGTGGAGCTGGGGCAAGAACGATGACGGGCAGCTCGGTCTGGGCTCCACGGCCGTGACGCTGGTCCCCACGCAGGTTCCGGCGTACAGCGGCGTCGAGGCGGTGGTCGGCGGCGGGCAGCACACCGTGGCGCTGAAGGGTGATGGGACGGTGTGGACCTGGGGGAGCAACGCGCGCTCTCAGCTGGGAGACGGAACGATGCTCCAGCGGCTGTCTCCCGTGCAGGTGCCGGGACTCACGCAGGTGCGGGGTGTGTCGGCGGGCGGCGGGCAACACTCGGTGGCGGTGAAGGCGAGCGGCGAGGTCTGGGCCTGGGGCTCCAACAGCGACGGCCAGGTGGGCGACGGGACGTATCTGATGAAGTCGATGCCCGTGGCGACACGCGCGTGGCTCGAGCGCGCCGAGGCCTCGGCGGGGGTGGGGCACTCCCTGGCCGTGAAGACGGATGGCGCTGTCTGGGCCTGGGGCAACAACCAGAGCGGGCAGTTGGGCAATGGGTCGACGGTGTCGTCCTGGAGTCCGCTCCGGGTCACGTTGCCGGGGGCGGCCCTGGTGGGCTCGGTCGCCGCCGGAGGCCTGCACTCGGTGGTCCTCCGAGAGGACGGCACGGTGTGGGCCTGGGGCGCCAATGGCTACGGCTCCGTCGGAGATGGGACGACGACCTCGCGGCTGGCGCCGGTCCAGGTTCAGGGGGCGTTGGTGGCCACGGCCGTCGCCACCGGAGTCCGTCACGCCCTGGCGCTGAAGGCGGATGGGACGGTGTGGTCCTGGGGCTGGAACTCCATCGGACAGCTGGGAGACGGGACGGTGTTCAGCCGCCTCGTGCCGACGCGGGTCCTGGGACTGACGGGCATCGTCTCGATTGCCGCGGGTGAGGCGCATTCGTTGGCGGTGAAGTCCGACGGCACGGTCTGGACGTGGGGCCACCACAGCCCGTCCTGGATGGAACTGGACCCCGATGATCCACCCCCTCCGGGGCTCGTGGCTCCGCTGCAGATGCCGGGGCTCACGGACGTGGTGGGCGTGGCGGGCGGCAACAGCCACTCGCTGGCGCTCAAGGCGGACGGAACGGTCTGGGCCTGGGGCAACAACGATTCGGGGCAGCTGGGAGATGGCACCTTCACGTCGCGGATGACGCCGGCGCAGGTGGAGGGGCTTTCGGGCGTGGTCGCGGTGGCCGCGAACGGCCTGTACTCCAGCGCGCTCAAGGCGGATGGGACGGTGTGGACGTGGGGCGCGAACTCCTCGGGCCAACTGGGCGGAGGAATCTCGCTGTCGCGCGCGCTGCCGTCGCAGGTCGCGAGTCTTTCCACGGTGCGGTTCCTGGGGGCGGGGCAGGCGCACTCCCTGGTGGTCAAGGACGATGGGACGCTGTGGGCCTGGGGGAACAACTATTCCGGTCAGATTGGGGATGGCTTCGCGGACCTGGCGGCGCTCCCCGTTCCGTCGCTGGTGGCGCGCGCGCGGGCGGTGGCCGCGGCCTCGAATGTCTCGATGGGCGTGACGCCCGAGGGCAAGGTCCAGACCTGGGGCGCGAACACGTGGGGACAGTTGGGAGACGGGACCCGCATCACCCGGCCGGAGCCCGGCGAGGTCTCCGGGCTGACGGGGATGATGGCGGTCTCCATGGCGTATGACCATGCGCTGGCGCTGAAGTCAGACGGGACGGTGTGGGGCTGGGGGTCCAACTCCGGGGGCGTGTTGGGAGACGGGACGCGGACGCAGCGTTTCAGTCCCGTGCAGGTCTCGTCCGCCATCCGGTTCCAGGCCATCTCCACGGGCTCGGCTCACAGCCTGGGGTTGTCGGAGGATGGGACGGTGTGGGGCTGGGGAGGGAACATGCATGGAGAGGTCGGGGATGGAACGCAGACGTTGCGCTCGTCGCCGGTCCAGGTGCAGGGGCTGACGCAAGTGATTGCCATCTCCGCGGGGAACTCGTTCTCGCTGGCCTTGAGGGCGAACGGCACCGTGTGGTCCTGGGGGAGCAACATGAGTGGGAGGCTGGGGAACAACTCGACGGTGTCTCGCTCGTTGCCTGGACAGGTGCCGGGGCTCACGGGGGTCACCGCCGTGGCGGCCGGGAACGGGCATGGGATGGCCTTGAAGGCAGACGGCACGGTCTGGGCGTGGGGGGCCAATTCCTACGGGGAGGTGGGGGATGGGACGACGGTCAACAAGCTCGTGCCCGTCCAGACGCGGGTGTTGACGGGGGTGACGTCCATTGCCGCGGGGGTGAATCACAACCTCGCCATCACGGTGGGCGGGCTGGTCTGGTCCTGGGGACGCGATGAGCGGGGGCAGCTCGGAGATGGCGTCCCGTCCGCGTCGACGCTCCAGCCTGCGCGGGTGAGCTCTCTGGGGACCGCCGTGTCGGTTGCCGCGGGAGGAGACCATTCCCACGCCATCCTCGCGGACCGGAGCCTCTGGTCCTGGGGTGGCAGCGCTTATGGACAGCTTGGCTCCGGGCTGTCCCTGGTCCGGGCGACTCCTGTACAGGTCTGGTGAGTCGGGAGACGCGATGTGTGGGTGTAGCCAGGGCCGTCACGCTCCGAATCTGGGGTGTGACGGTTCGGGTCACAAACCCGCTCACGCACAGGGAGTCGCAGTGCTGGGTATGGTTCTTGTAGCCGGGTTGCACTCCCCGTCGGGATTTCCCTGCGGACCTCGGAGTGCCCCATGCGCCTGAACCTGACCCACAGCTCTCGTTTGCTGGCCGCGGTGTTTGCCCTTGTCCTGCCCTCCACGCCGTCCCTGGCGGAGGCTCCGGTCTGCGTGGAGTCCCGCGGATTGAGACACTGTGGCCTGAACGGCGCCTCGGTGAAGAAGACGGAGGAGGGGGTCCGGGTGGAGAGCCAAGACCCCTCCGTGAAGGGCGGTGTCGTCATCCACACGGAAGCGGCCACGAACTGGACGGCGGGAATGTCCATCGAGGGCGTGGGGGATGAGCAGACGTCCCAGACAGTCTTCTCCTCCACGTCGAAGGAGGGCAATACGAGCACGGCGACCCTGGAGCAGGTGAATGGGACGGTGGGTTATTCGGCCTCCTTCTCCCGGGACGGGGAGCAGTCGACCTACTCCGTGTTCATCTATCGTGACGGCGCCCTCCAGGCCTCCTTGGGAGGCATTCGCAGTGGAGAGGTCCTGGTCCACTCGGTCCAGAATCCGGAAGTGCCGCCGATCGTGCGCCCTCTTGGCATGACCTACGATGCATGCAGGCAGGCTTGCTTCAGGCTCTCGTGTGCCTATTGCGAGCACTTGTACAATGGCGCCCAGCGCACCCTCCCTGGAGGGGCCCGCGAGTGGCAGTTCGACGTCTCCCATCCAGCGCTCCACCTCAAGGATGGGCGTATCGTGGAAGGGGACGAGGTCGTCATGCGCGAGGAGCTCCACAAGTCGAAGCGTCAGCTCCATTCGACGGGCGCCGAGCAGATTCAGATCCAGACCACGGCCCCGGCCATCGACCTGCGTGACGAGAACGTCACCGGTGCCTGTTCCATCCGGTAGCGCTCCAAGCGACTCGAAGCTCGAGGGCACCGGCCCCTGGCTCATCAGGCGTCAGGGACCGGGTGGCTCGGGCGATTGAAGCGCCGCGGCGCGGCAATCCCATCGCCGCTGCAGACACACGCACGGGATGGGAAGGGTGTCTGGGTCCAGACAGCAGATCCTGTTCCGCTCCCCGGGCATGCAGGCTTCTCCATGGATGGACCTGCAGCTCGGGTATTCCGTGCACACCGCATCCACGGAGGCGGAGGCCACCTGCGCCTCAGAGGTGCTCTCCAGGGGGGTGGCCTCGGGCGGGCCCTCTCCCTGGGAACCGCCACAGCCCAGGAATAGACAGACAGCGGCGACCACTCCCCAGAACGTCGAGCGAAGCATCTCAAGCCTCCCGGACGGAATCGTGAGGATGTACGCGCGTGGAACGCCTTGGCTCCGGTCATCTTCTTCACTGCGGACGGATGAATCAAGCCAGGTGGCGGATCGGCCTGGTTTGTCTAGATTGTCAGCCCTGACAAATGTCAGAGCAGAGGCGGCGCGAGACCCGCTTCCGGAACTGGAGATCGTGGATGAAGGCCCATGCGGTCATGTGCCTGGCGCTGTTCCTTGTGGGCACGGGGTGCACGACGACTCGGGTCGTTCGTCTGGAGACGGGCGACGCGACTCCATGGGCTCACATGCCGTACACCGACGATGACGCCGGGCCCGTCGAACTGGACGAGGACGAGTTCGGAGAAGCGATGGCGGTGCTTGCCCGGGACGTACGCCCCTTTGCCCAGCCCTTGCGTGAGGCGCGCCAGCTTTTTGGCGTGCCCGAGAGAAGCGGTGTCTATCTGTACCAGCATCGCGATTCCCGGCTCATTCCCCAGGAAGCATCGCGGGGCTCCGACGAGCTGAGTCTGCTGGCTTCCTATTCTGACGAGGCGCTGTCGCGCGACTACGTCCGGTGGTGTGAACGCAGGGCCCAACCAGGGGACTGTCTGCACTTGCTGGCGGAAGGCCCCTTGCTGGCCAGTGATGGCAAATACTCACTGGCGATGGCCATCGCCATGGAGTCCGTTTGGGAGGAGACCGTGGAGGCCCTGGGGGACATGACAGACCCGCAGGCGCTGCTGGCGACGGTGAGTGCCTCGGTCAGCATATATCTGCTGCTCTGGACGTTGCCCGAGCCCGTGTCGAAGGGCCTGGCTGCGCTGTTGACCGCTTCGGCGATTGCCTATCTGGGCGTGGACACGGTGTGGCGACTGTTGGACGGGTGGATTGCCCTGGTGCGCCAGGTCGACCGGGCGACCACCTTCGAGCAACTCAGAGACGCGGGGGCGTCGTACGGCGAGGTCTTGGGAGAAAACGCGGCGCGCGTCTTCGTCATGTTGGCCACGGCCGCCATCGGAAGCACAGCGGGCCTGGCGGCAAAGGCTTCGGGGCTACCGGGTTCGGCGCAGGCAGCGCTCGCGGTGGAGACACAGGCGGGCTACCGATTCGTGGCGATAGGGAGCGTGCAGTCGGTGGCGATGGCGGCCGAAGGCTTCACCGTTGCGTTGGCGCCCAACGCGGTCGCGATGGCTGCTCGGAGTTCCCGGAAGCCAAAGGTCCCGGATCACCACCTGGCCACGGACAAGAACAGCATCTCCAGCGCGCAGGGTGGGCCCTGGACCCCGAGGTTCCGGAAGATCTTCACGAAGGCAGGGATGGAGCTGAAGGACCCGGAGAACATCGTGCCCGTCAAGGGACACCAGGGACCTCACCCTCAGAGGTATCACGAGCTGGTCTTCGCGGAGCTGGATGCCGCGACGGCTCACTGTCGGACGGTCACGGCCTGTCGAGCGGCCCTGGAAGCTGCCCTCAGACGATTGGCCCGTGAAGTCGTGACGCGCGGCTCGGAACTGAACCTGCTCGTCACGCGGCGGGCAACCCCGTAGGTTCACGCCCATGTCCCGGCGCTTCTTCGAGTTGCACGATGATGTCCAGGTCCCCGGACGGTGGCACCTGGATACGCCGGTTGATGGCAAGGGCCGCGAGGTGCGTGAGCCTGACCGGTTCCGGCAGGGCACCCCGGTCCAGGTCGAGGGGCGCCTGGGAATTCCTGTCGAGGCCCCAGGAAAGCCCTTGGACTTCACGGAGGCGGGGCTGCGCATCCCGGTCGTCCACGTCCGGGTCGCCGCGCTCTTCACGGAGCTGGCGCCAGCAGACATTCAGCTCATCCCCGTGGACATCAAGGGGCATGCAGACCAGTACCTGCTGCTGGTCGCCACCCGACTCATCCGTTGCATTGACGAGCAGGCCTCGCGCATCCGGCTTTGGACCCACGAGGATGGGGTGCCCGAGAAGGTGGGGCACTACGCTTCCGTGAGAGACCTGCGCATCGACAAGACGAAGGTGGGAGCCGCCAGGGTGTTCCGACCCGAGGGTTGGACTGGGGCCCTCATCGTCTCGGAGGACCTCAAGCTCTCGCTGGAGCACGTGAAGGCCACGGGTGTGAAGTTCACGGAGGTCTAGCCACCCCGCAAACGAAACGGCGGCGACCTCCGCGTGGGAAGTCGCCGCCGCCAGTGCAACTCAGCCGTGAATCACTCCACCCAGTGCTGGACCGTCAGGATGCGGAAGTCCGACGCGGTGTCGACGAAGAAGTGCACCTGCACGCCGGCCCACGGGCCGTTCTCGTAGTGCATGTGGCAGCCCTTGAACGTGCGGCCCGCGGTGCGCGCGGCCAGGTCCGCCTTGCCGTCCGTGACGATGTCGGCGTCAATCGCGTTGTAACGGTTCGCCGTGCTCACCGCGCTGTGGACGTAGTTGCGCACTTCCGTCGCGTCCGCCAGGTAGCCCCGGTCCTCGTACTGCCCCGAGCGGCCCGTCAGGTCGATGCCGAAGCAGTCCGCCGAGGAGAGCCGGTCCGTGCCATAGGCCCCGTCCAGGATGGTCTCGATGTTGAACCCCGTGCTCATCTCCACCTCCCACTCGTCCTCCGGCAGCGCGTTCACCGCGGACACGAGCATGTCCAGCGAGTAGCCGATGGTGGCCGCGTTGCGCAGGTTGCGCAGGCTCACCGAGCCGATGCCGAACGCGTTGGAGATTCCCAGCACGTTCGTGAACGGACGCAGGTTGATGAGGCTGGTCGCCCCGTTCCACGCATACGGCAGGACGGCGTAGAGCGTGTTCGTGCTCGCCGTGTTCACCAGCGTGACGATGGCCGCGGCGTCCGACTGCGACAGCGCCAGCTCGTCGTAGATGCCCAGACAGCTCTGGTCGATGTACTCCTCGGCGCGCGCGCCGTGCTCCAACTGCTTCAGCCGCACCGGGCCCATCTCCGAGATGGCGGACAGCTGCGCCAGCGACGTGAAGGGCGACGCCGTGCGAGCCGCGAGGATGTTGTTGGCCGCGTCGCTGGGCAGATAGCGGTCCAGCTTGAAGAAGCTCGCCGTGTTCGCGAACTGCAGGATGCCTTCACACTCCGGCGCCACGTCGACGTCCGTCGTGGTGAGCGGCGCCTGCTCGTTCTGCGTGGCGTCCGCCGGAACGGACGGCTCGGCCGGCGGAGCGGATTCGGTGGGACCACAGCCAACCAGCAGACTCATGGACAGAAGGGCTGAGCCGAGACGACGCATCGAGGACACCCATGGGGACAGCGAGGGAGGTGCTCCCTTACCCAGGCCCTCGGGTAGCAGGCAATCCGTGAGACAGATGAAATTTTGTGATGACAAGAAAAGTGTCACCAGCTCGCGACTCCAGGCCGGTGGATGACACCGAATCGTGACGTGCGGTGGGTTTCTGGACCTCCGGGTGGGAGTCGGGCATGCCGGAGGGCTCCACCTCGGGGATTCGCGCTGGCGGCCCCACCCGGCGAAGGAAGTGCATGCGAGCCTGTCCGTGCTGCCTGGAGACGCTGACGCCAGGTCTGCTGGGCTTCGGGAGCCGGCGCCTCGCGGGCCACTGCGAGGCGTGTGGCGACGCCGTCTGCCAGTCGTGCCTGAGCGTCGAGTCGCTCGCGGCGGCGGTGTTCCAGAAGCGCGCGGGCGCCTCCGAGGCGGGGCCCAGGAAGGTGAAGGGACGGGTGTGCCGCTCGTGCCTGTGGGAGGCGCTGGTGGAGGAGGGGCGCACACCTTCCTTCGCCGCCCCTCGCGGGCAACGTGAGCGCGCACGCCGCGCCGCGCGGGAGACCTGTACCCATGCCGAGGTGAAGGCCTGCATGGGTTTCTGCCCCACCTGTGGCGACGAGGTGGTCTGGAAGAGCGAGCACGGCAACCCCGCGTGCGAGGCCTGTGGCGCGCCGTCCCATCGGTTCTTCAACTGCTGCTGGAACTGCGGGGAGTCGTTCGACGAGCAGAACGTGCCCCAGGCCGTCGCGCGCGGGTACCGGCTCGACTTCGACTGTGACGCGGAGGACTGCGCGGGGAAGCTCGCGTGGCTGATGCCCTTCTGTCCGTGGTGCGGCGAGGAGAAGCACTGGGAGCATCCCGGGGCGCTGGAGTGCGAGGCCTGCGAGGTCCAGGTGGACCGGGGCTGGGCGTTCTGCGTGCGGTGCGGCGAGGAGGCCCCGCTCCCCGACGCGTGTCCCCGGTGTGGCGTGGGCCTGGATGAAGCCGCGTCCGCCGCGCGCTGCGAGCCGTGTCAGCACGTGGTGTGCGGCGAGTGCTGCGACGTCGTCGTCACCGCGGCCGGGGGGGAGCGGTTGTTGTGCTTGACCTGTGGCGAGGGCGCCGAGCCCGTGGCCGACACGCGCGCGGCCGAGGAGCCCGAACCGGAGCCCTCCGAGGCGGAGGAGGACGCGGCCCCCGCTGACGACGAGGCGGAGGAGGACGCGGCCCCCGCTGACGACGAGGAGGAGGAAGAGGCGGAGCCCGCGCCGCGGCCCCAGGCTCCACCTCCGTCACCGTGGGAGGTGCTGGGCGTCGTCCGAGGCGCGCCGCTGGCGGACGTGAAGCGCGCCTATCTCGCGCTCGTCGCCCAATACCACCCCGACAAGGTGGCGCAGCTCGGACCGAAGCTCCAGGCGCTGGCGCAAGAGGAGACGCGCCGCATCATCGAGGCGTGGGAGCACATCCGGAAGCACTCGCGCCCCAGCGGTTGACCGTCGCGCTCGCCTGCGCGGTGTTTCAGCGCGAACGCCAACCCGACATGTGAGGGGCTCGGGGGCTTGAGCCGCGTGGCCCCGGGCGTGGTGCGCACCACCTGCATGCGGCGACGGGGGACTCCGTCCTGGCGGAGCCGGATGGGCCCTCCGCGCCGCACGCATGGAGAGGAGCCAGGCGGGCTGGAGCCTCGTGTCTTGGCGGCCCTGTGCGCCGTGCCCAACCTGTCGCCCGGGTGTGTTTCGGGAGGGAGACACTGTGGCTGACTGGCGTGGCTGGGGCGCATGGCTCGTGTTGTGTCTGGGGATGGCCGGCTGTGATGGCGATGATCCACCTCCTCCCGAGCCGTCCTGTGAGGCCACCGCCTCCTGCGAGCCGGCTCCGGGAATCCCTCCCGACGCGGGCACGCCGGATGCGGGTGTGCCAGACGCGGGGACTCCGGATGGCGGTGGTACTCCCGACGGTGGCGGTGCTCCTGGCGAGCCAGATGGCGGCTCCGTCCCGCCCGAGGACGGTGGCACCGCGCCGCAGCCCGGCACACCCGGTCAGACGCTCTGGTTGAACCATGAGCGCCAGCCCCTCCATGACCTGGCCGCGAGCGTCGGCACCACCCAGGATGGGTCCTCCCTCTACACGGCCTCCATCCAGGGCTCCGCGAGCTCGTTCGGGCGCGCCGAGGGCGAAGCGTCCCACTTCGAGCTGCGGCGCTACACGCCCCATGGCGGGCTGCTCTGGACGCGCTCCTTCGCGCTGCGCTCCTCCGACCCCGAGTCCCCCATGGACGTCTCGGGGACGCTGGCCATGAGTGTGTCGACCACGGGCCGGCTGTACCTGATGACCGATGTCCGCCACGGCGTCGTGTCGATGGACACGCCGAGCGCGCCGCTCAGCGGCCTGGCCCTGTCCCGGTTCAACCCGGAGGGCCGAGGGGAGTGGTCGCTGCCACTGCAGGGGCTCAACGAGATGGGGATGGCGCTCGTGGCCAGTCGGGACGATGGCGCCTACGTGAGCGTACGCGCTTCCCATCCGTACTCGGAGGCGCTGCGCTGCTCGCCCACGGAGAACGCGCTCTATCGCATCAGCGCCTCGGGCACCGTCGTGTGGCGGCAGCGCATCTCCGAGCCCGAGTGCGGCAACTTCCGCGCGGAGGCCGTGAGCCTCGCCACGCTGCCCGACGGCGGCGTGGCCCTGGGAGGCTCCTTCTTCGGCACCGTCCGGACCGCGAAGGGGACCTTCACCGCCGCCGTCGAATCACCGTTCCTGGCCACGTTCTCCGCCGAAGGACAGATGACCTGGTTCAACGCCTTCCCCAGCGCCAACGGCCGTGTGACGAGCATCGGCGCCACCGCCAAGGGTACGCTGGTGGCGGCCGGTGTCATGGAGAGTGGCAACCTCCAGTGGGGCTCGCAGACGCTCCGCGACGCGCGCTCCTTCCTCCTGGTGGCGGAGGCCACGGGCACGCCGCGCTGGGTGAGGAGCCTGGGCCGCTCCGAGAAGGTCGTCCTCGCGGTGGAGCCCGCGGGCCGCGTGGTGGTGAGCGGCCTGTCTCGCGACTATCCGCATCCCTCGACGGGCGCGAGCGACCCCGCGCAGAACCCGCAGCTCTTCGCGCGCCGCTTCAACCTGGAGGGCCGCGAGCTGTGGAACCGCTTCTTCCTCCGCGCGGGAGGCCCGCCGACGCTCTTCTCCGAGCAGGTGATGAGCGCCGCGCCCTCCGGCGAGGGGAACGGCGACACGCTGCTGTTCGGCCACTTCTCCCACCTCGAGGACTTCGGGACGGGCAACCTCTTCCCCGAGTCCACCGACACGTTCCTGCTCAAGCTGGGGCCCGGCGACGCGTTCTGACCCGGCCGTGGCGCCCTGGTGATTTTGTTGGCGGTCTGCCAATAATCCGGGGCATGACGGTTCCTGTCCGTGCCGCGGTGCTGCGGGAAGTCAATGCCCCCTTCGTCCTGGAGGAGGTGGACCTGGACGCGCCCCGCCAGGGCGAGCTTCGGGTCCGGGTGCATGCCAGTGGCATCTGTCACACGGACTTGAGCTACCGGGCGGGGCAGGGGCGCTTCGCGTTCCCCGCGGTGCTGGGCCACGAGGGCGCGGGGGTGGTGGAGTCGGTGGGGGAGGGCGTCACGGGCTTCGAGCCTGGGGACGCGGTGGTGCTCAGCTACTACTCCTGTCGCGCGTGCGGCACCTGCGCGCGCGGACAGCCCGCGTACTGCGAGCAGGGCTACGCGGGGAACTTCTCGGGGGCGCGGCCGGACGGCACGTACCCGATGCGCTGGCGCGGCGAGCCCATCCGCTCGGGCTTCTTCCACCAGTCGTCCTTCGCCACGCATGTCCTGGCGCACCAGCACAACGCGGTGAAGGTGGCGAAGGACGCGCCGCTGGAGCTGCTGGCGCCCCTGGGCTGCGGCTTCCAGACGGGCGCGGGCGCGGTGCTGGAGTCGTTCCGGCTGCAGCCTGGACAGCGGCTCGCCGTCTTCGGCGTGGGCGCGGTGGGGCTGGCGGCGGTGATGGCGGCGCGCGTGGCGGGCGCGGCGAGCATCTTCGCGGTGGACCTGGACGCCCGGCGGCTGGAGCTCGCGCGGGAGCTGGGCGCCACCGACACCTTCCTCGCGGACGAGCCGGAGCTGACGCGCACGGTGCTCAAGAAGACGCGGGGCGGGGTGGACTTCGCGCTGGAGTGCGTCGGCTCGCCGAAGGTGCTGCGACAGGCGTTCGACGTGACGCGCCCGTTGGGGACGTGCGGGTTGCTCGGCCTGCCGAGCGCGGACGCGCAGGTCTCCATCCCGATGATGGCGCTGCTGTTCGGCAAGCGGCTGGTGGGAATGCTCGAGGGCGACGCCGACCCGAAGCGCTTCGTCCCGCGGTTGGTGGCGCTGCATGCGCAAGGCAGCTTCCCGCTGGAGAAGCTCAGCCGCTCGTACGCCTTCGAGGCCATCAACGACGCGGTCCACGACATGGAGTCGCGCACGGTCATCAAGCCCGTGCTGCGCATGCACACGGGAGCGGCACGATGAGCTTCGACGAGGTGGTGAAGGCGGGGACGCTGAGCCTGGCGGAGGCGCTCGCGCTGTTCGACCGCCTGGCTCCGGTGGAGCTCGCGTCCCTGGTGGGCACGTGGAAGGGCAGTGAGCTGCGCACGGGCCACCCGATGGACGGACTGCTGGGCGCCACGGGCTGGTACGGCAAGCAGTTCATCGACGCCGAGAGCGTGCACCCGCTGCTGTTCTACACGGAGGACCGCGCGGCGGTGTTCCCGGTGGACCCGAGGAAGTGGCCGTCACCGACGATTCGAGGCCCGGTGGGCTCGCACCGCGCCGACGTGGAGACGGCGAAGTTCAAGGCGCGCCTGCGCAAGGTGGAGTACCGGGGCCAGCTCAGCGCGACGATGATCTACGACGACTGGCCCACGCTCGACGTGTTCCGCGGGGTCGACGAGGACACGCTCCTGGGCCTCATGGACGCGCGCGGCATGCCGTCGCCGTACTTCTTCGTGCTGCGGCGGGACGCGAACGCGCCGGCGCTCAAGTAGGGGGCACGGCCAGCACGAAGCGCGCGTAGCCTAGCTCCGCCGCGTTCTTCATCAGCTCCACGTTGGCCCAGGCGACGATGTCGCCGAAGGGCTTGCCCGTGAGCGGCCAGCGCGTGCGCGCGCTCGATTGCAGGTCCTCGTCGGTGAGGCGGGTGATGGCCTCGCGCCACGTGTCGTGCAGGCCGACAATCCACGCGCGCGCCGCGTCCGCGGAGCCGGGCCAGACGATGGCCTCCCGCGTCAGGGTGCCGTCGCCGAACGAGTGGTTGTGCACCATGGACCACCAGAAGCCCAGGTGCCACGTCAGCCAGGCCACACTCGCGGGACCCAAATCGTACCCCTCGTGCTCGGGCCACTGCGCGCGCCACTGTCCTTGCGCGTCCTGGGTCACATGCAGTCCCACCGACGCGGGGCGCCTCAGGCAGTCCTCCGTGGTGAGCCCCTCCAGGTGGTAGCGGGTGAGGGCCCACGCGATGTCGAGCTGGCCCAGGAGCGTGTCTCGGACGGGGTTCGCCATGGGGCGCGACGCTAGGGGGCTTTGCCGGGGTCGTCCATTCCACGGTGCCCAGGTCAGGACGCGGCGAGTCCGCGCGTGCGTGCCCAGCCCAGGAGGCAGCCGAGGATGGGTTGGAAAGCCGTCGCAGGGCGCGAGGCCGGGCCCGAGGTTAGACTCTCCGCAATGAACTCCAGCGCATCCGGCCGTTCGTCCGTCGTCGTGGCGGAGCTGGGGCCCACGAACACTGGAAAGACCCACCGAGCCATCGAGCGGATGCTCGAGCACGACACGGGCATGATGGGGCTGCCGCTGCGCCTGCTCGCCCGCGAGGTGTACGATCGGGTGACCGCCCGGGTGGGCGAGGGGCGCGTGGCGCTGATGACGGGCGAGGAGAAGCGCCTGCCGCCGCGCCCCGACTACTGGATATGCACGGTGGAGGCGATGCCGTTGGATCGCGCCGTCGACTTCCTGGCGGTGGACGAAATCCAGCTCGCCGCGCATCGCGAGCGGGGGCATGTCTTCACGGACCGGCTGCTCCACGCGCGAGGCCGCAAGGAGACGTGGTTTTTGGGCGCGGAGACGATGCGGCCGATGGTGCAGTCGCTCATCCCGCACGTCTCGCTCAAGCGGGCCACGCGCCTGTCGCAGCTCCGCTACGCGGGCCGGCGCTCGTTGAAGAGCCTGCCGCCGCGCTCCGCGGTGGTCGCGTTCTCCGCGGACCGCGTCTATGAGCTGGCCGAGGCGCTGCGCCGGCTGCGTGGCGGGGTGGCCGTGGTGCTGGGCGCGCTGTCGCCCCGGACGCGCAACGCCCAGGTGGCGATGTACCAGTCCGGGGAGGTGCAGTACCTGGTGGCCACCGATGCCATCGGCATGGGGCTGAACCTGGACCTGGGCCACGTGGCCTTCGCCTCGCTCTCCAAGTTCGACGGCGCCGAGCAGCGGGAGCTGTTCCCGGACGAGCTGGCGCAGATCGCCGGCCGCGCGGGACGCCATTTGAATGACGGGACGTTCGGCACGCTGAACACGCTGGAGGAGCTGCCGCCCCGGGTCGTCACCGCCATCGAGACGCATCGCTTCCCCGCGGTGCGCAGCCTCATCTGGCGCAACGCGGAGCTCGACTTCGCGAGCCCGGAGGCGCTGCTCGATTCGTTGTCGCGGGCTCCGCGTCACAACGCCTTCGTCCGGGTGGAGCGCGCCGATGACTTCGATGCGCTGAAGGACCTCTCGCACATCCCGGCCGTCCGCGACGTCGTCACGGACCGCGCGGGCGTGGAGCTGCTGTGGCAGGTCTGCCAGATCCCCGACTTCCGCAAGGGGCTGTTCGGCCAGCACGTCAGCCTGCTGCGGGAGACCTTCCTCCAGCTCACCGCGGGGGACGGGGTGCTGGACGCGACGTGGTTGTCCAAGCAGGTGTCGCCGCTCGATGACGTCTCCGGGGACATCCACACGCTGATGGATCGGCTGGCCGCCATCCGCATCTGGACGTACATCAGCCATCGCTCCAGCTGGCTGCGAGACGCGGAGCAGTGGCAGGAGCGCACGCGGCACATCGAGGACGCGCTGGGGGATGCGCTGCACGAGCGGCTGGTGGAGCGCTTCGTCCAGCGAGCCGCGCGCAGGAGCGCCCGGCGCTTCGTGCGGGCCTCCGCCACGCCCGCGGCGAGCTCGGACAATCCGTTCGCGAAGCTCGGCGCGCTGTTGGGCGAGAGCGGCTCCGCGGAGGGACTGATGACCGAGGAGCAGTTCGTGCAGCGCGTGGTGGACGCGACGCACGAGGTCTTCGAGGTGGATGCGTTCGGGAACATCTCCTTCGAGAGCCAGCCTTTGGGGCGGCTGGTGCGCGGCACGGACCGGCGCTCGCCGCAGGTCGCGCTCGCGGAGCCGGAGGTGTGGACGGGCGGCGCGAGGCGGCGGTTGGAGCGGCGGCTCCATGCGCTGGCCAGGGACCTGGTCACCGAGGCGATGGGCGGTTTCCCGGCCGAGTCGCTCACGGGCGCGGGCCGCACGCCGCCGACGCGGGGGCTGGCGTATCGGCTGGCCGAGGGGATGGGACTGATTACGGTGGGCGAGGCGCGCGAGCAGTGGGCGCTGCTGGACGAGGAGTCACGCGAGCGGCTCAAGGCCGTGGGCGTGCGCGAGGGCCGCCGCTTCGTCTACGTGGCCGGGGCGCTCGCTCCGCAGGCGCTGGAGCGCAGGTGCATGCTGACGGCGCTGTTCCTCCAGAAGCCCTCGCCGCGCGGTGTGCCCCGTGAGCCCGTGCTCGACGCGGCCGGATGGAATGTGCGTGAGGCGCGAGCCTTCGGCTACGAGCTGCTGGGGCCGGTGGCGCTGCGAATCGACCTGGTCGAGCGTCTGGGCGAGGCGCTGCGCCATCCTCGCGGTGCCCCCGAGGTGCAGGCGTTGACGCGCGAGCTGCGCCTGGAGGGCGGGACGCGGGCCCTGGTGCTGCGCGAGCTGGGCGGCGCGCCCCAAGGTTCCGCGTCGAAGCGGCGGCGTCGCCGACGACGGGGGAGCGCGCCCGCGATGGCTTCGGACAAGGCGGGCACGCATGGCGCGCCCGCACACGCGGGGACGCATCCGATGCCCCGTCGCGACGGCCCGGAGCCGCGCGGCGCGCAGGGAACGCCCAAGTCCGACTGACGTGGGCCCGGATCTTGAAGACCTGACAGTCGTCGGGGGCCGGGACACGCGGAAGGCTTGGATATGAAGGCAGTGGTCGCGGGAGCGTTGTTGCTGTCGACGGGCGCCTGGGCACAGGACGAGGCCCGGCTCACGGGGGCGGAGCTGGGCGTGGGCGTGGGGTACGCCCAGGGCAAGGACCTGGAAGGGGAGACGCATGGCGGGCCCGGCGTCCGGCTGCATCTGCTCAAGCACCTGGGGCGCTTCTTCTCCATCGGCCCGGAGCTCGCCGTGTACGCGGGCGCGGGCTCCCGGATGGACGTCACCTTCGATGGCTCGCAGCACCACTACGACCAGCAGAACCGGGCGCTCCTCCAGCTCGGAGGCGTGGCACGGCTGGGGGTGGACCTGGGCGGCATCCAGCCCGCGGTGCTCTTCGGCGCGGGCTGGAACAAGGGCACCGTCAGCAACCTGGGCTACTCGGTGGGCGCGGAGCTGGAGTTCCGTCCCAAGCCGTGGCTGCCGCTCACCCTGGAGGGCCGGCTCCACAAGAACCTCCACAACTACACCTACGAGACCGATAGGGAGGCGGACTACTTCAGCCTGGGCCTCGGCTGGCGGCTGCGCTGGTGAGTCCGCGTCCCGCGTGAGCGGCCCCGAATTCCGAGGGCGGCTGACAGGCCTGTCGTGAACCTCCGCCTCGCGCCGTGGCGGGGATGACACGGCTGTCATCCCCGCGCCTGGGCCCTGGCTTCAGCGCGCCGTGCGCAGGGCCGGGAGCACGTGCTCCGCGAACGCGTCGATGAAGCGCTCCTGCCCGCGGTTGACGTTGTGCAGGTACAGGTGGCTGAAGCCGAGCTTCACGTCCTCGGCGAGCCAGTCGACGTGGCGCTGGAGGCTGGAGGAGACCCGCACGTGTCCCTCCAAATCCTTCGGCTGGACGGTGCGCGCCAGCTCCTGGAACTGCGCGGGCGAGCGCAGGTCCGTGAGCACGGAGCTGGCGAAGATGTTCGTGGCCCACTGCTCCATCGCGTCCTGGAGCGCGGCCTGCTCGTCCTGGGCCCAGGAGAGCTGCACCTTGAGGAACATCGGCTTGCCCTCGCCGCCACCCCGGTGGAAGGCCTCCACCATCTTCCGCAGCTCGTCCGGAGGCTTGCTCACGGTGATGAGCGCGTCCGCCCAGCTGCCCACCCACTCGGCGGTCTTTGGCGTTATCGCCGCGCCCACCAGCAGGGGCGCCTGCTGGGGCCTCGAGTAGAGCTTCGCCTCCTCCACCCGGACGAGGCCCCGGTGCGTCACCGTCTCGCCGCGGAAGAGCGCGCGCATGATGTCCACGCACTCGCGCAGGCGCGCGTTGCGCAGGTCCTTCGGGGGCCAGGGCTCCCCGGTGATGCCCTCGTTGACGAACTGCCCGCTGCCCAGGGCGGCCCAGGCGCGGCCCGGGAACATCTCCGCGAGCGTGCCCAGGGCTTGCGCGATGAGGGCCGGGTGATAACGCTGTCCGGGAGCGTTCACCACGCCCAGGCTGGACAGCCGCGTGGTGGCGAGCGCCGCGCCCATCCAGCTCCACGAGAAGCCGCTGTGTCCCTGCGCGTCGCTCCAGGGGTGGAAGTGGTCCGAGTTGAGCGCGGCCGTGAAGCCCGCGGCGTCGGCCCGGCGCACCAGGCGCAACAACTCACTGGGAGGAAACTGCTCATGGGAGGCGTGGTAACCGAGCGTGAGCATGCGCGCGCACGTTGGTGCCGCCCGCGCGCCGTCGCGAGCCCCTCGTGTCCATGACTGTGCGCTGTCGCACGCATGACGCGCCCCCCGGTGCGCCCTTCGTCCAGCATCTCCACCTTCGCCTCAGGGGAGACAGATGATTCAGGACCTCTGGTACAAGAACGCGGTCATCTACTGCCTGGACGTCGAGACGTTCATGGACGGCAACGGCGATGGCGTGGGCGACTTCGGCGGGCTCCAACGCCGGCTCGACTACCTGGCGGGCCTGGGCGTGACGTGCCTGTGGTTGACGCCCTTCCACCCCTCGCCCAACCGCGACAACGGGTATGACATCACGGACCACTACGGCGTGGACCCGCGGCTGGGGAGCCTGGGGGACTTCGTGGAGTTCACCCACCAGGCCAAGCAGCGCGGCCTGCGCGTCATCATCGACCTGGTCCTCAACCACACGAGCGACAAGCACCCCTGGTTCCAGGCCGCGAGCAAGGACCGGAACAGCCGCTTCCACGACTTCTACGTGTGGTCCGACAAGAAGCCGAAGGACGCGCACAAGGGCATGGTGTTCCCGGGCTCGCAGCACACCACGTGGACGTACGCGCCCGGCGTGAAGCGCTGGTACTTCCACCGCTTCTTCCCCTTCCAGCCCGAGCTGAACATCGCCCACCCCGCGGTGCGCGAGGAGCTGCTCAAGGTGATGGGATACTGGCTGCAACTGGGCGTGTCCGGCTTCCGGGTGGACGCGGTGCCCTTCCTGGTGGAGCTCAAGGGCATGCGCAACCACGGCATCGAGGACCCGTACGAGCTGTTGGACCGGATGCGCGAGTTCCTCTCCTGGAGGAGCGGCGACGCCATCCTCCTGGCCGAGGCCAACGTCACCATGGACGAGGTGATGAACTTCTTCGGCAAGGACGGGGACCGGATGCAGATGGTCTTCAACTTCTCCGCGAACCAGAGCTACTTCCTCTCGCTGGTGACGGAGGACGCGACGCCGCTCGTGGAGTCCTTGCGCTCGGCGCCCAGGCTGCCGCACCTGGCGCAGTGGGCGAACTTCCTGCGCAACCATGACGAGCTGGACCTGGGGCGGCTGCCCGCGAAGGCTCGCAAGCGCGTCTTCGCGGAGCTGGGCCCGGAGCCGAGGATGCAGTTGTACGAGCGCGGCCTGCGGCGGCGGCTGGCGCCCATGCTGGCGGGGGACCGGCGGCGGCTGGATGTGTCGTTCAGCCTGATGTTGTCGCTGCCGGGGACGCCGGTGCTCTGGTACGGCGACGAGCTGGGCATGGGCGAGGACCTGTCCTTGCACGAGCGCCAGAGCGTGCGCACGCCCATGCAATGGGCTGACGAGCCGCACGGTGGCTTCACCCGCGCCGAGGAGCCCTTCCGTCCCGTGGTGGAGCGGGCGCCGCATGGCTACCGGCAGGTGAACGTCGAGCACCAGCGCAGGGACCCGGGCTCGCTGCTCAACTGGATGGAGCGCATGGTGCGCATGCGCAAGGAGTGTCCGGAGCTGGGGTGGGGCGCGTGGCGGTTGTTGAGCGTGAGGAACAAGAACGTGCTCGCGCTGCGGTACGACTGGAAGGGCGAGACGCTGGTGACGCTGCACAACCTGTCCGGCAAGGCCTGCGAGGTGGGCTTCTCCCCGGGAGGGCCTCCGGCGCGGCTGGTCCACCTGCTGTCGGAGGACCACTCCTCGCCGGGCAAGACGGGGCGCCACCGCGTGACGCTGGAGGGGTACGGGTACCGGTGGTACCGGATGGAGCAGCGACTGGCTCCGCCCGCCACGGATTGAGGTCGGGTTCATGCGGGCCGCCGGGGTAAGGTGGCCGCATGCGTGGTGCTTCGACGGTGGGGACGAGGATTCTCGCGGGAGTCGGTGTCCTGGGCGCGGTGGGGTTCCTCCTGTGCCTGGACACGGGCCCGGTCGAGGCCCGCCTGGTGACCAAGTCGCTGCCGATGCTCTGCCTGCTGTTGTGGCTGTGGCCGCCCCGGGAGCGCTATGCGCGACTGATTTTCGCGGGGCTGGGGCTGTCGCTGCTGGGTGACGTGCTGCTGGACGCGAGCAAGGCGCTGTTCCTCCCGGGGCTGGGGGCGTTCCTGCTGGCCCATGTGAGCTACACGGCCGCGTACCTCTGTGCGACGCGCGAGCTCCGGTGGGGGAGGGCGCTGCCGTTCCTGGTGTTGGCGGTGGGAGCGGGCGTCGTGCTGGGGCCTCACCTGGGCGCCATGGCCGTGCCGGTGACGGCGTATGTCGTGGTCATCTGCACGATGACCTGGCGCGCGGCGGCGCTGCTGGGCGCGTCTGGACTGACACGACGGGAGCAGGGGTTCGCGTTCGCGGGGGCGCTGCTGTTCGCCCTCAGCGACGGAGTGCTCGCGGTGAAGCTCTTCGTGACGCCGGTGAACGGGGGCAGTTACGTCATCATGCTGACGTACTGGGCCGCGCAGTGGTGCATCGCCTCTTCCGCGCGCGGCCCCGTGGCCTGGCCAGGTCCTGGTGGGATGACTACTGCGCCTCCATCAACAGGAAGCTGAAGTCCGCGGAGCCGTCACCGCTGGCCTTGGGGGCCTGGCCGTGGCAGCCCAGGCAGCTCGCGGTGGATTGGATGTAGGTCTCCATCGTGGTGTTGGCGAGCACGGGCGGCGTGCCCTGCGGCGCGCCTCCGGTGGCCCACTGGGTGCTGATGAGCTGGTAGTTCTCCCAGACGGAGCCCTTGAGCAGCGCGCGGTAGTACGCGTTGAGGCCCGCGTCGGCCTGGATGGGCGTGGTGCGCGTCACCTGCACGGGGGCGTTGAGCGGCCCGCCGTCGGGCGCGAGCTCCGTGTAGGGCGCCTTCGCCGTCTGCGTATTGGGCGTGCAGTTCCCCGTGCAGTGCGGGTTGAAGAACGAGGACGTGGTGTTGTCCACGTGCTCGAAGGTGGACCAGAACCAGGTCTGCTGCGTGTCCGTCTTGTGGATGATGTGCAGGCCGACCAGGCCCACGGTGACGGGGTTGGCGCCGGGGCTCGGGTCTCCGGCGTCATCGTTGAAGACCCACGCCTGGCGCATGAAGAAGCGCTTGCCGGAAATCTCCTGCGGGGAGAGCACCTTCCACGACGCCTTCACCTCCATGGCGCCCACCGGGCCGCACGGCTTGCCGTTGCACGGGCCCGGGTTCTGGTTGGCGCCGGTGGGGAAGGAGATGGTGACGCCCTTTTGCCCCGCGGCGTTCCAGAGGTTGTTGGTGATGAGGTAGTTGTACTCGTCCTGGTTGAGGCGCTTCTCGTAGCGCACGAAGCGGCCGTTCTGGTCCGTCAGCGGGCCACCGACGGCCTGCTCGATGTCCGGGAGCTTCTCTCCGATGGCGGCCGAGGCCTTGGAGGTGCTGAGCAGCAGCTTGTGCACTCCGGTGTTCAGCGCCTGGAGGCGACCGGGCTCCAGCAGCTTCGTGCGCTGGCGCAGCTTCGTCTCGAAGGCCGCAGGCGTATTGAAGCTGCACCACGCGCCGGGCTTGCTCCCGGGCGGCACGAACATGTCCAGGTCATCCGGGTAGGTCTCCCAGACGGTGGGCCCCTGTCCGCTGAGGATGCTGGTCTGGGTATTGGCCGTGCATGACGAGGGATTCGCGGGCCAGTTGAGCGCGATGAACGTGTTCCACGAATACACATCCACGTCGGATTGGAACTCACCGAAGCGGGGACACGCGTTGGCGGGGACGACGGCGAGCGCGGGGTTGATGGCCGTGGCGCACGTCGAGCCGGGACAGGTGGGGTCCGGGTTGCAGGCCTGGGGCAGCGGCGGGGCGTCCGTGGACCCGATGGGGCCCGGATTGGGGGAGGAGGTCGCACAGGCGATGATGGCCGCGCAGGCCAGCACACCGCCCACCAGCAGCTTCCCAGCGAAGGCAGACACGACGCGCATGAATCACCTCGGGGTGTGAGGAGACGAAGGCGCGTGAGGCTATTGCAAGGGGGAGGCCCGGGGTGGGGAGGGGTTCCAACCTCCCGGAAGAGGTGGACTCCTCCACATCCCCTGGGCCTCGGGCGTTGCTTCGAGACGCGCTTGCGTCGAGCGGTGACGCAAGCGGGTGGGCAACGAGTTCAACCAGACCCAGGGGAAACCCCAGGGTCAGAACAGGAAGTCCGTCGTCAGGAAGTCCGACTCCCGCCGGGTGAGGATGGATTGCACCAGGTGGGTGTTGGCCGGCGTCGTCTTCGTGGCGACGAGCGTGCGGATGGAGAACACGCGCAGCGCGTCCGCGACGGACAGCGTGCCCTCGGCGGAGTCCTTGCGCCCGTTGAAGGGGAAGGTGTCCGGCCCACGCTGGCACTGGCAGTTGAGATTGATGCGGCCCACCTGATTGGAGAACGCGTCGATGAACCGGCCGATGCGCGCCGAATCCTGGCCGAACAGGCTGAGCTGCTGGCCGAACTGGGACTCCACCACCAGCTGGATGACCTCCTCGTCCCGGTCGAACACCATCACCGGCACCACCGGTCCGAACTGCTCCTCGCTCGACAGCCGCATGTCCCGCGTCACCGGGTACACCACCGCGGGCGCGAAGAACGAGTGCGACGACTGGCCTCCGGTGGCGTTCACCACCCGCGCGCCCTTGGACACGGCGTCATCCACCAGGCCCTTCAGGTAGTCCGCCTTGCCGGGCTCCGGCAGGGGGGTGATCGCCACACCCGGCTCCCACGGCATGCCGGGCTTGAGCGCGTCCACCGCGGCGGTGAGCTTCTTCAGGAACACGTCCGCGATGCTCCGGTGCACCACGAGCAGCTTGAGCGCCGTGCAGCGCTGGCCGTTGAAGGAGAGCGCGCCGGTGATGCACTCCTTCACCGCGTTCTCCAGGTCCGCGTCCTCCAGGATGATGGCCGGGTTCTTCGCGTCCAGTCCGAGCACCGACTTGAGCCGGTGCGGCCGGGGGTGCATCCGCTTCAGCTCGCTGGCACCCCGGTTGGTGCCGATGAAGGCGAACAGGTCCACCTGCCCGCTCTCCATCAGCGCGCCCACCGTCTCGCGGCCCTTGCCGTAGATGATGTTGATGACCCCCGGCGGGAAGCAGTCGCGGAAGGCCTCCAGCAGCGGCCGGATGAGCAGCACGCCGAACTTCGCCGGCTTGAAGACCACCGTGTTGCCCATCAGCAGCGCGGGGAACAGCGTGCTGAACGTCTCGTTGAGCGGGTAGTTGTACGGCCCCATGCACAGCGCCACCCCCATGGGGGCCCGGCGAATCTGCGCCATGATGCCCTGGTCCTGCACGAAGCGGGACGAGGTGCGGTCCAGCTCCTTCAGCGCGCGCACCGTCTCCACGATGAGGTCGACGGTGCGGTCGAACTCCTTCTCGGAGTCCGGCTGCGTCTTGCCAATCTCCCACATCAACAGGTTGACCACCGTGGCTCGCTGGGCGCGCATGGCCCCGAGGAAGCGCTCCACCGCCTCGATTCGCTCCGCCACCTTCATCGTCGGCCAGACGCCCCGGCCCGAGTCGTACGCCTTCACTGCCGCGGCGAGCGCCGCGAGCGACTCCCGCGAGGTGAGCTGCGGCGTGGCCCCGAGCACGCGCTGCTGGAGCCCCTCGGGCGTGCGGAGGAAGACGGGGCTTCGCACCGGGCTGAGGTCACCCTCCCACAGCTTGAGCTCGCCACCCACCAGGTACTCCCGCTGCTCGAGATAGGCCGGGAGCCGCACACTGGAGGGGAGCTGCGCTTCGGTCGGGAAGAGGTCGGCGAGTGGCGTCATGGCGGCCTTCTTAACGAGGCGCCTCTCTCCTGGCACCTCTTCCCGTGAAGGGCTGGGCTTCCGGAGCCGGGAGTGGGACCGGCCAGTCGACCCGACCCGGGAGGAGTACCTCTCCGCCCATGCGCGAGCTCGTGACGAGCCCCACCGTCAATCCGGGAGGCAGACGCGACGTGGGGATTGGGATGACGGGGCGCTCGCGAGAACCTCGCGCGTGATGACGTCCGCGTCCGCTGGTCGGAAAGGAGTCTCGCCTTGGTGCTCGAGGAGGAGGTCTCCCCCTCGCTGGGAGGCCTGCTGGCTCGGTGGGAGCCCGTCCTTCGGACGCGTCATGGGCTCCGGCTGGAGCAGTCAGGGCTTGCCTGCAGCGGGCTGGTCGAGACGCTGCCCGTGCTCCTGGAGGCGCTCGCCCGGGCGCTTCGGGACGACGCCCTTCCTCCCTCGGCCGAGGTGCTCCGGGACCTGCGCGTCGGACAGGCGGAGCGCTGGCATGCCCGCCCGGGCCTGGAAGCCTGCATGCTGGTCCAGGAGTACGGCCTGCTCCACGACTGCCTGCTCGAGCTGATGGAGGAGGCGGGCGTGACGGCCACGTCGCGGCAGCTGCGCATCCTGGCCGCGGTCTTCTCCGAGGCGAGCACGGACGCGGTGGGGCGCCTGTCGTCGAGCCAGGAGGCCTCCGGGAGCGAGGCGTGGCTGCAGGCCATCATCGACCATGCGCCACCCGTCATCTTCGCCAAGGACGCGCAAGGCCGCTTCGTGCTGGTCAACCGGAGCTTCGAGGAGGCGCTGGGGAGGTCGCGCTCGAGCGTGCTCGGCAGGACGGACTTCGACCTGTTCCCCGCCGCCGTGGCCCAGCGCAACCGGGAGCACGACGACCGCGTGCGACGGACGCTGCGGCCCTTGACGGCGGATGAGCACATCCCCGGCATCCAGGGCGTACGCACCTGGTTCGCCGTGAAGTTCCCGCTGCCCACCGTGGGCGAGCAGGGGCCCATCATCTGCGGCATCTCCACGGACATCACCGACTCGCGCCGCACCCACGAGGCGCTGCGCGAGAGCGAGGAGCGCTTCCGCCTGTTGATGGACGCGGTGGAGGACTACGCCATCCTCCTGCTGGACCCGGAGGGCCGCGTGGTGAGCTGGAACGCGGGCGCCGAGCGGCTCACCGGGTGGAAGGAGCAGGAGGTGCTCGGGCGGCACTACGCGCTCTTCGCGCCCGAGGAGCAGGTGGCCCGGGGCGAGCCCCATCGACTGCTGCGCGAAGTGGCGGACGGCGGTCACTTCCGAGGCGAGCTACGACGCAAGCGGCGCGACGGCACGTGCTTCTGGGCGGACCTGGACATCGCCGCCGTGCGCGACGAGGCGGGGCGGCTGCGCGGGTTCGCCAACGTGGCGCGCGACATCACCGCGAAGAAGCAGAGCGAGACGGCCAGGGACTTCCTGTTGGAGGCGGGGCGGGTGCTCGCGGGCTCATTGGACCTGGAGACCACGCTGGGCGCCTTCGCGGGCCTGGTCGTGGAGCACATCTCCGACTACTGCGTGGTGGACCTGCTGGAGGCGAGCGGCCGGCTCGTCCGACAGGAGGCGGCGGCGAGGGCGCCCGAGCGGCGGGACCTCATCCGCCAGCTCCTGGCGTTCGCGCCACGGGCGGAGGGGGACAGTCCGCTGGCACGAGCGCTGGCGTTGGCGCAGCCCATCGTCGTGCCGGAGGTGACCTCCGCGGCGCTCGACAAGGTGTCCAACGACGCGGCGCATCGGGCGGTGCTGGAGGCGCTGGGGACGCGCTCCGCGGCGCTCGTGCCCGTGGTGTCACGCGGGCGCGCGCTGGGGCTCATCCACCTGGTGTGGACGCGGCGACATGACTCGCTGGAGATGGAGGCGCTGGTGGAGCTGGCCCGGGGCGTGGCGGACCGCGCGGCGGTGGCCATCGAGAACGCGCGGCTGTACCGCGAGGCCCGTGACGCCGTGCGCGTGCGCGAGGACGTGGTGGCCATCGTCAGCCATGACCTGCGCAACCCCTTGCATGCCATCCAGTTGACGGCGACGTCGTTGTTGCGCAAGGGCACCCTGCCGGAAGGGGGCGTGAAAGGGTTGGAGCGCATCATGGAGGCGACGCAGCGGGCCTCGCGCTTGATTCGGGACCTGCTGGACTTCACCCAGGCGCGCGCGGGGGAGCGCATCCCCATCCGGCCGTGCGCCATGGACCTGCATGTGCTGGCGCGCAAGGTGGTGGACGAGGTGCTGCTCGCGCACCCGCGGCGCGACATCCAGGTGGACCTGCGGGGGAATGGGACGCTGGAGGCGGACGCGGACCGGCTGGCCCAGGTGGTCTCCAACCTGGTGGGCAACGCGCTCCAGCACAGCGCGCCGGACTCGTGCGTCCGCGTCCACCTGCGCGAGGCCGGGGACGGCGTGCTCCTGGAGGTCCACAACGTGGGCAACCCCATCGCGCCCGCGCTGCTGCCCACGCTGTTCGAGCCCTATCGCCGCGGGCCGGAGGCGCGCTCCGGCCAGGGCAGCATCGGCCTGGGGCTCTACATCTCCCGACAAATCGTGCTGGGACATGGAGGCAGCATCGAGGTGTCCTCCAACGAGCGCGGCACCTGCTTCAAGGTGTGGCTGCCGCGCCGCCGGGGGCCCTGAACCCGGGCTGACTGGGATTGCCGCGTGCGACGCGGCCTCCCTCAATTACACGCTTGGGTATTGGGCTTGCAGAACCGCTCGCCCACGCAGCAGTGGTAGTTCGGGATGCAGCTCGAAGGACACCCGGGGGGCTGGGTACCGCCGCGGTAGCCCTCGCCGACGACGGTGGCGAAGCCCAGCAGCGTGGTGTGCGTCATCTCGGCGTAGAGCCGGAACTCGAAGACATTGCCCGCGGTGATCCAGGTCGCGTCGGCACAGCCGCTCGGGGCCCGGGTGAAGAGCACCTCGGACTGGCCGTTCAGGCTCAGCCACACCTCCGCCGTGGAGACGCCCGTCGTGCTCCAGCAGACGTTCGTCGTGCCGGTGTTCGTCCGGTCCAGGTTGATGCGCACGGTGGAGGGCGACGCGGTGACGTAGCCCGCGGCCAGCTCGCTCGACTGCTGGCCCAGCTCCTCCAGCTCCGGCGATTCGGACCCCGAGCAGCCCAGGACGAAGACGGCGAGCACGAACGTCAGGATGCGCTTCATGGTCAACCACTCCTTGGATGAGGTTTGCGCGCGCGAGCCGACCATGAACCCGCACGTGCGTTCAAAGAAATACGCACCGTGGGTGAATGTAGACGCCGAGGCCATTCTTGACGTCCCGCGCCGACGCGACGCGCAGGTTCAAATGTAGCCCGCTGTCTCCCTCGTCGCTGTGACGCGTCCTCGCGTACACTCCCGTCTCCAGACCAGGGGGGAGCCATGCGACGCAGTGCGGCTCGGGTTCATGCGAGTCATTCATCCGAGACACGGGGCTCCGCCCCCGCGTCGCGTCCGCTCGCGTCGGTTGCGACGCAGGCCGTCGCGGCGCGCGCCGTGGGTGAGCCCGGAGTCGTCGCGCCGGGCGTCCGGTTCGACTTCAGCCGGCTCCCGCTCACCCCCAGCGTGCAGCGCGTCGCGTGCGCGGGGGGCGCCTGCGGGTGCTCATCCTGCGAGAAGAAGAAGGAGGAGGTGGCCCGGGCCGCACAGTCCGGCGTCCCGGGCGTGGGGCCTTCCGAGCATGTGTCCGCGCACGTCGCCCGAGGCCTGGGCTCGGGTCAGCCCCTGGAGTCCTCCGCGCGTGCCTTCTTCGAGCCGCGCTTCGGCCATGACCTGGGCGGCGTGCGCATCCACACGGACGCGAGGGCGGCGGACTCGGCGCGCGCGCTCCAGGCTCGCGCGTACACGGTGGGCAGCGACATCGCCTTCCAGGAGGGGGCGTACTCACCGTCCACCCACGCGGGCCGTCGGCTGCTCGCGCATGAGCTGACGCACGTGCTGCAGCAGACCGGAGGCCGCGCCACCTCAGGGGCCCGGCTGGCCCGCTTCGCCACGGGCGGGCTGTCGGTGACCTCGCCGGGGGATGCCTCCGAGCGCGAGGCCGAGTCCATGGCGGACGCGGTGATGGCGGACGGCGCGACGCACGAGCCCGGACGCCACCGCCTGGGCGTGGCCCGGGACTTCTCCCCGGCCCCCGCGTCCAAGTACACGGTGCCCTCACCTCCGGCGCCGCCCACGCCGCCGCCCCTCACGACGACGTCGGACGTGCCGCCGACCCAGTCGGGCACCCCCATCAACAAGAATGGGCTCGTCGCCGCCGAGGAGGGCGTCAACCTGCGCGCCTCGCCCGACACCGGCTCGGCCCCGCTGGAGCGGCTCCCGCAGAACACGCGCATGTTCGTCAGCCGCGAGCAGTCCGGCGGCTGGTACTTCGTGATGCTGGTGGATGGCCGCTTCGGCTACGTGGCCAAGTCCCACGTCACCGTGGACATGCCCGACCCGGAGGCGAAGCTGTACCGCATCGCCTCCGGAGAGACGGCGCTCGACATCGTCAAACGCTTCTACAAGTCCGACGCGACGAAGTGGGGCCAGGACGAGCGCTTCTTCGTCAACGTGCTGGTGTTCGTCAACGCGGAGCGCGGCCGCAAGGGCATCTTCAAGCCGGACCCGGAGGGAGACTGGGACACCACGCAGACGCACGCGGGCTCGCAGATCTGGATTCCGGGCGTGGAGTTCGCCAAGGCGCTCAAGGGCCAGGTCTCCTCGGGCTCCATCACCTACGAGGCCTATCAGAAGGTCAAGAACGTCATCACCGCCATCGGGGAGTTCCTGGCCGGCTCCATCGCCTTCGTGGCGGGGCTGCTGCACGGCGTGCTCGAGTCGCTCTGGGACACGCTGGTGGGCCTGGTGGACCTGGCGAAGCTCGCGGGCAAGCTGGTGTGGAGCCTGGTGACGGGCAACCTGCTCTCCGACATCCGGGGCTTCTTCAGCGACTTGTCCAAGCTCGACTTCAAGCAGCTGGTGTCCGCGGGGCTCGACGCGCTGGACAAGAAGTGGAACGACCCGAGCATCCTCAAGCGCTGGCACTTCCGGGGCTGGATCACCGGCTACGCGCTGGCGGAGATCGTGATGCTGTTCTTCAGCGGCGGCGCGCTCACGGCGCTCAAGGGCGCGGGCAAGGCGGGCAAGTTCGCCCAGTTCCTCGCCAAGATGCCGCGCGCGGCGAAGTTCCTGGAGAAGGCCGCGGAGGCCGCCAAGGGGCTCAAGGAGGCCGAGTCCCTGCGCAAGGGCATGAAGGCGCTCACCACGGCGCGCGACTGGGCCGTGCGGGTGCTCAAGGTGCCCGGCCACATCCTGCAGAACCTCTCCGCCGAGGCGCTCGAGCGGCTCAAGCGGCTGCCCCAATGGGCCATCGAGCGCTTCAGCGAGCTGAGCGACGTGGCCAAGGCGCGCGTGCTGGGCTGCGCCTCGCCGTGCAAGGTGGACCTGGGCGCCATCCAGAAGTACCTGGCGGAGCTGGCCGCCAAGGGCGCCACCGGCGCGAAGAAGCTCACCACGCCGGAGAGCGTGCTCGTCGCGCTGCCCAAGGATTTGAACATCGGGAAGATCAAGCAGTACCTCGACGAGTACCCGGCCCTGATGGAGCTCATCCGCAAGGCGGACCTGACGGACCTGGACCTGGCGAAGCTGGCCGACTTCATGACCGACGCGGACAAGCTCAACCCGAAGTCGGCGTACCAGACGTTCACCCGCTACCTCACGCTGGTGGTGCCGTCGAAGACGGGTGGGGACATCGGCGCGTTCAACAAAATCGTGGAGGCGGTGGTGAAGGCGGACCCGCGCCAGGGCGCCGCCCTCAAGGGCCCCATGTTCGAGGCCTTCGCGCGCACCCACCTGCAGGAGTTCGCCGGCAAGGCCTTCACGCGGGAGACCTTCACCGTCCCCGGAGGCAAGCGCCGCACCGCGGACCGCTTCTTCGCGGACAAGGGCGAGCTGTGGGAGGTGAAGCACCAGCTCACCGACAAGGTGCCGCCCGGCCAGGTGGATGACTACCTGTCCTTCCTCGGCACGAAGGGCAACAGCACGGGGGCCGAGGTGAAGTCACTCAACTACCTGTTCCCCACGGAGGACGCCGCGAAGCTGAACTCGGCGCTCAAGGCGCGCGGCATCACCGTCTGGTATGTGAAGCAGCCCAACGTGCTGACGAAGCTCTAGCGAGGACACGCCATGGCCGAGGTGAAGTGGACCGCCAGCTCGCAGCACCATGACTGGAATGACCGGCGCGCGCCGGCGGCCTTCATCGACGCGCTCGCCCAGGCGGGGCTGGTGGGGACGGTGGAGGGGGTGTGCGGCTGGGACGAGGACGCCACGCGCCGCACGGTGAAGCTCCAGGGGCCCGGCGTGGGCGCGCGGGTGATGGCGGAGATTCCCAAGAAGGAGAAGCACCCGTTCCTCAAGGCCTGGGGGAGCACGCCCTCGCCGTGGACGCTCACGGTGGGCATCTCCCGCTTCGTCGCCGACGAGGGGCGGGTGGCGGGGCTCAACACCTTCGTCTTCCAATTCGACGGCGCGGCGTACGAGGACGAGGCGGGCTCCGCGCTCCTGCTCGCCGCCTTCCACGCGGCCCACTCGCCCGACACCACGGAGTTCGCCGCCATCCATCCCCTGGCGCGCTACGAGGCACTGGAGACCGGCGAGTACGACTCCGCGGTGACGCTGCGGCCCATGTTCGCGGGCGTCTTCTGGGCGAGCTTCCTGGGCAAGGGGCACGTGGAGCAGTTCGACCGCGCGGTGCTCGCGCGCCTGCCGCCGGAGCGGGTGGAGTGGGTGGACGGCGGCAAGGGCCTCTTCGTCGTCACCACGCCGCGGCTCGGAGAGGCCACCACTCCGGCGGTGGAGGCGGAGATGCTGCGCCTCACCGAGGTGTTCCGCGAGGCCCGGCGGCGCTGAGCCACCGGGCGCCCGCGAGGCCCCGTCATGTCGGCTGACGGGGCCGTCCGGAGTTCACCTCAGGGGTAGATGATGGCCTCGATGAGGGCCGGGTGGTCCGCGCCGCACAGCGAGTCCGCGTCGGCGCCCAGGAACACGCCGCGCAGCACGTGGTCCGCCTGGCCCTGGCGCTTCACCGTGAGCGAGTAGGGCACGGGCGTGTCGTCGGTGGGCGACGCCTCGAAGCTCGTGCTCTTCAGGCAGATGAAGTAGGTGCCGCTCGGAGGCGTGCCCTCCGGGCCGGACGGGGCCAGCGCGCCCGCCTTGGCGGGCCCGTACGCGAGCAGCTCGCCGTTGGGCGTGCGGACGATGAGGTCCTGGTCCTGCTCCCGCTCCCAGCTCGCGGTGACACCCAGGGGGGCGCCCAGGGGCGCGCGGGCCCCGCAGACGCCGTTGGTGCACGTCTTCCCCGCGCCGCACGTGTTGCCGCAGCAGCCGCAGTTCGCGGGGTCGGTGTTGGCGTTCACGCACGCCGCGCCGCACTTCACCTGCGGCGGCGGGCAGCTGCCCGGGATGCAGTCGAAGCCGCCCGGCTGGTTCACGCACCGCTGCCCGGGGGTGCACGTGTGCGTGCCCGCGGTGCACTCGTTGATGTCGTTGCAGGTGCGGCCGTTGCCGGAGTAGCCCGCCTTGCAGGTGCAGTTGTAGCTGCCCTGGGTGTTGGAGCAGGTGGCGTTGACGGAGCACTGCGAGGTGCCGTTGGTGCACTCGTTGACGTCGTTGCAGGTGCGGCCGTCGCCGGAGTAGCCCGTCTTGCACGCGCAGGTGTAGCTGCCCTGGGTGTTGGAGCAGGTGGCGTTGACGGAGCACTGCGAGGTGCCGTTGGTGCACTCGTTGACGTCGTTGCAGGTGCGGCCGTCGCCGGAGTAGCCCGCCTTGCAGGAGCATCTGTAGCTGCCCTGGGTGTTGGAGCAGGTGGCGTTGACGGAGCACTGGGCGGTGCCGTTGGTGCACTCGTTGATGTCGTAGCAGGTGCGGCCGTTGCCGGAGTAGCCCGCCTTGCACGCGCAGGTGTAGCTGCCGGGCGTGTTGGTGCAGGTGGCGTTGGTGGAGCACTGCGAGGTGCCGTTGGTGCACTCGTTGATGTCGTTGCAGGTGCGGCCGTTGCCGGAGTAGCCCGCCTTGCACGTGCAGGTGTAGCTGCCGGGCGTGTTGGTGCAGGTGGCGTTGACGGAGCACTGCGCGGTGCCGTTGGTGCACTCGTTGACGTCGGTGCAGACGCTGGGGGTGCCCTGGCAGGTGTAGCCGGGCTCCACCTGGCAGATGGTGCTACAGCCGTCGTTCGCCGTGCGGTTGCCGTCGTCACATGACTCGCCGGTGCTCACGCGGCCATCACCGCACAGGGGGCCGGTCGTCTCGACGGCGTCGATGAGGTAGAGGCCCGCGAGGGCGCGGTTGAGGCGCACGTAGCGGTACGGGGTGGCGTTGGAGTAGGGGACGTCCACGGAGAAGCGGCCCACGCCCAGTTGGATGAGGTTCGCCTGACCGGTGGCGATGACGGTGCGGTCGGCGCTCAGGAAGTCCACCGTGAACAGCACGGTCAGCGTCAGGCCGCCGTAGTGGATGCGCAGGGGCCCGCGGCCCTCCTCACCCTGGCCCATGTCCAGGAGCAGCGAGCCGCCGAGGATGGAGAGGACGGTGGCGCGCTGGCCGTCGGGGGCGCCCACGGCGTTGTTGGGGTTGAGGACGACGTTGAGGCCGCTGGGCGTGGCCGCGTCCGCGTACGGGTCCACCACCGCCAGCTCCGCGCTCTCTTCGGACTGGGTGTCCTCGAGCGGGCTCTCGGACTCCCCCTCCAGCGTCTCTTCTTCCTGGGGATTCGCACCACAAGCACCGAGGACGGTGCACAGCAACACCGCGCCCAGCATGCGCCACATCGTGGCCCTTCGACTGAAATCCATGTCTCGCTCCATTCCAATCGCTCAACGACGGGCTTCCCGGGGGATGTCCCCTGGGCGGAAGCCGCCGGAGCGCATGGAAGGCACGATGTGGGCTTCGTGCCTGGAGCAAGGGGGGCTCGTCGCCCCCGACCCGTGTGCCAAGCGACAGGCGTGTCGTTGAGTATCGCGGTGTCGCGTGGAGGCGGACATCGGGGAGGCCCGGCGAGGCAGCGTGGAGTGCTTGCCCGTGCGGGCCTCCCGGCGGGCTTCAGCGCTTGCGGCGCCACGCCTTGAGCTCGGCCTTCTTCTCCGCGCCCAGCGCGTCCAGCCGCGCCTGCCAGCGCTCGCGGTGCGGCCTGAGCGCGGCCACCACGGCGCGGGCCACGACGAGGTTGCGGTACCACTTGGCGTCGGAGGGGACGATGCACCAGGGCGCCTGCTTCGTGGAGGTGCGCGCGAAGACGTCCTGGTAGGCCCGGGTGTAGTCCGCCCAGTGCTTGCGGTCCTCCCAGTCCCCGGCGCTGATCTTCCACGCCTTGCGCGGCTCCTTCTCCCGGTCCATCAGGCGCTGCTCCTGCTCCTCGCGGCTGATGTGGAGGAAGAACTTCAGAACGAGGGTGCCGTGCTCGACGAGCATCTCCTCGAAGTCCAGGATGTGGCCGTAGCGCTCCTTCCAGAGGGACGGGGGCGCCAGCTCGTGCACGCGCACGGCGAGCACGTCCTCGTAGTGGGAGCGGTTGAAGATGGCGGTCTCGCCCAGGCGCGGGGTGTGGCGGTGGATGCGCCAGAGGAAGTCGTGCTCGCGCTCCTCCAGCGTGGGGGCCGCGAACGACGCGACGGAGACGCCCCGGGGGTTGAGGCTGCCCACCACGTGCTTGATGGTGCCGTCCTTGCCCGCGGTGTCGCGGCCCTGCAGGACGATGAGCACCGAGTTGAGCCGCGAGCCCCACATCAGGTCCTGGAGGTCGAACAGCTCCTCGCCCAGGGCCTCGAACTCCGCCTTCGCGTCGGTCTTCTGTTCGTGCTTCGGAGGCGTGGTGGGGAGCTTCTCCAACCGCACCTTCGCTCCCTGACTCGCGCTGGTGATGAGCTGCATGACGTCCTTTCGATGAGGCGTCGGTCCGGAACGCAGCGTGCCACCCGAGGCGTCCGGGGCTGAAGCAATCGTGCGGGCGCCGTGATGACTTCGTGAAGATGTGAGCACAGTCGGGCACGTACCTTGGCCGCATGCTCCTTCTTGGACTGGGTTGGGCCGTCAGTCAGCTGCTGCACGCCTCCACCGAGGCTCCCATCACCGACGTCACCGTCTACAGCGACAGGGCGCGGGTGGTGCGGACCGTCTCCCTCCAGGTCTCCGGCACCGAGCGGCTGGAGCTGCCCCTGTTGCCGGAGGCGGTGGACCCGGACTCCATCCAGGTGGAGGCGGAAGGGGCCCGCGTCGCCTCCGTGGAGGTGCGCGCGGCCCAGCCGTCGCCGTTCCCCGTCACGGAGGCCACCCGGTTGCTTTCGACGTTGGACCGGCTGGGGGACGAGCTCTCCCGCGTCAGCGCGGAGCACGTGGCGCACCAGCGCCAGGTCGCCGCGCTCGGCCGCATCCAGCCGAAGGAGCCGGGCGAGGACTCCGACGGCGCGAACGGAGCGCTGGCGCCCGGGGGGTGGAGCGCGTCCGCCGCGTTCCTCGTCGACTTGAGGACGAAGCGCGAGGCGCGGATGCGGGAGCTGGAGGCGCGCATGCAGGTCTTGCGCAACGAGCTCGACGACCGTCAGGTGGACGCGGGCCGCCTGGGGGCACTGCCCTCGCCGCGGGGCTTCGAGGTGCGGGTGGCCCTCACGGGCTCGGGCGCCGCGAAGGTGCGCTTGTCCTATCTGGTGCTCCAGCAGGCGCGCTGGTACCCGCGCTACGAGCTTCAGCTGAACCCGGCGCAGCAGCGGGTGCAGGTGGCCTTCTCCGGACTCGTCAGCCAGGAGACGGGCGAGGACTGGACCCAGGCCCGCCTCACGCTCAGCACCGCGCTGCCGTCCACCTTCACCGCGCTGCCGAAGCTGACCACGTGGAAGCTGGGCACCGTCGAGCGCTTCATCCCCACGGCGCGGAGGACCGACGAGCTCCCGAGCGAGCCGCCGCCGCTGCCCCGGCCCGTGACGCCGCTGGACGTGGTGGCGGAGCTGCGCCGCGAACTCCAGACGCGAGCCCAGGGGAAGGGCGCGCCGCGTCCCCCGCAGAAGGTGGTCCAGGCGTCGAGGCCGGCGCCGACGCCGACCGAGTCCAGGGAGCCGGCGCCGGGGGCTTCCCGCCCTTCGCCGACCGCGCGCGTCGCGCCGGGGGGTGATGCCTTCGTGCTGGGCAATGTCATCGATGCGCAGTCACGAACTCCCGTGGGCGACGTCGTCGTCACCGCCACCTCGCCGAGCCTGCCGGGGGAGGAGGTCACGGTGACGGACGCCCAGGGCATCTATCGGCTCCCGCCCCTGCCGCCCGGCGTCTACACGCTCCGGTTCGAGAAGGAGCAATTCAAGCCGTACGCGCGCTCGGACATCCAGGTGTGGATGCAGCGCACCGTCCGGGTGAACGTGGAGCTGCTCCCGGAGAGCCTGGGCGAGGTCGTCGAAATCTCGGGCGGGCCGCCGACCATCGACGTGGCCAGCACCAGCACCGGGGTGGGCTTCTCGCTGCATGGCGCGTCCACGTCCGACTGGCGACCGGAGCCCGTGGTGGACCGCTACGTGGGGCTGGCGCCGCCTCCAGGCTGGCGTCGTCCGGCGCTGGACTCGCAGCTGCCGGCGTCGCTCGCGGGAGGCCATGACCTGGCCTTCACCGCGCCGCGCGTGGAGACGGTGCCCAGCGGGCAGGGTGAGCGCACCATCCCGCTGCTGCTGGAGTCGTGGCCCGTGCAGGTGGAGCGCCGCGTCTTCCCCGCGCTGGCGTCGGAGGCGTACCTGGTGGCGCGGCTGAAGAGCCCGTCGCGAAGCGCGCTGCCCGGAGGCACCGCCTCGCTCTTCGTGGGAGACGACCCGTCCGGCACCGCGTCGCTCCCGCTCATCGTCCCGGGCGAGCCCTTCACGCTGCCGTTGGGCATGGACCCGGCCGTGCGCACCGCGCGCGACGTCCGGCTGGTGCAGTCGAAGGAGGGCTTCATCTCCAAGGACGACCTCAACACGTACGAAGTCACGCTGGAAGTCTCCAATCCCTATCCCTTCGCGATGCAGACGCACGTGGTGGACCAGTGGCCCCTGGGCTGGGGTGGCGACGTGGAGGCGACGCTCGTGCGCACCGAGCCCGTGGCGAGCCAGGACCCCAAGACGGGGGTGCTGCGCTGGGACGTGGTGGTTCCCGCCTCCAGCAAGAAGACGCTCACCTTCGAGTACCGCCTGAAGCGCCCCCAGAACTGGAAGCTCACCCAGTAGCCGCGAGGAGCCACCATGACCTTGTTCCCCTTGTCCCTCCTGGTGCTCGCCGCCGCGCCCCAGGTGTCCTCCGTCGTCGTCTATCCGGACCGGGCCCACGTCACGCGCACCCAGGACGTGACGTGCCGTGGCGCCACCACCGCCGTCTTCGAGCACGTGCCGGAGGCCGCCTCGCGCGAGAGCTTCCGAGCGCGGGCCCCCGGCGCGGACCTGGAGGGCCTCACCGCCGAGCGCCAGACGCTCGAGCAGCAACTGGCCGCGGAGCGCCGCGAGTGGAAGTCGCGCTGGGAGGTGCTGGGCCAGGAGGAGCTCGCGCTGGACGCGGCCTCCGAGCGGGTGGGCACGCTGGAGCGGCTCTCGGAGGGCTACACGGACGTGGCCGTGGACCACGTCACGCGGGAGTTGACGGGCCGCAAGCCGGACACGCGCGCGTGGGCCTCGGCGTTCGACGCGGCCTTGTCGGTGCGGATGCGCGCGGTGAAGGAGTCGTGGGAGCTGGCGGAGAAGCGCCGCGAGCTCAAGCAGCGCCGCGACCAGGTCTCCGCGCAGCTCTCGCGGCTGGGGACCGAGGCCTCGCGCGCCGAGTACCGGGTGGAGGTGCGCCTGTCGTGCCCCGAGGGGAAGAAGACCCGGGTGTCGCTGACGTACCTGGTGGGTGGCAGCTCCTGGGAGCCCAGCTACGAGGCGCGCGCGGACGAGGCCTCGGGCACGGTGGAGCTGACGGCGCTCGCCACGGTGCGCCAGCAGACGGGCGAGGACTGGTCGGGCGCGAAGCTCCTGCTCTCCACGGCGCTGCCTCGCAAGAACGCCACGCCGCCGGAGATGGCGCCGCTGCTCGTCCGGGCGCTGAAGCAGCCCAAGGAGCGCCAGGTGCTCACGGCGCGTCAGGAGGCGCGGCAATCCGTGGAGGGCGGTGTCGAGGGAGCCGCGTCCTCCGGTGAGGGCCCGCGGGCGGTGTCACAAGGCGTGTCCGTGCAGTGGGAGGCCGAGGAAGCGGCGCGGGTGCCCGGGGACGGCGTGGCGGTGCGCGTGGTGCTGGGGCGTCACCGCCTGCCCGCGGAGTTCTCGTGGCGCACGGTGCCCAAGCTGCACCCGGTGGTCTTCCGCGTGGCGCGGCTGGCCAACACCACGTCCTTCCCGCTGTTGCCGGGTGAGGTCAGCCTCTTCCGGGGCACGGGCTTCCTGGGACGTCAGCGACTGGAGCGCGTGGCGAGCGGGCTCCCCTTCGAGCTCACCTTCGGCATCGAGGAGGCGCTGCGCGTGACGCGCACGACGGTGGAGGAGGTGAAGCGCCCGCAGGGGCTCTTCGGGGGCAAGCAGCGCTTCCGCTACGCCTATCGCTTCCAGCTCACCAACCTGCGCGAGCGCGCGGAGAAGGTGGTGCTGTCCGAGCACATCCCCGTGTCGGAGCTGGACGACGTGAAGGTGGAGGTGGCGCCGGAGTCGACGGCGGGCCTGTCACTGACGAAGGACGACGGCATCGCCACCTGGCAGGTGGCGCTCGCGCCCGCGGAGACGAGGACCTTGGAGCTCGTCTTCCACGTGGACGCGCCCTCCAGCTACGTCAGCGGAGGGTTGTAGGGACGCTCGCGGAGGAGTCATCCTGGGGAGTGTGACTCCTCCGCGGGCGGTGTTGTCCCGGCGTCTCGTTTCCCTGGTCAACGCGGGGGAATGGCGCTTGGATTGCGGGCATGTCGCCGCTGCTGCCGGACCCGGACCGTGCGCTGGGTGAAGCCAATCCGCTGGTCATCACGCTCGAGGACCTGCTCAACGAGCACGAGTGCCAGGAGCTGGTGGAGCGAATCGAGGCGCTGGGGCCCTCGGCCGCGCCCGTCACCACGTCCCAGGGCATGGTGATGCGGCCCGACCTCCGCAACAACTCCCGGGTGATGTTCGACGACCCGGCGCTGGCGGACCTGCTGCACCAGCGCATCCTCACCCACGTGCCGCGCAGGCTGGAGCGCACCTGGGAGCTGTGCGGCGCCAACGAGCGGCTGCGCTGCTACCGCTACGAGGCCGGCGAGTACTTCGCGCCGCACTACGATGGCGCCTTCGTGCGCGACAGGAACGAGCGCAGCCTGCTCACGTACCTGGTGTACCTGAACGACGGGGCCCAGGGCGGCGCGACGAACTTCCTGGACCTGGGGCGCTCGGTGACGCCCCGTCGGGGGATGGGGCTCGTCTTCAACCACCACCTGTACCACGAGGGCGCGACGGTGACGGGCGGCCTCAAGTACGTGGTGCGCACGGACCTGATGTACCGCCGCGCGCTTGCCTGAGGGCGCACCTCACCAGTTGGTGAGGCGGTAGTCCTTGAAGAAGTTTCCCCAGGAGTAGTCGCCGGTGTTCTCGGCGGTGGTGACGGGGTCGATGATGCGCGCCGCGCCGTCGATGATGTCCAGGGGCGGCTGGAAGTCCAGGTCCTCCACCTTGCGCTGGGAGAACACCGCCGGGTCCTCGTCGGTGACCCAGCCGGTGTCCACCGCGTTCATGTAGATGCGGTCCTTGGCGTAGTCCGCCGCGGACGTCAGCGTCATCATGTTCAGCGCGGCCTTGGCCATGTTGGTGTGCGGGTGGCGGTCCGTCTTCGTCCCGCGCGAGAAGCTGCCCTCCATGGCGGACACGTTGACGATGTGGCCCGGCGTGGTGCGGTTTCGCGTCATCAGCGGCTTGAGCTTGCCGCAGAGGATGAAGGGCGCCACCGCGTTGACCAGGTGCACCTCCAGCATCTCCGAGGTGGACACGTCCGCGAGCTTCAGCCGCCACGAGTTCATGTCGCGCAGGTCCACCTGCTGCTCGTCCGCGTCCAGCCGTCCCTGGGGGAACAGGGCGCTGGTATCACCCTCGTTCTCCAGCGCGTACGGCACCAGCGACAGCGCGGCCGCCGAGTGGATGCCCAGCCCCGGGTCGTGGCTGCGCCATGAGGCGGTGAGCGCGGCGGAGGGCTCCGTGCCGCCCGCGGCGAGGGCCGGGCTCAGCTCGGTGAGGCAGGCCCGGTGGCTGGCGAGCAGCGGGCGGGCCGCCTCGGGCAGCTCCTCGAACCGGCGCAGCTCCCCGTCGAGCAGGTGGGCGTAGAAGCCCGGGGGCCGGCGCACCGTCTGCGCCGCGTTGTTGATGAGGATGTCCAGCCGCGAGTGCGTCTGCTCGATGTGCCGGGCGAAAATCTCCACGCTGGGCGCGTGGCGCAAATCCAGCCCGTGGATGTGCAGCCGGTGGGACCACTCCGCGAAGTCCGGCTCCAGCATGTAGCGCCGCGCCGAGTCCTGGGGAAAGCGCGTGGTGGCGATGACGGTGGCGCCCGAGCGCAGCAGCATCAGCGACGCCTGGAAGCCAATCTTCACCCGCGCGCCGGTGATGAGCGCGACCTTGCCGGACAAGGGCGCGCGCTGGGTGCGCTTGGCGTAGTTGAAGTCCGCGCACTCGATGCACATCGCGTCGTAGAAGAAGTGCAGCTTGCGGTACTCCGCCTTGCACACGTAGCACTTGCGCGGCACCTCCAGCAGGCGCTCGGGGCCCTCCTCGACGGGGACCTCGCCGGCTGGGAGCAGGGGCGCGTTGAAGATGGGGGCGCGGCGCATCGTGCGGATGCGGGTGCTGGCGCGCACCTCCCGGTCCTTGGTCTGCTTGTCGTGGCGCTTCTCGCGCCGCAGGGCCTTCTCCAGGCGGGACTTCGCGGTGCGGTCCGGCATGACGATGCGGCCGGCGGCGATGAGCAGGGCGCGCTTGTCCTCCTCGGGCAGCTTGGCCAGGAGGATGCGGTCCTCGGCCATGGCCTCCAGGAGGCGGGTGCACCGACGGACCTCGTCGAGCGAGGCGTGGGCTTCGGGGGGCGGGGCGGCGTCGAGCGCGGGCGAGGTTGTCTCAGCGTCCTTCATGGCCGTCGGTGCATATCCCGGAGGGGGGCCTCGAAGAAAGGACCGCTCGCCGGCCCTCCCTGGAAGGAGGGGGGACGGCCGGGCGTCAGTGCCAGGTGACCCGGCCGCTACCGTCCACGTCGATGTCCCGCAGGGAGGCGCTCCCCCAGAGCTCCACGTCCCCGGAGCCCTCGAGCGAGACCTTCACGCTGCCCCCCTCGACGCTGGCCGCCACGTCCCCGGAGCCCTCCAGCCGCACGTCCAGGTGGACGGCCCCGAGCGCCCGGGCCTCCAGGTCGCCGCTGCCCGACAGGCGGGTGTCCAGCCGCTCGGCCCGGCCCGCGAGCCGCGTCTTCCCGGAGCCGTCGCTCGTCACCCGCACGGTGTCGGCGGCGCCCGACCAGGACAGGTCCCCGGAGCCGGACAGGTGCAGCGCCACCGACTGGGCGACCCCCGACTCCGGCATGCACACCTTCAGCTCCCCGGAGCCCTCCAGGTGCGCCTCCAGCACGCGGGCCGCGCCGCAGTAGCTGAGCCGCCCGGAGCCCTGGGCGCGAAGGCGCACGTGCTCGGACTGCTGGCCCCCGAAGCCGTCCACCCGCACCTGGCCGGAGCCGGAGAGCGAGGCGCCGGTGAGGCGCGGCAGGGTGACGTCCACGTGCGCGGGGCCCTGGGGGTCCAGGTTTCCGTCCGTCTCGATGCGCAGCGTCCCGTCGGACTGCACGAAGGCGCGCACGTTGTCCTGGAGGTTGGAGTCCAGCGTCACCTCCACGGACGCGGTGGCGCCCTCGCGCACGCGCACGTCCAGGTGGCCCTCGTACGCCACGGCCTCGAAGCCCTGTGCGCTCCGGGCCTCCGTCACGGTGTCGCCGTTGCCGCGCTCGTAGACGTCACACCCCGTCACCCAGCCCGCCGTGAGCAGCACCACCGCCGCGCGCATCCACATGTCCATGTCTCCCCCGGGCCTGGTGCCCGCGTCCGGGACCTGGAACACCGGCCGCGCGGGAAACTGTCACCGGGCGGGCGTGGGGGCCGATGGCAGCCGCGCGGCGGCCACCGCCAGACAGAGGGTGGCCACGACGAAGTAGTAGTAGTTGCAGAACGCCTGTTTGTTGAAGGCGAAGAAGGTGGCGTAGGTGAGCGCGGTGGCGGCGGCGAAGCCCGCGGGGGTGCGGGGCGCGCGCCACAGGCTCAAGCCCAGCGCGGCGGCCACGGCGGCGAAGGGAATCCAGAGGGGCGGGGTGGGGTGCCCCCTGGCCACCCACGCGGCCAGGTAGCTCAGCGAGTCGACGCGGAACGGCTGGTGGATGTGCAGCGCCACCACGCTGTGGAAGAACGCCTTCGGGTCCGGCAGGGCGAAGGGGAGGCTGACGGCCAGCGCGGTGGCGCCCGCGCGCCACAGCAGGCCCCAGAGCTGCTTGCGAGGCTCGGGCAGGAGCAGCAGCGCCAGCGGCAGCAGGAACACCGTGTGCTGCTTGATGGCGAGCGTCAGCCCGAAGACGTACGGCAGCGCGCGAGGGAAGCGCACGGCGCAGAAGACCGTCGCCGACAGCAGCAGCACGAGGAAGGGCTCCGTCCAGGACTGCTCCAGCACGAAGAAGCCACGCGGCGTGAGCAGGTACAGCGCCGCGGCGCCCGCGCCCAGACGACCGCCGCGCGTCCAGGCCATGAGCCCGGCGGCGAGCGCGGTGGCCACGAGCTGGGCGTGGCGCGGGTCCGTCGCCAGGGCGCGGCCGAGGGTGGCGAACATCAGGCTCAGGGGCGGGTAGGGGAAGCCGAACAGCAGCCGTCCGTCCCGCACGAGCCCCTGGCCGTACCAGTGCCCATGGCCGTAGATGTTGGGGAACGTCATGGCGTACGGGTTCTGGCCGCGCAGGAGCTCATCCGCGCCCTGCACCTGGAACACGAGCACGTCGATGTGGGGCGAGGGCGCGTGGCGGAGAATCCAGAGCCCCAGCAGCAGGTACACCCCGAGGAGCGCGGGCACGCCGACCTTGCGCAGCCAGTCCGGGCCCGCGAGCAGCGCGCCACAGATGAGCGCCGCGGCCGCCAGTCGCTCGTGGAAGAGCGCGAAGGGCCAGGGCCCCTGGAGCCTGAGCGCGGACGACGGGTAGTCGGTGAGCAGGACCTGGAGCTGCAGGAGCAGGCCGATGCCCAGGCCCAGCGCGAGCGCCGCCTCACCCCACGTCCACGGGCGCGAGACACCGGGGCCGACGACGGCCAGCAGCGACAGGCCCAGCGCCAGCGTGAGGCCGCGCAGGGCGCTGTCGAACAGGGTGCCGTTGCTGAGCTGGAGCGTCAGCGCCAGCACCACGGCGGCGGCCAGGCAGCAGAGGGGAAGACGCCAGGGGTCGACGGAGTCGCGCGGGGTGGGAGACGGGGGGCCGTCCATCCGGCGACTTATACTCCACGCACGCGCGCCGTCATCCGCGCCGCGGCAGATGGACGCTGAAGGTCGTCCCCTCCGCCTGCGTGGACGCCACCTCGACGCTCCCGCCATGGGCCCGGGCAATCTGGTCCACGATGAAGAGGCCCAGGCCCACGCTGCGCCGCTCCGCGCCGTTCGTGGTGCCGCGCTTCATGGGCTCGAAGAGGGTGGGGAGCACCTCCAGCGGGATGGGGGGCCCGTCGTTGTGCACCCGCAGGACCAGCTCCTGGTCATGCGCCTCGCTCGACACCTGGATGCGCGCGCCCGGAGGGCTGTACTGCATGGCGTTGGCGAGCAGGTTGTGCAGCACCTGGGCGATGCGGTCCGCGTCCCAGGCGCCTCGGCCGATGCCCTGGGTCCGGACCTCCAGCACGCGCTCCGGCGCGACGGCCTGGACCTCCTCGGCGACCTGCTGGGTCAGCTCGTGCAGGTCCAGGGGCTGACGGTCGACGGGGAGCACCTGGCCCATGCGCGCCTGGGTGAAGTCGAGCAGGTCCCGGATGAGCCGCTGCGCGCGGTCCGCCGAGTCGACGATGCGCCGCACCGCCCGCCGCGCCCGCTCGTCCAGGTCCGTGCGGCGCACCAGCGTCGCCGCGGACATGAGGATGGCGTTGAGGGGGTTGCGCAGGTCGTGGCTGACGATGCCGAGGAGCTGCTCGCGCAGGACGGCCGCCTCCTTCTCGCTGAAGAGCTGGGCCTCGCTGCGCTCCAGCTCGTCCTGGTTCTCGAGCTGATGGCCGATGAGGTCTCCCAGGTGTCGGAAGATCTCCAGCTTGTCCTGGGGGAGCGCGGCCGGGTTCGAGTCCAGCGCGCACATGACGCCGAAGAAGGTGCCATCCCTGCGGTACAGCGGCACGGCGATGTAGCTCTCCACGCCATAGAGCCTGGGCGCGGGGTGGTTCGAGAAGCAGGGCTCCTGGCTGGCGTGGTTGACGAGCAGCGGGGTGGCCGAGGTGCGCACCGTGTTGCAGAACGTCGTCGTGATGGCGAGCGTGTCGCCCGGCTTGAGGCCGAAGCCCATCTCGTCCAGCACCGCGCAGCAGCGCCATTCCAGGGCGGTGACGCGGGCCACGACGGCCAGCCGCAGACCGGTGGTCTGCAGGAGCACTCGCAGGACTGTCTTGACGGCATCGATTCGAGCGATGGCCTGGACGTCCGGGGTGATGCCGCTCGCCGGGGACGACTGACTGGGGGCTGACCGCGTTGTGTCTTGAGCGACGAGCATGAAAATGGCAACGCGGGGGACACCTCGCGTCATCCTCCCTCTTCGAAGGGGAGCGTCCCAGGGGCGAGGGCGGGCGAGGGCCTGCTAGACTCCCTCGCTCTCCGGCTCCTCGAGGCCATATGCGCTCCGCGCTGTTCGTGCTGTTGCTCCTGACGATGGGCGCTTGTCGGCGCAAGGAAGCCCCGCGCATCGAGCAGGTGGGCCCCGCGGAGCTCACGCACCAGCGCTCCTGTGAGTGGCTCGACTGGGAGAACAACTCCTGTCGCGCGGACTCCGTGCTGCGCGCGGGCGAGGTCCGCTTCGAGCAGGTCACCTTCGTCGAGGCGGACCCCAGCGCGACGCGGGCCCTGGTCGGGCAGTTGGATGGGTCCGGTTCTCTCGTGGACCTGCGCTCCGGGGACGTCCTGCTCCGCTTCCCGCCGCACACCTCGAAGCGCGAGTGGTGCGACGACTCGCGGCTGGTGGTGTCCTCGCCCCTGGCGGACTTCGGTAGCTCCCAGGGGTTGCTGGGCACCTCGCTGGAGGTCGTGTGGTTCGACCCGAGCGCGGCCGTTCAGCGCGCCGTGCTCCACCGGGGGCTCAGGGCCGTGCCCCGGCTGGCCTGCGGCCCCGGTGGTTCGCTGGCGTTCATCGTGTCGGGGACGCGCGGTGAGGCGCCCATCGAGCTGTATCGCTGGAGCCCGGAAGAAGGCTCGAAGCTGCTGGAGACCTGGGCCGGTGAGGTTGAAAACGGCGATTCATCGGACCTCGATATTTCCTGGAATTCGTCGGGGCAGCCGGAGTGGTGCGCGTGGGTCCGGCCGTACAGCGTGAATCGCTGCGTGCCTCCGGTGCGTCCGGTCGCCCGGTGAGCGTGCCGTGAAAAAGTGACACCTTGGCGAAGGCTTGGGGCCGCGTGCGTTCTGCCGCCGGCCAGCCGCCGTGAGCCAGGAGACGACATGAAGACGCGAATGCTGTGTGCCACGCTGGGAGCCCTGGCGTTGGGCGCCGTGGGCTGTGGGGACGATGCGCCGCCCGCGAAGAGCTGGGAGGTGGGCTCGGGGTTGCGGCTGGACGACGGTGACGTCGTCAGCGTGGTGTACGGCTCGGGGCCGGGGACGGTGGCGGAGGGCAATGACTCGCGGCTCACGGACGCGCGCGCGCCCCTGCCCGGGAGCACGAGCTACATCCAGAACGGGACCGAGCCGCAGCAGGCGTCGCTGTCGCTGACGGGCAGCGCCACCACGACGGCGGGACACTTCGTCGACGCGGCGGCGGCCGTCGCCCAGCCCGTGCCGTTGCTTCGCGTGACGAACACGAGCACCACGCCCGCGTGGACCGCGCTGCCGCTCCTCTCCGTCGACTCGGCCGGTGGGCTGGTGGCGCGGGGTGAGCTGGAGCAGGGCGCGCTCCCCACGAGTGGACCGGGCCTGCGGCTGATGTGGGCTCCCTCGAAGGGGGCGTTCCGCGCGGGCTTCGCGCAGACCACGCAGTGGGACGAGGACAACGTGGGGGTGTACTCCTGGGCGGGTGGGGCCAACAGCCGCGCGAGCGCATACGGGTCCTTCTCGTTCGGTGACGCGTGTGTCGCCTCCGGTGTGGTCTCGACGTGCTTCGGCTCGTCGAACCAGGCGACGGGCTCGGCGAGCTTCGCCAGCGGCGCGGCGAGCACGGCGAGCGGCTTCACCTCGGTGGCGATGGGCTACACCAACAACGCGACGGGGCAGGGCTCCGTCGCGCTGGGGTACCGCGTCGACGCGAACGCGGACTACAGCACGGCCATGGGACAGCGGGCCTCGTCGGGAGGCTTCAAGGGCTCGTTCATCTGGGCGGACCAGTCGACCACCAACGTCATCTCCAACACCGCCGAGCACCAGTTCCTGGTGCGCGCCTCCGGTGGCATCCAGCTGCGCACCAACGCCACGGCGACCACGGGGTGCAACCTGCCGGCGGGCTCCGGCGTGTTCACCTGCACCTCGGACCGGAACCAGAAGGAGGACTTCCGCACGGTGGACGGCGAGCAGCTCCTGGAGAAGGTGGCGCGGCTTCCCGTGGAGAGCTGGCGCTACAAGGAGGAGGCCCTGGGCGTGCGGCACGTGGGGCCGGTGGCGCAGGACTTCCGCGCCGCTTTCGGGCTGGGCACGGATGACACCAGCATCGGCATGCTCGACATCGACGGCGTCAACATGGTCGCCATCCAGGCGCTGGAGCGGCGCACCCGGCAGCTGCGCGAGCGCGACGCGGAGGTGGACGCGCTGAAGGCGGAGCTGGCGGAGCTGCGCCGCGGCCTCGCCGAGCTGAAGGCCGCGATGCCCCGCGCGCGCTGAGGCGGCGCTCCGTCGTCGCGAAGGGGCCGGGGACTCGGCTCCCGGGCCCCTCCCGCGTTCAGGGCAGCACGGCGCGCAGGCTCTTGCCCGACTCCGAGGGCGCCTCCACCGTGCGCAGCGGCGCCGTGTTCCCCGCCGCGTCCCGTGCGTACACGGTGATGCTGTTCGTGCGCGCGTTGGCCACCCACAGCTCCTCGCCGGAGGCATCCAGCGAGAGGCCCGTGGGCTGTGACAGCCCCGTCGCCTTGCCCTGGAGCACGCGCAAGGGCTTCACGGCCGCCGCCTTGGTGTCCAGCAGCGACGCCAGCGAGTACACGGACACCGCGTCCGCGCCGTAGTCGGCGACGTAGAGCTCCTCGTGGACCGCGTCCCACGCGAGCCCCGCGGCCCGGTTGAGCTTGAGCTGCTCGCCCGTCCACCGCGCGCGCGGTGCCGTGTCGCCTTGGGCCTGCGCGTCGAAGAGGGCGAGGTACGCCCCGCGTCCTCCCTTGGGCCCGGCCGTCAGCCCCGTCGCCTGGCCCTTGCCCGAGCCCGCCACGAAGAGGCGCTGGTGCTCCGCGTCCAGCGCCAGGCCCAGCGGTCCGCTCAGCCCCGTCTTCTTCCCGGCGAGCACGCGCGCGGGCTGGAAGCCGCCCTGGTCGTCACGGCGGAAGACGGCCACCGAGTCGCTCCCTGCGTTGGCGACGTAGAGCTCGTCGCGCCGCGCGTCCAGCACCAGGGCCGTGGGCTGCTCCAGGTCCTTCTCGAGCTTCCCCACCGCGGCGTGGTTCTCCAGGCTCAGGCGCGCCACGGCGTTGGCGCCGGTGTCCGCCACGAGCAGCTCCTGCCGCTTCGCGTCCCGCGCCAGCCCCCAGGGCTGCTCCAGCGCGGACGTCACGGTGCTGGACGCGGTGAGCGTGCGCGTGCCGAGCGTCCCCGGAGCGATTCCCGGCGGCGAGTTGGTGAAGCAGCGAATCCAGAACCACAGCTCGAAGTCGCCGCCCTGTCGACCGTCCCCTCGGTTGGGGAGGCCCGCGGCGAAGCGCTGCGACAGCGAGCGCGAAATCACCTCGCCATCCATGACGCGGCTGCCGTCGCGCGAGTGGATGTAGCCGCCCCGGATGCGCAGCTTCGCGAGCATGCGGGGGTTCGTGCGGTCCTCGGTGTCGTAGACGCGCAGTTGGTTCAGCCACCGGTAGGACTCCAGCGCGGGGACCCAGACGATGTCCGTGCCGAAGATGCGCGCCTCGCCGCGCAGCTCGAAGGTCTGATGACCGACGATGCCCACCAACCGGCCCATCTGCTCCCTCCACCACGTCGAGTCGTGGGTGGTCAGGGGGTAGTTGATCTCCACCGACAACGACACGACGGGGCGGGGGAGCGGCAGCGGCGCGCCCGCGGGCGACATGAGCGGCGCCAGCTCCTCGCTGCAGATGATGCGGATGCCCTGGCTCAGCGCGACGAAGGGGTCGAACTCCACGATGCTGTCGTTCTCGATGGGGAGGTCGGAGTTGCTGGCCATCTCCACGCGGGTGACCTTGACCGAGGGCTCGGCCGCGACGGAGACGGTGGAGCGCGCGTTGAACAGGATGGGCGGCACCCGCGTGGGCGTCTGGGCGTCCTCCACCAGCTGGGCCGTCACCCGCTGCGTCGGCGCGTTCGACAGCGTCCACAGCGCGGCGGCGATGCCCTGCGTGTTGGTGCGCACCAGGAGCGACGCGCCGGGCGTGCCCGTCCCCTCGGCGGGGCGGAGCCTGGCGCCATCCTCGAGCTGGAGGATGCGGAAGTGCACGAGCGCGTTGGCGACCGGGTTCTCCCCCTGCATCACCGCCACCATGAGCGGCGTGGGCAGCTCCTGCAGCGGCGCGCCCTCCTGGCCGTCTCCGCCCAGGTACAGGAACGTGCGCTGGCGGCACAGCGTGTCCAGCGCCTCCTGCACCGTGTCCGCGTTCAGCAGCGTCTGGCACCCGCCGGACTGGTAGGCCACCCGGTTCGCCAGGCTCAGGCGCGCGGTGAACACCAGGGGCAGGTGGGCCTCGACGAGCGGGCCGCCCTGGGACACCAGGAGCCGCGCCTCCACCTGCTGGGTGACGTCGTTGGGGTTGGGCAGCCACTCCACCAGGGCGAGGCCGTCGTCGCCGGTGGTGACGACGATGCTCTCCGTCCACGGGTTGTTCGAGCCGGCAAGGCGCACGCCGGTGTACTGGCCGCCGGCGCCGCTCAGCACCCGGAAGCGGACCGACTGGTTCGCCGCGCGGCGCTGATGACGGGCCACGCCCACGCGCAGCGGATGCGGCAGCCGCTCGCCGGGGAGCACCTCCTGGCCGTCGCCGCCCTCGTACGTGAGCACCAACTGCCGGCTCAGCGTGTCCAGCGCTTCCTGGACGGTGTGCGTGTCGTTGAGGATCTCCTGCGCGTCGTCCGGGTCGTACGCCACCTTGGACGCGACACTGAGGCTCGCGAAGTAGCGCAGCGGCGCGTGGATGGCCTCGTTCCCGTGGTCCAGCAGCCGGGCCTCCACCACCTGGCTGTGCCGGGGGTCGTTCACCGTCTGCCAGCCGTCGATGGCCGGCGTCCAGAAGACCTCCGCGATGCCGCTGGCGTCGGTGTAGATGACAATCGTGGTCTGCGGGTCGTCCGGCAGGTTGACGTCCGCGACGGTGCCCTGGCCCTCGGACAGCACCACGCTGAACTGGACGCGCGCGCCCACCACGGGGATGCGCCCGTTGAACACGCCCGCGCGCAGGGGCCTCGCGAGCCGGGTTGGCGGCGCGGGCGGACGGGCGGGCAGCACCTCCTGGCCGTCGCCGCCCGCGTACACCAGCGTCTTGTGCTCGGTGAGCGGGGGGAACAGGTTGCGGCAGTCGTGCACGTGCCAGCCGTCGGAGTTTCGCTCCAGCACGGCCAGCGCGCAGTAGTGGTGACGGATGCCGTGGGCGGGCTCGGAGGCCGGCAGCCCTCCGTCCTGCGGCCACAGCACGTTGCGCGTCACCGTGCGCGCGGGGATGAGCCAGTAGTCGCCCGTGCGGTAGCGGCCCGCGGTGAAGCGCACCTGCACGCCGCTCTCCAGCGAGGTCCACCCCAGCGACGGGTCCGCCGGAGCGGGGACGATGTCCAGCGCGCCCGCGGGGCCCACGTTGTCCCAGCCGCGCACGGTGAGCACGCCGGAGGGCATCACGGCCGGCCACGTCGCCGCGTCGATGGTGATGCGGTTGCCCGTCATCGCCTCCACGCGGATGAGCTCTCCGGGCTCGCCGCGCAGCACGCGCTCCTCGGTGGTCAGCTCCAGCCACTGGTTGGGCTGGAAGCGCCGGTAGCCGTCCTTGCCCGGCTCCGTCACCACCATGCGCCGGTTGAGGACATCCACCGACTCCACCTTGGTGAAGAGGATGCCGTTGTCGCGCGACCACTTGAAGGTGGCCGTGCCGCCGCCCGTGTTGCCGCGGTGGACCTCCACCCGGTAGAGCTGGTTCTCCAGCCGGCGGTAGCCCGCCTCGGCCGCGACGATGCACGGGTTGTCGCTGGCCTGCTCGGGCTCGCCGCGCGCCGCGAGCGTGCCGGTGCTGGTCAGCTCATCGGGCAGCCACTCCGGGGTGCCGAAGGTGTGGCACGGCACCCCCTCGATGGGGCCCGAGGCGTTCGTTCCCGTGAGCCTGAGCAGCCGCACCTGCCACACCGTGCGGGTGCGCGTCGCGGAGTCCGGGCCGCCCAGCGCCACCTCGCGCAGCTCCGGGTCCTCCAGCGCGGTGACGTGGCGCTGCCACACGTCCAGGAAGGCCAGGTAGCGCCCGTTCGCCACCGGCAGCGTGAAGCCGGGGAGGTCCGGCTGCGCGTCGAGCGCCACCGCCTGCTCGTTCTCGCAGAGGACGCCCTCCACGTAGTAGCGCCCGGCGCGCACGAAGGGGCGGGTGCCCTGCGTGAAGAGGGCGAACCCCGTCTGCTCGGCGGGCGTGCCGGGCTCCTGGGGTGTCCCGCTGTGGCCGATGACGTCCCGGCGCGTCGTCTGGTCCAGGTACTGCTGGATGTCGACGTGCTCGTTCCAGTCGGCGTCCAACTGGACGCGTCCCTGCTGCATCCGCACGGTGGAGTAGTGCTTCGCGGGCCGGAAGGTGTTCCGGCTGAAATCGCCCTTCATGGCGTCTCCTCAGGTCACGAAGAAGAACCCGGCCTCGAGTCCGAAGCGCAGGTAGTCGGTCAGGCTGGCGCGCAGGTTGGCCTCGCGCTGCGGTTGTTGGAGGTGGTGGAACACGCCCATCTCCCCCTCGTCACTGGCACCCCGGCGGATGCCCGAATCGGTGTCGTCACGGAGCTGGCAGTAGCCCGGCTCCAGGTAGCGGTCCGACGTGAAGACGGGCTTCACGCGCCGCTCGATTTCCAGCCGCACGTCCTCGGGCGTGTCTTCCGCGTACGCGGGCTGGCAGCGGAATCGCTGGGGCACGTGCGAGCCAGGCGGCACGTAGCAGAAGCGCATGCAGCCCTTCTGCCGCTGCACCACGTTCACCCGGCCGGTGAAGAGGCTGTCGCTGGCCAGCTCCAACACGGTGGTCTCCACCGTGCCGAGCACCGTGCTGGCGAGCACGTGGAGCGTGCCCGTGAGGCCCTCGGCCTCCAGGTCCTCTTCCGAGGGGAGCAGCGGCCCCGGAGGTATCGGCAGTCCCTGGAGCGCGGGACCTCCCAGCCCGTCCACGATGCAGTCCTCCAGCCGCAGCACGGTGGCGCGGCCCGTGCGCACGGGGCCGGTGATGCAGCGGTGGAGGAGCACGGTGCAGTCGCCGTCCTTCTCGCCCTTCACCACCAGGCTCGGCCCGGTGGTGCGCGGCTGGCCGTCCGGCAGCAGGTCCTGTCCAGGCACGAGCGTGCAGTGGCGCAAATCCAACGTGGCGTTGTCCGCGGCCTGCACCTCCAGCACGCCGCCGCGCACGAGCAGTCCGCTGAGCACCAGCGTGGCGCCCGCTCCCAGGCGCACCAGCCCCCGGCCGCCCTGCAGGTCGATGACGGGGCGCTGGAGGTTGGCGGCCCGCAGCTCCAGCCGCGAGCCCGCCGCCACATCCAGCGTGGTCAGCGGATAGCGCTCGCTGTCGAGCACCTCCACCAGCGCGTCCCCGCTGGCGCCGCTCGCGCTCAAGGCCGAGGCGAGCGTGGTGTAGGGGCCCACGCGCGTGTCGACGCGGTAGGCGCCGCGCTGCTCCAGCGGGAGCAGCGTCTCCTGACGGTCGTAGAAGCCGCCGCCCACCTCGCTGCTGAAGCCATACGCGTAGCTGACCGACAGCGTCGCGGGCACCGGCAGCCCCTCGGCGAAGGCGAGCCGCCCGTTCACCGGGTCCACCGCGACGCGGATGCTCCGGTTCACCGGCGGCAGGCTCGGGTCCACCGGCGGGTAGGGCAGCGTGGCGGGCGGACGGTGCCAGGTGGACAAGTCACAGATGAGGACCTCGTCCGGGGAGATGGCCTCGAACGTGCCCGGCCCCGCGTCCAGGTGGAGGGTGAAGGGCGGGGTGGCGCCAAAGTAGCGCTGCTCGGGCGTCTGGCCCCGGGCGAGCGCGGCGCGGCGGGCCTCCAGCTCGTCGTACAGCGGCCGGCGGCGCAGCGGCGTCGGCACGTTGAGCTCCCCGGCCAGCGAGCTGAGCGTGGTCTCCGACTGCGGCAGGTTGAACAGGTGCGTGTCGCATCCGAGCGCGTCGAAGCGGAAGAGCCCCTCCTCGGTGGCGCCAGGCTCGGAGGCCGGGAGCACCCGGTACGCGGGCGCGAGCACGACGGGATAGGACTCCAGCCGCCACAGGAACAGGCCCACGTTGGGCAGGTTGTGCTGGCCGCGCTGGTTGTCGATGTGGCGCACGTCCACGGTGCGCGTGGCGTTCTCGAACGGGGTGCCCACCAGCTCCAGTGCGTTGGCGTCGCGCAGGTCCGGCGTGCGCAGGCTCGTCAGGCGCGGGTGGTTGAGGTACTGCGTCGTGCCCACGCGCTGGAAGAACTCCACGGCGCGCGCGGGCCAGCCCGTCACGTCGCGGGCGAGCTGCTCCAGCATGGCCGCGGTGCCCTTGCGGCGCCGGTACGCCAGGGTGTTGGCCACGTAGGCGCGCTGGCTGAAGAGGCCCGGGTCCACGGGCACCAGGTCGCGCACCTTGAGCAGGTCGCCGATGTACGGCACCACCCACTCCTGGCACGTCTCGATGAACCAGTTGTCATGCAGCTGGCCGATGTCCTCCTCGAGCGCCAGCAGCTCGTGCTCCATGATGGCCAGGAGCGCGCGCAACGGCTCGCCCTGCAGCGTGTCCTTGGCGCGGTGGATGGCGGGCAGCAGCTTGTACAGCCTGTCCCTGGGCGAGGGCGTCACGGGCTCACCTCCAGGTCGTGCACCAGCGTCACGCCCCGCCGCTCACCCTGGAGCGACGGGTCCAGCAGCAGCAACTGCGCGGGCCTCAGGAGCGTGCGCTCCCACCGGGCGCCGCGCGCGCGAATCACCGAGAACAGCTTCTGCTCCGGGATGAAGGGCGTCGTCGGGTGCAGCCGCTCCAGGTCCACCATCACCACGCCCGGCACGTCCTGGAGGACGCGGATGACCTCCGCGCCGCTCACCGCCTGGGCGAACTGGCGCCGCTCGAAGGAGAACGCCTCGCGCAGCGCGGCCTCCGCCCGGGCGAGCACGTCCTCGGGCAGGTAGCGCGCGTCCAGCCGCAGCCGGGCCTCCACGGCGAAGTGGATCCGCTCGTAGGAGGAGAGCGCGAACTGGCGCACCGGGTCGTGGTGCGCGCGCAGGGCCTCCTCCAGGCTCTCGTGAAGCTGGGTGCCCGGCTCCACCGGCTCGCCGTTGTGCGCGGCCACGGTGACGTGCACGAGGATGCGCTCGCCGTTGGTGAGGTCCGCGGCCTGGGCCTTGCCGATGCCGGCGAAGGTGGAGGCGAAGTCCTCGTAGTCCTGCAGCGACACCACGCGGCGCAGCGTCAGCACCGACGCGGGGGCGTTGTCGCGCGCCTCGTCCCGCGACTCGGGCGCGGCGGCCCCGGTGGCGGGCAGCGGGTTGTTCACCTCTCGGATGCCCAGCGGACGCACCTTGAGCAGCGCGAGCTGCCCGGAGTCCACCTCGCCCTCCGGGCCGATGCCGGAGCGGTACACCGCGGTGATGTTCTCCTGGCCCGTGGGCAGGCGCGCGCCGGACACGCCGTCGCCGAACGTCACCACCACGGCGCCGTCGTCCTGCAGGCGCACCATGTAGACCTCGGCGCGCTCGTCCTGGCCGAAGAGCGTGGGCACCTCCTTCCACAGCACGCCGTTGACGCGAAGCTCCAGCGTGCTCTCTCCGCCGGTGTCGGTGGGCGCGGCCACGTAGGTGAGCGGCGGCTTGCGCAGCACGAAGCGCTGGTGCGTGCGCGAGCCGTCACCGCCGCCCAGCACCTCGCGCACCGTCTCGCCGTGCGTGGAGGGCGCCACGTTGCCGTGGATGAGCACCGTGTCGCGCGCGAGCGGCGCGGCCAGGGGCTCCTGGAGCACCAGCCGCGTGCGTCCGTCCGGGAGCGCCTCCGCGCGGTCCAACGCCACCACCTGACGCAGCCACTCGCCGGACTGCCCGTCCACGAGCGTCCTGCCCTCGATGAGCAGCACGTGCTTGGGCTCCAGGCCCGCCACCGCGCGGTCCAGCTCGATGGAGTCGCCCTGCACCGCGTCCGTCCGCGGCATCTCGCCGATGGGCAGCTCCTCGCTCTGCGCGAGCACCACGGTGCTGCGCAGCGGGAAGTAGGAGAGGTGCTCGTTGGTGTCGAACGTCAGCCGCGTCACCTTGGCGGTCATCGTGAAGTCTTCACGCGCCCAGGGCTGGATGTCGGTGATGCGGTAGAGCTCCAGGTAGCGCGACTTCCAGAGCGCCACCCAGCTGCCGTGCACCAGCGTGGGGTACTCGCGGTCCAGGTCCACGATTCCCTGCACCGCGGTGGTGTTCTCGAACTGCGGCCACTGGGTGAAGCGCGCGTCGCCGGGGCGGTAGTCCGGGTTGTAGCGCTGCTTGACCTCGTCCGGCATCGCCTTGAAGGACGGTGCGTTGTAGCCGAACAGGTTGCCGCGCAGCCGCAGCACGAAGGCGCGCGGGTGGTCCGCCGGGTCCATGCGCGGCGACTCGCTGCCCAGCCCCGGCTCCCACGTCACCACGGTGTGGTTGAGCTCGGGCTCCTTCGGGTTCGACACCTGCTTGACTGTCTTCACCCAACGCAGGTCCCATTGCTCGCTGCCCGGCTGGCTCTCGCGCTCCTCGCCCACGAGCAAGAGCGCGTCGCCGGGCTGGATGCCGGGCTGCAGGCCGCGCAGGTACAGCGTGTCCTCCCCGCGCATCAGCGGCTGGGCTTGCGTCCTGGGCACCCGGAGCAGGTTCCACTCGGCGCGGGCCTCCAGCGCCTCGGTGGTCTCGAACGTCTGCGGCCGCGCGTCCTGGCCGGGGATGCTGAGCACCTGCACGCCCACCGGCACCTGGACGCGCGAGGGGGCGCCGGGCGCCGTCTCCACGGTGAAGACCAGGTACGTGCTCGCGGCGACGCCGGGCTTGAGCTCGTAGCCAAGCTGCCGCGCCAGCTCCAACACCGAGCGCCGCTCCGTCGCGGTGCGCAGGAAGCCCTCGTTGGCGATGCGCTCCTGGTAGAAGGTCAGCACGTCGGCGGCCGTGGCCCACGCGTCCAGCATCGCGATGGACAGGTCCTCGGTGCCGCGCGTGGACAGCGCCGCCAGCGGCCGGGTGCCGGCGAACTCCCCGTCCGGCAGGAACTCCCGAGGCAGGCGCGCGAGCATGCGCTGGAAGAAGCGGGAGTGCGTGCCGATGCGGTACGCGAGCGCGGGCTGGCCGGGGCGGTTGTACAGCGGCGCCGCCTCCGTCGCGGCCTGGCTCTCGCACGCGTCGCAGTCCCCCGAGTCCTTGATGGACGTGCTCACAGGCCCCCCTGCATGTAGAAGTCGAGCTTGCCGTTCTCCGGCTGGCTCGGGTCATTGTCGAGCCGGGCAATCTCCAGTCGGTCCATCGCGATGAGTCCGTTCTTCCACTCGTCGCGAGGCACCTGCCCGAAGCGCCGGAAGCGCTGCGGCTTGCCCGGCGCGTCCTCCGTCTCCACCCACGCCACGCCGGGGACCTTCATCGCCGTGGCCACCAGCTGGCTCAGGTACACCGGCTCGCCGAAGGTGAAGTTGTCCGGGTGGAAGAACGCGCGCCGGCCGTCGGGCAGCTCCCCGTTGCCGAAGACCTCCAGCAGCGCGGCCTTCACGTTGGCGGCCAGGTAGCCCGGCAGCACGCAGACCGTCATGGCGATGTCCAGCGGGACGAAGAGCGGCGCGTCGACGCGCAGGTCGTACCCCGCCAGCCGGAAGCGCTCCAGGAAGGTGGTGAGCCGCTCGGAGAAGGCCACGTCCACCGGGAAGCCGCCGCGCCGGTCCACGGTGATGAACATGGTGTGCCAGCTCCCCGTCCACCGCAGGCTGCCCACCGCGCGCTGCACCTCGGGGTGGCGCTGGGCCACCTCCGCGTAGTCTTCCTCCGTCACCGCGCGCTGCTGGATGCGGAAGGCCTGCGGCGCGTCGATGCGCACCCGCTCCACGGCCTCCGGCTCCACGCCGCCCCGGGCCGGCAGCGGGTTGCGCACGCGCAGGATTGCGTCGCGCCACGCGCCGCCTACCGGCGAGTACACGTGCGAAATCGACTCCGCGCCCACGTTGCCCGCGCCGCCGTTGCCGATGCGGTACGTGGCCGTCATCCCCACGCCCGCGCCAGGGCGCTCGCCGAGCACGTTGTCGCCGAAGCGCAGGCGCGCGCGGCCGTCATCCTCCACCTCGGCCACCAGCTCCCGGCTGAAGCGGCCGCTGTTGAGCAGCGTGCGGCGCGGCACCCAGACGCGGCCGCTCTCCGCCTCGCGCAGCCAGAGCGCGGGCAGGGCCTCCTCCGGCGCGGAGCGCAGCGCCGAGGTCGCGGACGCCGTGGGGTCCATCGCCCGGCCTCCCTCCACCCGCGACACCTGGGTGAGCGGACCACGCGACAGGCGGGGACGGTAGCCCCCCGTCTCGGGCACGGCGGGCAGATCCTCCGTCAGCGTGCGCCCGTGGTCCACCAGCACCACGTTGCCGCGCGCCACGCTCACCGGCGCGGGCTGGCCGGGCACGTCCTCCTTCTCCCCGGTGGAGTCGTGCGGGACGGTGACGGTCCACAGGCACAGCTCGAAGGGCAGCGCGTCCTCGGTGTGCCAGGACACCTCCACCACGTCCACGCCGAGCAGCGGGTCCTCACCGAAGGCCACCTCGGTCAGCCGCACCGTGTGGCGGCGGGACGGGTCCGCGTCCACGGCGCGCCCCGTCGAGGAGCCGCGCGCCTCCTCGAGGATGAGCACCTTGCCCTCGGAGAAGTTCTCCGGCGTGAAGGTCTTCTTCGTCGGGTCCGCGGGCGAGGGCGGGTTGAGCAGCGTGGCCGCCGTGGCGCCCCGGGGCAGGCAGCAGCGGTCCTCGCCCCAGGTGTGGAAGGTGATGCGGCCGTGGCCCGAGTAGAGCGTCGTGGGGTGGAGCGACTCGAACACCTCCGCGCCGGAGACGATGGCGGCCTGGAGCTGCTTCGCGTCCACCACGCGGGGCGCGTCCACCGTGGTGATGAACACCGTGCCGGGCGTCACCTCGGTGGGGCCGGCCAGCGGCGTGCCCTCGGCATCCGGCGTGAGGCTCACCGTCACCCACGCGCGGGCGTTGCCGCCGTCGTGCATGGGGTAGTCGAGCAGCCGCGCGTGACGACGCACGGAGGTGCGCTTGCGCGCGGTGCCCAGGTACGCCTCGGTGGCCACCGCGTCCTGGTAGTAGCTGAGGTAGTCGGCCGAGTAGGCCATCAGCTCCACCAGCGTCACGCCCAGGTCCGCGGGGTTGCGCTCCTTCCAATGCGGCGCCACCTCCGACAGCCTGTCGAGGAGCAGCCGCCGGAAGCTGGCGTAGTCGCGCGTGAGGTAGTCGATGGTCGGGTCCACCCCGTCCGGCGTGACGGCGGACTTCGGCGGGGCGCAGTCGAACTCGCTCGGGCACTCCACCTTGAAGGTGAAGTCCACGCGCGACAGCAGGGCGTCGAAGCCCTCCAGCGGCACCGTGTCCAGGAAGCCCCGCAGGAGCGCGAGCGTGTACGTGGAGAAGTCGCCGGAGGACGTGGTGCGCACCACCAGCGTCTGCTGCGTCTCCGTCGTGCCGTTCTCGACGTCCAGCGCCACGCGCCGCGCGTACTCGTCGCGCTCGGCCTGGGTGGTGCGAGGCTCGGGCGGCGGCTGGTCCATGCGGAACGCGAGCGCGACGCCGATGTCCTTCAGGCGCACGCCGCCGGTGATTCCGACGTTGTCCGCGCTGATGGTGGCGGGCAGCGGCTTGTAGCAGCGCACCCACAGCGTGCGCTGGCGCTCCAACTCGAGGGTGGCGGCCTCCTCGTCCAGGACCTCCAGGTAGTCGATGCCGTTGAAGGTGGGGTGGGCCTCCACCAACCGGCGTCGCTGCTCGCTCTGGCAGACGTAGCGCGCGCCCATGTCAGAGCTCCCGTGAGAACTGCGCCGTCTGGCGCTGCTGGGTGCGGCGCACCACGTAGCGCACCGTCACCTGGAGGGAGGCCTCCTCGCTGTGCGTCTCCACCGCCTCCACCTGGATGAGGTCCCCCAGCCACTGCTGGAGCGCGCCCTGCACCAGGAACTGCGTGGCGGTGGCCAGCTCCGAGCTGTTGGGCGCGAAGACGAGCTGCCCCAGGCCCGTGCCGAAGGTGGGCCGGTTGACGCGCTCACCGGGCGCGGTGAAGAGCACCTGCTCGATGAGGTGCCGCACGTGCGTGTCCAGGTCCGCGTCCGCCGTGCGGCCCCGTCCATCCAGGCGATAGGGGAAGGCGATGTGCATGGCTCAGGTCCCCCTCACGCGGACCTGCGTCATCACCACCTGCGGCGGCCCCAGGGGCGCGGCCCCCATGGACATCCCCACGCTGTTCTGCAGGATGACGAACTGCCCGCCGACGCGCACGCGCACCGAGGGCACCATCCACTTCACCTGCACGCACGGCCCTCCGCTCTGAGGCGGGAAGGTGCAGCCCGTCACCAGATACTGGTCCGCCATGGTGGCCACGAACTGGCCGCCCACCTTCACGCGGGGGTTGCCGGGCATCGTCTGCACCTGGCCCCCATGCGGACACATCACCGTGGCTCCGACGTGGACGACGAAGGCTCCCATGGCTAGATGACCTCCAGCGCGCCGTTGTTGACGTTGACGCCCGTGGGGCCGAGCTTGATGTTGGCGGCGCCGAACGACAGCTCGATGCCGGTGGCGCTGAGCACCACCTTGGCCGTGCCCCCGTGGTTGATTTCGATGCCAGCCGCGGTGAAGGTCGCCTTCAGCGGCATGGGCACCGCGGGCGGGCTCACCTCGATGCTCAAGCCCCCCGCGCCCGGCAGGTCGTCGAGCTTCACGGTGATGGCGTCCGTCTTCCACACCTTGGTGGTGGGAAGGCCCGGCGTGGCGGGCGCCTCGCCCTCGCCCCAGAAGCAGCCGGCGACGATGGGGTAGTTGAGGTCCCCGCGCTCGAACTCCACCCAGACCTTGGCGCCCGTCGGGGGCACCGCGAAGAAGCCCGTGCCGCTGCCGCCGTACGGCATGCACGGCATGGCCCAGCCCAGCTGGCTGTCGCCCAGGACGGTGGGCACCTTCACCTGCACGCGGCCCATCATCAGGGGGTCGATGTTGTTGACGACCTCGCCGCGGTACTTCCCGAAGTAGGAGCTCATGGCGGCACCACCGGAGTGAGCGCCCCGACACCCTCGCGCGTGAGGGTGAAGCGCTGCTTGTACTCACCGGGGCGGATGGAGTGGGTGACGTTGCGCACGTAGAAGAAACCGTCGTGTTGGAAGCCCGCGCCGCGCACGCCGACGAGCCCCCGGGGACGCAGCACGTCGCCGTAGCGCGTGGCGTCCAGCTCCCCGGAGCCGGTGAGCACCTGGTCCGTGGAGGCGTCCGTCTGCCCCTGCGCCCGGGCGAACGCGGCGAGGTAGCCCGCGCCGTCCGGCACTTCCTCGAGCAGCGACGTGCGCACGCTGGACTGGGTGAGCAGCGCGGGCTGGCTCGCGAGCGGCGGCACGCGCAGGCTCGCGAAGGTCTGCACCGGCAGCGCGCGGCCGAAGACGATGGCCTGGCCCTTCACGGTGGTGGGCGCCAACGCGTTGTACTGGAAGTCGAGCGAGTCCACGTTGGTCTGCGCGCCCAGGTTCACCGACAGGGCCCGCTGCGGAATCCCCAGCCGGTTGGGCGGGCCCCAGTACGCGGTGTTCATCAGCGGCGCGGGGCCGGGGGTGACGTGGAAGACGTAGCCGTAGCGGCTGGCCATCTCCTGGAGGTAGGCGTAGTCGGTGCCGCGGAAGACGGGCGTGCGGTAGATGGGCAGCGGCACGTCCAGCGTGGGCGGCGGGATGATGACCGGCACCAGGCCGTACTGCGCATAGCTCAGCACCAGCTGTGCGATGATGATGGGCTCCACCTGCGCGGGGTGCTCGTGGACCTTCTGCTCCAGGTCCATGGCCACGCTGATGTCCTCGCCGGTGATGGTGAGCGTGGAGGCGCCCGGCTGATGGGAGGGCGTGAGCGTGCGGTGGGTGATGATGCCGTCGAAGAGCACCTGCGGCACCACGTTGAACGTCACCAGCAGCACCACCCGGTTCATGGGCCGCAGCAGCGGGTGGCCCACCAGCCCGTAGTCGAGCAGGTCCATGGCCCCCGCGCGGCCCACGCCGAAGGTGAGCTGGAAGCCCGAGCGCCCCTCGTCGTTGTGGGTGACCTCCACGTTCTGGAGGGCCTCCATGAACGACGCGGGCGCGGGCACCGCCACCGTGGGGCCCACCAGCAAGGTGAGATGGATTCCCAGCAGGCTCATTTCGCGCTCAGAACTCCGGCATGGCGATACGCACCACGGAGCCCGTCTCCCGCATCAGCTCGAAGGGGTTGAGCGTGTCGTTGGCGTCGCACACGCGCCAGAAGTGCTCCGGGTCTCCCAGCGTGCGGTGGGTGAGCAGGTCCAACCGGTCTCCCTCGGTGACGGTGACCTCGGCCAGGACCTTGAGCGCGTTGCCCGCGGGGATGAAGCGGCGGCGCTTGTAGGCCGCCACGCGCCCGTCCGGCAGCGTGAGGGTGGCGGTCTCGAGATTCGCGTAGCGGCTGGTGGGGTCGAGCATGGTGACTCCCGGGTGACGAAGGGGCTTCAGCGAGGCAGCGAGGCGTTGGCCACGCCGGAGACGCTTCCGACGACGGCCATGGCCTCCTTGACGACCTGGTGCGTGAGGAAGAGGGCGTAGCCGGGGTGCGTGAGGGGCAAATCGTTGTACGAGAGGACGCGCAGCCCCAGGGACACCTTGGCGCGGATGGGGTTGAGGTTCGGGTCGAAGGCTTCCTCGGTGATGGTGAACTCGGTGAGCTTCACCGGCAGCACGCGCTTGGGACCCCAGACGAAGAGCGTCAAGGGCGCGGTGGCGGGGACGACCTCGAGCGTGCCCACCTGCATCAGCACGGCGTTGAGGATGACCTGCGCGGTCTTCGGGTAGACGAGCATCTCCAGCGCGGAGAGCTGCGGGTAGATGCCCACGCTGCCGGCCAGCGCGTCGCCCTGGGCGAGCTGGTCGGTGGCGTCGATCTCCACCTCCACGCGGATGTTCTCCACGGGCGCGCCCTTGAGCCGGAGCGCCTCCGTGCGGTCCCCGCCTTCGCCCGACATCTGGGGCGTCAGCGTGCGCGTCATGGTGTCCGGGTTGTATTGGAACACCACCAGGCTCGCGACGGGGTTGAACGGGTCCAACCCGACGATGGCGCCGCGCTGTGTGCGCGGGGTGCGAGGGAACGAGCTCATCGCGTCGGTCCTCCCTGGCCCAGGCCCGCGTACACGGCTTGCGCCACCTGGACGCCCAGCGACTGGGGCGCGGCGTGGGGCCGCGTGTGGATGGTGCCCGCGTCCACGCGCGGCACGGCGCCGGACAGGCCCTGGGGCAGGCCCTGCTCGGTGAGCAGGCGCGTCAGCTCCACGCGCACGGCCTCGCCCACCTGCTCGCGTTGGGAGGCGGGGACGCCGTGGAGCACCAGCTCGTCGATGTGCAGGCAGATGTGTCGTGGCGTCGTCATGTCCACCCCGAGACCTCGGCCTCCGCCAAGGGCTTGTCGAGCTTGCTGAACTCCGAGCGCACCGCGCGCTGGAGGTGGGCCATCCGCACCGGCTCGTTGGCGTCGGCGGCCAGGAACGCGGCGTTGAGGGCGATGGTGCGGATGTTGCCGCCGGTGACGCTGAGCCGGGCCAGGCGCGCGACGTCCAGCCCTTCGGTGGGCGTGGCGGCGGGGAACATGCGCCGCCAGATGTCCGCGCGCTGGCCAGCGTCCGGGAAGGGGAACTGCAACACGAAGCGCAGCCGGCGCAGGAAGGCCGTGTCCAGCGCGTCCTTCATGTTGGTGGTGAGGATGGCCAGGCCCCCGTACGACTCCATCTGCTGGAGCAGGTAGCTCACCTCGATGTTGGCGTAGCGGTCATGGCTGTCGCGGACCTCGGAGCGCTTGCCGAACAGGGCGTCGGCCTCGTCGAACAGGAGGATGGCGCCGCCCTCCTGCGCGGCGTCGAACACGCGGCGCAGGTTCTTCTCCGTCTCGCCGATGTACTTGCTGACCACCTGGCTCAGGTCGATGCGGTAGACGTCCAGGCCCAGCTCCAGCGCGAGCACCTCCGCGGCCATCGTCTTGCCGGTGCCGCTGGCGCCGGCGAACAGGGCGCTGATGCCCAGGCCGCGCGCGCCCTTGGAGGCGAAGCCCCACGTCTCGTACACGCGCGTGCGCTGGCGCACGGCGGCGGCGATCTCCTTGAGGATGGCCTTCTTGTCCGGCGGGAGCACCAGGTCCTCCCAGCCCGCGGTCGGCTCCAGCCTGCGCGCCAGGTCCTCCAGGCGGGGACGCGACTGCACGCGGCAGGCGTTCCAGAGGGCCGTGCCCAGCGCGCCCTCGTCGTCGAAGGGGCCCCGCTCTCGCACCTCCAGGCTGGCGGCGCGGATGGCGTGCAGGGGCAGGTCGAACTGCTGGGTGATTCGCTCCAGCGCGCCGTCGAGGGGGACACCCTCGGGGCCGAGCGCCCCGGTCCACAGCACCTGCTGCTCGACCCGCGTGGGGCGCTTCACCTCGAGCGGCAGCGACGCGCGGCCCCTCAGGCGCATGGGCTCGCGCGCGGTGAGGATGACCATGCCCTGGACCTGCTCGGCGAAGGCCGTCGCCGCGCGGAGCGACTCGGCGCTGGTGCCGTCGTCACACTCGATGAGCAGGCCGCTGCCAATCAGCAGGGCCTCTCGCTCCCAGAGCCGCGCGAGCATCCCTCGCTCCTCGGCGCCGAGGGGCAGCTGGCTCGCGCGCGCGACATGGAGCTGCAGCCCCAGGGCCGCGCAGGCCGTGCTGGCGATGGCGCGCGCGCCTTCGGGCTCCACGCCGCACAGCTGGATGACGGCGGCGCTCGTCTCGCGCTCCCAGAGTCGGTACATCCGCTCGGCCAGCTCCTGGTGCGAGGGCGGCGGCGGGGCCTGCGCGGGGACGGGCGAGACGAGCTCCTGGAGCCGGCGGTCCAGGTACGACAGGCCGGTGAGGTAGTGGAGGATGCGCTCGTCGATGCGCAGGGGACTGGTGGTGAGGCTCTCGCCCGGCGCGAGCGTGAGCAGCTCCCAACGGCGCAGGGCGGCCACGGGGGTGAGCGCGCTCCAGTGCGCCTCCGGCAACATCGCCAGGGCCAGACCGAAGGTGGGCCACGGGCGCCGCGGGTCGCGGTTCACGGTGGCGAACAGCGCGCCGAAGCCGGTGCCCAGCTCCACGCTCGCGCAGCACAACAGGATGTCGCGCTCGAAGGGGGAGAGCTGGAACGTCTCGCACAGGTTCTCCAGCGCGGACGGGGCCGGCATGGCGGAGCCCGCATGCGCGAGCGCGGCGAGGGCGGCGTCGACGTCGTTCCCCTCGGCGGAGAGGGTCTCATCGCCCGTCGCGAGCACCTGCTGGAGCAGCCGGGCGCGCACCACCGCGAGCGCCGCGGTGAGCTGACGCTGGTTGGCTTCCTGCCAGGAGGTCGGCGGGGAGGTGCTCATGTGACGCTCACCCGCTGGGTGGGGTCGAACACGGGCGGCGTCTGGCTCCGGTCGATGAGGAGCGAGTCCACGCCGTCCACGCGCAGCCGGACGTGGTGGTCGCCCGCGGTGAACCCGCGTCCGGTGAAGGTGAGGTTGTCCACGGCCGCGACGCGCTCGGGCGCGGGCAGCTCCTTGCCTCCGAGCAGCAGGGACACGCGCTGGTCCGGACGGACGCGGGGGCTGAAGGTGGCGGTGAGCGTGACTTCGCCATCGGGGCCGCGCGGCACGGGCGAGGGCGTGAGCGAGAGGATGCGCGGGGCGAGCGTGAGCGGCAGGGTGGGGGAGGCGTGCTCGACGCCGTTCGTGTCGGTGACGATGACGGACACGGCGTAGGTGCCCGCGGGCCAGTTGGCCGCGTCGTTCGGGATGGAGGTGGTGAGGCGCGCGGCGGTGACGTCGGCGGCGGGGCGTGTCACCGGCGTGGTCCAGAGTGGATGCTGGAAGCGCACGCCCACGGTGTTGCCCGCGAGGTGCTGGCCGGTGAGGACGAGCACGTCGCCCAGTCGCGCGCTGGCCTGCTGCTGTGGAGGCGTGATGGCCTCGAGCAGGGGGAAGGGGGGCAGGGTGTCCGGCTGGACGGAGAGGACGGGGCGCAGCACGGGCAGCGGCGTGGCGCGCGGGCGGGTGCTCTCGATGAGGACGACGGAGACCTGGTAGACGACGGAGACGCGGTACTGCGTCTGGAACATCGTCCAGAGCTTGGAGAGCTCCTCCAGGGAGAGCGGCTCCGAGGTGATGCGCACGCGCTCGGCCTGACGGTGGAGGTCGTTGCCGGGGACGGCGACGCGGAGCTCCTCGGACCCGAGCAGCGGGTGGTCGTGGAGGACGTTCATCGCCTTGCCCAGCAGCTTGTGGCTCTCCACGTCGTCATCGGACGGGGCGTAGGGCGTGAGCAGGTACGTGAGCCGCAGCGCGAGGGGCGGGTGGCCCGACTCACCGGGCTTCACGTGGTGCGGGAAGGTCGTGTTGCGGAGCGCGGCGTCGTGACCGACCTGGAAGAGGAAGATGTTGAGCTGGTGGTGCGTGGCGTCTCGGGCGCGTGCCTTGTCCGGAGGCAGCGTGGTGACGGTGACGTCCGGCGTGTCCACCTGGAGGTGGTTGAACAGGAGGGTGCGCAGCGTCGCCGTCACCGTCGCGATGGAGAGCGAGTTGCTCATCGTCCACCTCCGTGGTGCCGAGCGATGCGCGATGCGTGGCAAGTGCCCGTCACCCACCTCCGCGTCGAAGCCCGATGTGCGCGGCCGTCACCGAGCGAGTGGAACGGCGCGTCGACCCGTGCCCTCTCAGGGCACGAGACATGGCGCGTGGCCGTCACTGACTGAGAGAGGTGGCTCATCGTCCACCTCCCAGGCGAGGCGCGAGGCGTGATGCATGGCGTGCGGCCATCTCGGGCCGGAAGAGATGGCTTCTCGCCTGCCCGGGCGACAGCCGTGACACATGGCGCGCGGATGAGGTCGGGTGCGCGCAGAGCGCGGTCGGCCGTCGAGGCGCGAGACACAGGGCGTGGCGCGCGGCCATCGTCCGACGCGGGAGGCGGTTCATCGGCCAACTCCCTTGCGGCGCGTGAGGTAGTCCAGCGACGGAGACGCCGAGGGGCGCGCGGAGAGCGCGGTCGGCCGTCGAGGCGCGAGACACAGGACGTGGCGCGTGGCCATCATTCGACGCGGGAGGCGGTTCATCGGCCACCTCCGTTGCGGCGCGCGAGGTAGTCCTCCAGCGACGGAGACGCCGAGGGGCGCGCGGGCACGCTCCGAGGAGGCGCGGCGGGCGCCACCGCGCGCACCTCGATGCGGCCGATGGTGACGTTGATGACCGGGGCCTCCGGTGTCTGCGTTACGGCGGGCGGTGCGGCGCGGGGCTCGTGTCCGCCTCGCGCCCTGTCGCCCTCATCCGATTCGAGCGCAGCGGCGAGCGCGCGCGCCTGACGAACGGGCGAGGCCGGGCGCATCGGGAGGCCCTGCTCCTCGGCGAGCGAATCGCGCGCCATGCCTCGCGTCGTCTCCAGTGCGAGCGACAACCCCACGGCCGTGACGTCCCCGCGAGTCACCTCATGGGCTCCGGGTGACGCGCGAAGTGACTCAGCCCGAGGCACGATGCCCCTCGGCATGACGCTCCCCTCGCCGCGCGAGGGCTCGTGCTCCGTTCGAGGCGTGAACTCCCCAGCTCGCCACGCGTGACGTGACGGGGACCCCACCGACTCGTCGGAATGCTCCGTCGAGCGAGAGAGGGGTGACCCGGCGTCCGTCTCCTCCAGCGACGGAGACGCCGACATCGCACGCGCGGCAAGGCCCTCAGCCCCCGACGTCCTCGCACGCGGAACAACGCCCGCCTCCCCTGACGTCCGCGCATGCGTGAAGGCGCCCTCGGAACCCAGCGTCCTCGCGCGAGTCACACGCGTGAAGGCGCCCTCCGCGCTGTTCCACGCGGCCCCCGGCTCATGCCGAGCCTCGCGTCCCTCGTGTGCCGTGCCCACCGCGCTCCGTGACGACTGCCCGAGCCCCGTCGCGGTGTCGCCGTCCCTCGAATCCGAAGCCCGTGTCTCTCCCGTGCGTGGGCCCACGGTGGACGCCGCCGACACGCCCGGACCGGGGTGTCGCGCGGGGCCCTCGCTCACCAGGGCCTCCGCGCGCTCACGGGAGCTCTCGCCCCTCGACGCGGTCTGCGTCGAGTCGGGCCTGCGTCCGAAGTGCCCCTCACCGACGCCAGGGCCTCCACGGCTCCGAGGCTCGCCGAGCAGCGGGCCCACCCCGTCCCGAGCCTCTCCGGACCTGGGGGCCTGCGTGCCCATGGGCTCGGCGAGCACCTGGCCCACCGCGCTCCAAGGTTCGCGGTGAGGCCGGACCTGGCCGAGCGGGGCACGCGATGCTTCACCTGACGTCTCCTCCCACTCCCTCACCACGCCCCGCGCCTCGGGCGCGAAGTACGACGCCGTCCGCGGCCGGACGCCCTCCGTGGAGCGGACCTGCCGGGCCACCAGATGGCTCAAGTAGTCGCTCATCGCCCCACCAGCTCCAGGTAGCGCTGCCGCTTCCAGGGGCTCATCGCGAGGATGTGCTCCTCGGACCAGCCATACAGGCTCGCCAGCGTGTGCACGTCACGCAAGAGCCGCTGCGCCCACGCCTCCACCTCGCGCCACAGGAACTCCGCGATGTCGAACCCCGCCGCCCAGCCATGGCCACACCCGGGACACGTCGTGGCCAGCTCCACGCGGGCCTGCGGATCCGCGGCCTCCATCGCGGAGCTGATGGCGCCCACCACGTCCTCCGGCAGCTCCCGCACCTCCACGTGCGCCCCCTCTCGACGGGCCTCCACCACACACCGCGCCAGCATCTGCCCGGGCCCCGCCGGCTGCCGCCCCGACGCCAGCGCCGCCAGGTCCCGACTGTCCGGCAGCCGGAACCGCACGGCATGGCCCGCCCGCTCCACCTCCAGCACCTCCGGCGCCGCGGGCCCGGAGGGGACGCGGATGTCCCCCACCTCGAACGCCAGCTCCACCTGCTCCCCACACCGCGGACACGCCACGAGCCCGGAGATGGCCCCGCCGAATGTCCCCTCCCGCAACGCCAGCAGCAGCGCGTCCCGGGCACCCACCGGCAGCCGCGCCAGCTCGCCCAGGCTCCGCTCCGGGAAGGCCGCGCCCAACAGCGCGAGCGCGCGCCCCGCGGACGTGTGCGGGTAGCCCGCCTCCCACGCGCCCAGCAGCTCCGAAGCCGTCAGCGAGCGCATGGGGCCTCGGTGCGTCAGGGATTGGGCTCGTTGAAGGTGGGCTCGGTGGGCTCGGTGACGTCGTAGTCACGCTCCCAGCCCTCGTTCTCCAGCTTCAGCGTCTGGATGGCCACCGCGTTGGCGTTGGCGTCCAGGTCCGGCATCGCCTGGTACTCCGACACCCAGCAGCGGTAGAGCTTGTAGGAGATGGCCAGCTGTCCGGCCTCGTTGTAGACCTCCAGGATGATGTCCTTCCTGAAGTCCTTGAGGGACACCTCGGCGCCCAGCCCGGAGCCGTAGTTCCAGACCTTGTTCGCCCAGCGCTCGAACTCGGTGTCGTGGGTGACGCCGCGCTCCAGGGTGATCGCCTCGTACTCGCTGCGGCCCGGGGACTTGCGGCTGCTGCTGGGGTCGCCGCCCTCGCGGTGCTTGACCACCTCCGTGGTGCGCTTGAGGGCGCCCACCTTGCTGATGCCCGCCACGTAGCGGCCATCCCACTTCACCCGGAACTTGAAGTTCTTGTACGGGTCGAAACGCTGCGCGTTGACGCTGAACTGAGCCATGGAATGGGTCTCCCTTTACGCCGCGACCTGGCCGGCCATCTGCTGGAGCTTGAGGACCACGAACTCGGCCGGCTTGAGCGGCGCGAAGCCCACGACGATGTTCACCACGCCGAGGTTGATGTCGTTCTGCGTCGTCGTCTCCTTGTCGCACTTGACGAAGTACGCATCCCGCGGCGTCTGGCCCTGGAAGGCGCCCTGCCGGAAGAGGTTCTGCATGAAGGCGCCCACGTTGAGGCGGATCTGCGCCCACAGCGGCTCGTCGTTGGGCTCGAACACCACCCACTGGATGCCCCGGAAGAGGCTCTCCTCGATGTTGAGCGCCAGCCTGCGCACCGGCAGGTACTTCCACTCGTCGGCGAGCAAATCATTGCCGCGCGTGGTGCGCGCGCCCCACACCACCCGGCCCGCGGCGGGCAGCGAGCGCAGGCAGTTGACGCCCAGCGGGTTCAACTGGCCGTTCTCCTGGTCCGTGAGCGGCACGCTCAGCTTGGGCACGCCGGTGAGCAGCGCGTCCAGGCCCGCGGGCGCCTTCCACACGCCGCGCTGGGTGTCCGTGCGCGCGATGACGCCCGCCACCGCGCCGCAGGGCGCGAAGGTGTCCAGCTGGCCCTCCCGCAGGGGATTGGCCTGCACCAGCCGGGGGAAGTAGAGCGCCGCGTTCTTGCTGCGCAGGCTGCTGGCGTTGAAGCCGGCGACGGCGTCCGCCACGCTGTCCCAGGCCGCCGGCGGGTCCGCGATGAAGATGGCGCGGCGCTCCTCGCAGTAGGCCGCCGCGTCCGTGGCCAGGTCCGGCTCGATGTCGCCGCCCAGCGTGTGGGGCGCGATGCACAGCAGGTTGAAGACATCCACCTTCTCCAGCGCGAACAGCCCCTTCTTGTCCGCGCGCAGGCCCGCGGCCTGGGTGAAGTGGGTGCGGGTGAGCGCGCTGCCGTTGGTGCCCGCGTCGGCCGCCGCGGGCGTGGAGGTGCCCGCAGGAGGCCGGGCCGCGGTGGCGGGCAGGGTCCTCACCCGCAGGAGCGTGGAGCCCTGCGCGAGCACCGTCGGGTAGTAGCGCGCGCTGGCCGCGTCGATGGAGAGGTTGATGAACTTCTCCGTCACCCGGGTGCCGGTGTCGGTGACGGTCAGGTTGAAGAGCAGGTCGTCGACGGCCGGCACGCCGGTCTTCTTGGTGTTGTGGTCCACCACCACGCTGAGCTTGCCGCCCCAGGCGCCGGGGCTCGCCGCCTCCAGCACCAGCGGGCCCCCGGTGGTGGTGAGGCTCAGGTCCGCCGTCTCCGAGCCGTTGTCCAGGCGGACGACGACGGCCTGGCCGCCTCCGTTGAGGAAGAAGTCGCGGACGGCGAAGCTCATCGCTCCGTCCTCCCACAGACCTCCGAAGTTCCGCTCGAAGTCACCGTAGCCGTTGCAGACCACCGGCTCGTTCACCGGTCCGCGCAGCGCGCGTCCGATGAAGGCGGTAATCGACGTGGGCACCCCGGTGATGGTGCGGACCCCACTGGGAATCTCCTCGATATAGACGCCCGGATAACTGAGAGCTGCCGGCATGGACGACTCCTCCCTCTGCGGGTTCGTCGACTCCGCCCCGACTCGGCGAGGCAAGAGCCCTGCTACGCGCGGCGCGCTCCCAGTCCCGAGGGAGCACCCCGCACGTCGGGTGACACATTCATCTGGAGGGGGAGAACGGCAAGCCAATGCCGTCGTGGCAATTCCTATCGCGTGAAACCGCGCGACCCCCCTGGTCTCGGAATCCTGGCTCACTGCTCGGCGACGTCTCGGGACTCTGCCAGAAACACGACGGAAAGTCATTCATTCCGTCGTAGTGGTTTCTACTTATGGTGATTGGATGTGTCACGGGTCGGGTGAGCCGGACCAATCCAAGACATTGGATGCGGTGTGTTACACGACTTCATTCGTGGCCATCGTTGTACGAACGACGGCGGAAAGATTCCTTCGAAACTCGTTTCGGGGGGACGAGGCGGTGCGTCACGTTTCGGCGGTGGTGTCGGAGTCCGCTGTGCCTGTCGCATCCGCGAGGATGGCGGCGAGCCCCGCGCGTGTCCGGGCCTGCTGGATTCGCGCGGCGAATTCCGCGGGGGCGCCTTCGGGCAGCCGGTCCAGGGCCTGCGCCCGGAGCTCCTCGGTCGCGGGGGCGCCCATCCGCAGCGTGAGCGCGCCCGCGACGGTGGACTGGTGCTTCGCGTGGAAGGACTGGGCCTCGGGGCCCTGCATGTCGAAGTACCACTCCGTGTCGCCTGCGCTGCCCTTCTCCCGGTTGTAGTTCTCGAGCGTGAGGCTGTCCTCGCCATCGCGGGCGATCACCGCCGCGAAGTGGAAGCTCCAGAGCTTCTCGTCGGCGGTGCGCTCGCGGGTGCCCACGATGGCGTAGGACTCTCCCACCTCGGGACGTGCGTGGGTGTTGACGCCCACCCGGCGGCTTCGTGTGCTCAGCTGCTCCGGGTCGTGCTGGAGGTAGCGCTCCGTCGCCTCCGCCCGGGCCTGGCGCTGGCCGGTGGCGAAGTGCGCCTCGAGCAGCTCCTGCCACTCGTCGACGTCCCGCTCCCCATCCGCCAGGTGCGCGTCCAGGAATGGCCCGAGCAGGTTCGCGAGTCGCTGCTGGACGACGGGCTGCTTCCTGTAGGTGTCTCCGAAGATCTCCCGGAGCAGCGCGAGGCGCAGTCGTGGGATGGGAATCACCTGCGCCAGCGCGGTGGAGGCGTGTTGCTTGTTGTTGGTGTCGACCGCGACATCCCGGAAGCTGAACCGGAGCGTGGAGGCCTCTTCGTCTTCTTCCGTGAGCTCGTCCTGCGCGGTGATGATGGACTGGGGCGTGACGTCGGCATTGTCCGCCAACTGCTCGGCGATGGCGTTGAGCTCGCCGAGGGCGTAGGTGCTCTGCCGACGCGAGGTCGGGGCGTCATCCTCAGGGCCCTGATAGAGGGCGTGCGTCTGGTTCGAGCCCGTCACGCGGTCCGCCACGTCGATGCACTCGTTGACGTCGAAGAGGGGCTGCTCGGGGACGAGCGCCCTGGGCGTCACGGCCTTCATTCCCGCCAGGGCTTCGGGGGCGTCGTCTCCGGCGTGGAGCCTCACGCGCGAGCCCATCGCCTCGAGGATTCGGTTGGACCGCTCGATGACGGCGGGCGTGGCGAAGAACCGCTGCGTCTCGTTCTCCACGGGCAGCGCGAACGCGCGGTTCGCGGAGATGCGATAGCCCCCGCCCTCGGTGAAGCGCTGGACCACGCCGCCGGCCCGCGCGGTCGACGTCCTCGCGGGAGAGCCCTGGTCCACATCGCGCTGTCGCTGGAGCAGCGACTGGACCGCGGGCCGGTGGTCCAACATCCGCTGCAGCGTGCGTTGGCGCGCTCCGGAGGCGGACTCCAGGCTGTCGCCAGAGGTGGCGCGCGCCTCGCGCGCTTCGGAGACATGCGCGGTGCCGCGCGGCCGCTCGTGGACATTCATGGGCATCACGCTCCCTGGGAGGAGCCACGAGCTTAGAGAGCCCTTAGGATGCGCTGAACGCCCTGGCACGTCTCACGAGGTCCAGGCGGTGCACATGTCCCACCACACGCCTTGTCGGTCCAGGCAGGCGAGCGAGGTAGGTCCAGGGGGCACTTTGCACCGGGAATGACACGACACACCCTCCCTCCCAGTCTCTTCAGTAGGGGGCAGCATGTCGTGGCGCGGTGGGTGGATGGTGTCGTCGTTGCTGGTGTTGGGGGCGGGCTGCGGAGGCGCACTTCCCGGGGAGGAGGTGCCTGCCCCCGCCGAGGAGGCAGAGGAGCGGTTGGATGGCTCCTATTGCCTGCCGACGGAGGATTCCACCCAGCGTGTGAAGACCATCCTCCCGCCCTCGGACATCGGGATTCCGCGCTACGCGGCCAGCCCCAGTGACTTCGTGAGCTTCAAGGGCCAGCTGCACTTCGCGGTGAACTTCGAGGACGGGAAGCGGGCGCTGTGGCGCAGCAACGGCACCTCGGCGGGGACCACTGAAATCAAGAGCCTCCCCGCGACGGAGGGGAACTTCACGCCGCCGCTCGGCGGCCTCACGCCCACCTCATCCCTGCTGTTCTTCCGGGCGGCGGACGTCGCGCACGGCACGGAGCTGTGGGTGAGCGACGGCACCTCGGGCGGCACCCGCATGGTGGAGGACCTGACGCCGGGGACGGACAGCTCGTATCCGACGCACATGACGGCCACGGGCAGCGGCTCCGTGGTGTTTTTCCTGGAGCGATACGAGTCGGGCTCCACGCGCGTGCGTTACGAGCTGTGGGCGTCGGATGGCTCGGCCGGTGGGACGTCACGCGTGCGTGACTTCGGCGCGGACGCGGAGGTGAGCTACCTGTCCGGCGCGGCCAACGACACGCTGCGCTTCTTCGTGCGGGATTTGTCCGGCGGCACCAGCCTCTGGAAGACGGACGGCACGTCGGCGGGCACCGTCCAGGTCAAGCGGCTCACGTCGGGGCCCAATGCCTTCATCAAGGACGCGCGGACCACCGACGGGCTCACGCTCTTCATCCTCCGTCAGGACTCGGGCCTCCAGGAATTGTGGAAGACGGATGGCACGTCGGGCGGCACGCTGCGCCTGGCGTCCTTCGGCGCCACCCGGGACGTGCGCCTGCTGGGCGCGCTGGGGTCGACCGTCTATGTCACCACCACGTCCCTGACGACGCAGTACATGGTCCTCTACCAGGTGCCTCTGGCGGGCGGCACCCCGACGTCTGTCGTCAGCCTGCCCAATGACTACACCTCGCTGGGCGAGGCTTTCCCCTACATCGACAGCGTCAGCATCCCGCCGGGAGGCTCGAAGCTGTTCTTCTCCGTCATCATCGGCAGCAATGGCCCCGCGCCGCGCGACTCGCAGCTCTGGGTGACGGACGGCACCGCGGGCGGCACCGTGCGGCTGCGCCGGCCGCTGAGCCTCTCGGACGAGTACTCCTCGCCCGTGTACGCCGTGTCGGACGACCTGGTCTTCTTCAGCGCCTACGAGGCCGACGGGGCTGGCATCGAGCCGTGGGTGAGCAACGGCACGCCGTCCGGGACGCGCAAGCTGAGGGACATCGGCGTCACTCCGCCCACGTCCTCGTCCTACCCTCGTGAGTACTTCCGGCTGGGCTCGCGGGTGTACTTCAGCGCGTATGACGACACCGAGGCGGGACAGCTCTGGTCCACGAAGCTGAGCGACGCGTGCTTCGCGCCGCAATCCCAGCCGTAGGCTCGCGGAACGCAGTCACTCCTCGCGCCAGGTTGGGAGCGCGGGACAGGTCAGGGCGGGTTGCCAAGCTCCGAGGCCTGACGCGAGGAGTGCTCCAAGCAGGGCCCCGCCAAGGCCCAGAAGAAGCGGCGGGGAAAGACGTTGCCTTGTCCGCGAGGCCGCTCGGGACGCTCCCTCTCGACAGATGCTGTTTGTCCGTGGCGTTTCGTGCCCGGGTGCTGTTGTCTGTCGAGCATGGAGAAGACTGCTCCGCTGGAACCCCAGGAGTCGCCCCGAGAGCCTTTGCCCGAAGGTGGGCTGGCGCAGGTGCGTTGTGCCTGCGGCGCCATGGCGCCGCGCGACGCGGAGTTCTGTCCGGGCTGTCTCGGCTCCCTGCGGAACGCTGTCCTCGCGAGCCCGCCCGAGCCCATCCTGGCGCCCACCCCCGAGCCCGTCGAGACGGCCGTGGCGCCCGAGGGCCCTCGCTGCCCGCGTCACCCCGAGGTAACGGGTGCCTTGCCCTGTCCGCGCTGTGGGGGCTTCTTCTGCGAAGCCTGTCTGCCGGACTCGCTCGCGGCGGAGCGGACGCACTGCGCGGACTGCCTTGCCCGCGAGAGGTCGCCCGAGGCTGTCCGGAGGGCCCTCTTTCGAGACCTGACCCGGGTACAGGTGGGGGTCCTCGTCATCCTCGTCATCCAGGCGCTGGTGAGCACGCTCATCGAACTGGCGGGACAGCCTGTCGAGATGCTGTTGGGCAGCCTGTGCCTGATGTCGCCCTTCGTGGCCCTCACCGTGCTCGTGGCCAAATCACGCAGCGCCACGGTGGGCTGGATTCTGTGTGTCATCGACGTCGGCATGGGGCTGCTTCAATTGTTCGGGGGCGGCAGTGCCCTGGCCGGGGCGGCCATCCTGCTCGCCGGTGTCCTCACGGGTTTTCAGCTCGTCAAACTGCGGAGCCTGCCGCGGCTCACCGGCTCACCCGACTGAATCCGGAGCGGGCCGTTTGTCATGGGCCTCGTGTCGCACGCGAGCACCCTGTGGCACTCCGTGGTAGCCAGGACCCCGCATCCGACGCGGCGGGAGCACCACGGGACCATGACGAAGCAGACGACGGTGACGCAGTGGGGGACGGAGACCTCCGCGAAGGAGGTCTGGTCGAGGGTGGAGGCGGCGGCGACGCCCGCGTGGCGTGAGCGTCTGGCGGCCTATTGGAAGGACCTGTCCCAGGACACGGTCCTCTTCCACGACGGCGACCTGGAGGCGGACGCGCTGGAGGTCGGCCCCAGGCCGCTGGTGGTCTGCGGGGGCGTCCGGCTCGCGGGGCTGCTGTCGGACGGGCACCAGGCGGACCACACGCTCCTGGTCGTGCTCGGGGACCTGGACGTGGAGAACGTCGCCACGGTGTCCGCGATGTTCGTCGCGGGGGACGCGCGGATTCGCGGGCTGCTCTTCGGGGACTCGCTCGGGGACGACGTCTTCTGTGTCGGCGGAGGGCTGAAGGCGAGGGCGCTCGTCGAGCAGCACCACCACCTCTTCGTGGAGGGCGCGCTCGACGTGGACGTCCTCGTCGGAAGCAAGCTCACCGCGAAGGGCGCGCCGCGCAGGCGACTGGAGCCCCATGAGGCGCTGCTGCCGGGCGCGTGGACCGACGAGGACGAGGATGACGACGGCAACGTCACGGACTCCACGCTGGACACCCGGGGCCTGCGGGCGATGTTGCGCGCGGGCAAGCCCGTGCTGGCCGACACGAAGCTCGGCCCGGTGGAGAAGGCGCTCGCGGCCGCGCGGGAGAAGGTGGCGCGCGGGGAGAAGGCCCCCAAGCTCTCGCTCGCGCAGAAGAAGCTGAAGGTGATTCCCGACGAGGTCTTCTCCCTCACCGCGCTCGAGGGACTCACGCTGGACTTCAACCCCATCGACGTCCTGCCACCGCGCATCGGTGAGCTCCAGGCGCTGCGCTCGCTCAGCCTCGAGGACCTGCCGGTGACGTCCCTGCCCGAGGAACTGGGCCAGCTGTCCGCCCTCAAGAAGCTGAGCCTGCGCTACTGCAAGAACCTCACGCGCCTGCCGGAGTCGTTCGCCGGACTTGCGTCCCTGGAGGAGCTGTACCTGGACGCGAAGGGGCTGGAGACCTTCCCCGAGGTGCTCACCCGGCTGCCGAAGCTCAAGAAGCTCTGGTGGTGGCGCTTCTTCAACACGCCGCCGGAGAAGCTGCGCGCCCTCGTCGACGGCATGGGCCGCATGCCCAGGCTCACCCACGCGGGGTTCCTGCAAGGCGAGCTGGGCCCGCTGCCGGAGGACCTGTCGCCGCTCGCCCGCCTCAAGCAGTTCAAGCTGGGCATGGACAAGGCGCCCGAGGCCGAGGTGCGTCGACTGGAGGCCGCGCTGCCCCCAGGGCGCCTGCACGTGGGGTACTGAGGCGCTCCACGGCGGCGTACGAGGAGGCATGAGGTCGCCCGCGGGCATCCCGGGCGCTCGTCACCTGCCGAGCGTCCCCGCGCGCCCGCGCCGCTTACCGACGCGTCGAGTCATGACCACATGAGGACATTCACCGCTGACTGGGGAGGTCGTGGGGATGCACCGTCTGTGGCGTCACCTCCGGAGATTCTTTCGTCTCCAGCCGGGCCGGCCCGCCTGGGCGTTGGGGATTCGCGCGGCGCTGGCCGTGACGATTCCGTACTCGCTCGCCACGTTGCTGGGCCTCAAGGACGCCGGATGGACGGGGCTCACGGGATTGCTGGTGACGCTGGCGAACCCGGGCGGTGCGTACCAGGGGCGGGCGAGGGTGATGGGGGCCGTGGCGATGCTCGGCGCGCTGGTGGGCACCGTGGCGGCGCTGGCGGGCGGGCGGCTGTGGCTGGACGCCACGCTGATTCTCGTGGGCGTCTTCGTGATGACGTTCGCGCGGTGCTACGGCGACACGGCGGGCTCGGTGGGGGAGAAGCTCGCGGTCATCTTCGTGGCGTCGCTGGGGGCGCACGCGGTGGAGCTGGACGCGGCGCTGACGCGCGGGGGCGCGCTGCTGTTGGGCGGCGGCTGGGCGATGCTCCAGTCGCTGGTGCTGTGGCCGGTGCATCCGTATCGCCCCTCGCGCCGGGCCATCGCGGAGGTGTACCTGTCGCTGGCGGCGGGCGCGAGGGACCTGGCGACGCTGTCGCGTGAGGGCGCCTCGGCGGAGACGTGGGCGGTGGCCACGGCGCGGCACCTGCCCTTGCGCGCGAAGATAGAGAAGGCGCGTCAGACGCTGGCGACCACGCGGGTGGGGCGCGCGGACGAGACGCTGCGTGGAGAGCACCTGCTCGTGCTGTTGGAGCTGAGCGAGCAGCTGCTCGGGGTGCTGTTCGCCCTGGAGCAGGCGATGGAGGTGGCCAGCCCCGAGCGCGGGCTCGGGCCGGTGCGCGAGGAGGTGGCGCGGGTGTGTGACTGGTCCGCGGACATCTCGGAGCGGGTGGCCAAGGTCTCGCTCTCCCCGGAGGCCGCGGCCGTCTACTGGCCCCTGTTCCCCACCAACGGCGAGGAATTGGGGCGACACGGCGCCTGGCTGCGGGTGGTCCCCGTCTCGGTGACGGAGCTGCTCGCGCGCCTGCGGGGCCACTGCGTGGCGGCGCAGCGGGCGGCCATGGCGATGCGGCGCGGGGACCCGGTGTCGCTGGAGAACGCCTGGTCGCTGCTGCCTTCCGACGAGCGACGGCCGCTGCTGCAGCCCTTGCGCGCGAACCTGCACTCGCGCTCGGTGGTGCTGCGCCATGCGCTGCGCGCGGGGACGGTGGCCGCGGTGGCGCTGGTGCTCACGCGGGCGTTGGGGCTGGGTGAGGCGTACTGGGTGGTGCTCTCCACCATCGGCATCCTGCAGCCGTACTCGGCGAACACGGAGGAGCGCGCGCTCCAGCGCGTCACGGGAACGCTGCTGGGCGGGACGCTCGCGGCGGTGATTGCCACGCGGGTGGGCTCGCCGTGGGTGCTCATCGTGGTGATTGGCGTGCTGACGGCCACCTCCGTGTCGCTGCTGCCGCTCAACTTCGGCGCCTTCCAGATATTGCTCACCCCGGACTTCCTCCTGCTCGCGACGCTGAGCGCGGGGGACTGGACGGTGGCGGAGAACCGCGCGCTCGGGGTGTTGCTGGCGTGTGTGCTGGCCTTGGCGGGGGTGTGGCTGTTGTGGCCCTACCCGGAGCGGCGGCGCTTCCCGGACGCGGCGGCGACGGTGCTGCTCGCGGATGGGAACTACTTCCGCCAGGTGGCGGCGAGCCGCGATGGACGCGAGCCCCGGGTGAGCGCGGCGCGGAGGGATTTGGGCCTGGCGCTGCTCGACGCGGAGGCGTCCTTCGAGCGGCTGATGGCCGAGTACCGGGGCCCCGCGCACCGGCTGGAGCCCGCGATGGCGCTGTTGACGTACTCGCGCAGGCTGGCCGCGTCGGTGACGGCGTTGGGGGAGCAGAAGGGCGTGATTGCCTCCTCGGAGGTGCTGGACGTGGTCGCGCACAAGGCGAGCGGCACGTTGGATGTGCTGGCGGACTCCCTGCGCAAGGGACAGACGCCGCCGCCGATGCCCGAGCTTCCCTTGCGCCGCATCGCGAATGACCCGGTGTCGGGGAAGCTGGTGGAGCGGGTGCCTCGCCAGTTGGAAATCCTCCATGGCGCGGTGGAGAAGCTCACTGTCGGATGATTCCGTGTAAGGGGTTTCCGCTAGTGATTGTTTCCGGTGGGTCGTGACTGACGGTTCGGCGGCAACCGGGGTTCGCGACTTCCGATAATCCATCCATGAGTCCCATCAACGAACTGAACCGCCGTCGCCAGCCCGTCGTCCGTCCGCCGGAGCCGCAGCCGGCGGAGAAGACTCCCGCCCAGGCGAAGCCGGTCGCGCCGAACCGCGTGCTGCGGGACGAGTCGCTGTTCGAGACGCCGGGCGCGAAGCCTCGGCTGGAGCTCAACCCGCAGAGGGCGTTGGCGGAGAGCCCCGCGACGCCGCCCAAGGGCGGCCGGCTGGACATCGAGGCCATCTCCAACATGACGGACCCGGTGGCTCGCAACGAGGCCATCACCCAGGGCTACTTCCAGCTGTCCAATGACATGGCGGGGCTGCTCGGCAAGGAGAACGCCAACTGGGCCACCTTCGGTGTCTGGGCTTCCAAGCAGGCCGGGGTGAGCATCCGCCAGGAGGACCTGCCCAAGGTCTTCATGGACCAGCTCAAGAACAGCAACGCCTGGGCCAGCGGCCTGACGGCCGGCGCACTGTCGGTGCTCAACCCCGTGGCGCCGCTGTTGGTGGAGGGGCTGAAGGTCCCCATCCGGGACGCGCTCAACCGCGTCAGTGACGCCATCGCGGACGGCAACAAGAAGCTGTTCCAGGACATCGCCCCGGAGTTCCAGCGCTTCACGGAGACCTTCAAGGGCGACACGAAGTACGACGCGGCCAAGGTGGAGAAGTACCTGGCGGCGTTCCCGCCCGGGAAGGAGAACCTGAAGGCGGCCTTCTCCGACTACGCCAAGGCGATGTTCGAGAGCGACCCGAACAAGAAGGCGGAGCTGATGCTGGCCGCCAACAACCGCGTGGGCGTGCACGAGCAGTCGCTCATCCAGGGCGAGGTGGACCGCGCGCTCAACGCGCCGCTCAAGGAGACCTTCCGCCCCATCGCCGAGGGCATCGTGGATGGGTTCGGCAACGCGCTGCCGTTCCCCGGCAACCTCGCCTACAAGGGCGCGGAGGCGACGGGCCTGGTGGACAAGGCCATCGACAGCGTGGTGGACGCGCTGGCCGGCCAGTTCCGCCAGTTCGCGACCGAGCACATGATGAAGATTGGCCTGCCCAATGGCTCGCTCAGCCTGGGTGATGACATCACGCCGGGTCGCCAGGGCTCCTTCCCCGAGCACCTGCGCACGATTGAGAGCGGGGACCTCAACCGGCTGCTGGGCCAGTACGACAAGACGCCCAACACGCTGAGGGGCTCGTCGGCCAATGACTGGTCGAAGTTCGACCAGCGCATGAACTACATCGTCGATCTGTTCCGCTCCCGCCAGAGCGACCCGAGCCTCTTCAACGCGCCCTGAGGCGCGTCAGAGGCCAGTGACAGCATTCCCTCCACGTGCCTTCCGTCATGGAAGGCGTGGAGGTGTGGAGTGCGTCCTGGCCTCTTGCTTCTCGGCGTCGTCCTCGTCGTCACGGGCTGTGCCGGGGGCGACGCGTCCTCTCGCAGGGGCGCACTCCAGCAACGCGCTGGGTTGGCGCAAGACGCGTGGCCGGATGCGCGCGAGGACTCGCGGGACGAGGACTCCTCCCTGGGGGTTCCGCTAACGCGGCGTGATGCCTTCGACGCTTTGTTGGGAAGCGCGGGTCTGGATGAGCGGGACGCGCTGCCTGTCGCGGGGAGCGCGCTGACGCCCAGGCATGCCGCCCGGCTCCTGAGGACCCTGCTGGAGAAGGACGTGACGCTGGGACAGTTCCCGGCGCGCGTGGCGCTGGGCTTCGTGCTGCGGGAGGTGCTGGCCACGGGTGAGGTGTCGCGGGCCGGGTTGGCGCGCCGGGTGGAGCGCTTCAAGCATGTGGCGGTGCTCCGGCCGGATGGGTGCCTGGCGTGGGTGCGCACCGGGCGGACGCAGCAACGGGTGGCGCCCATCGAGTGGCGGGACGGGGCCTTCCGTGCGCACGGCTTCGAGCTGGCCCGGTTCTACGACGGGAGCACGGGAGTCTTCCGACGGCTCGACGATGAGCTGAAGGAGGAGAGCGGCTTCCCGCTGGCCGACGTCCATGACGACGCGGACGTCATCAGTCGGACCCTGGACGGGGCTGAAGAGGCGTTCGTGGGGCTGGCCCTCGCGGTGGGGAGGTTCTTCTCGACGTCGCCCGCGGACAACCTCGCGGCACTCCGTGGGTTGCCGGCCGCGGTGGTGGCGCTCTTGGAGTCGTCGCCCGAGTACCTGGAGCGCTTCCGGTACATGACCCGGGGCGAGCAGGTGCAGGCCGTCTCCAGGCTGGTGACGAACCTCGTCGCGACGTGGGGGACGGTGTCCGCGGGGACGCGGACGTTGCAGGGGACTGCGTTCGCCACGGCGGAGGTGCCGGTGCTCGCGTTGGCTGCGGATGGCACGGTCGCCCTGCGAATGGTGGCGGCGCCCGTGGGTCGTGCGGCGGCCGTGCTGAGTGGAGGACCTGGCGCGGCCATCATCCTTCAGCGGACGGGCGGCGCGGCGAAGGAGGGAGCGCCATCGAAGGGGCCCGGCCAGTGGGGACCCGCGAAGGAGTCCATGTCTCCACGCGCCCGGCGTTACCAGGAACAGATCTCGGGCCACTCGGCGGACGAGGCATACTGGGTCGGAGGTGTCGGCAGGGACAGCGGAGGCGTGAAGTTCGATGGGTTCGAAAAGGGCGTGCTGCTGGAGGCGAAGGGGCCGGGGTACGCGAACAAGTTCCTGGACAACCTCAGACCGAAAGTCTGGTTCGAGAATTCAGGAGCCAAGGCCCTCGTCGAGCAGGCACAGCGACAGTTGGCCAAGACCCCCGCTGACGTTCCCATCAAGTGGTTCATCGCGGAGGAGAAGACGGCCGAAGCCATCCGCATGCTCTTTCGGAGAGAGCGGATCATCGGGATCGAGGTCCTCTATGTTCCCCCGCTGTAGAGGGGAAGGTGTCGCATGACGGACCGTATCGAGGGTGAGGAGGAGGCTTTCTTCTGTGGCGCATACTGGGGCGCCCGCCAGGAGACAGCGGAAGCGTGCGCGACACGTCTCGAAGCGTTCTTCAGACTGCTCGCGGGTGTCGACCTGTCATTTGCTCAGTGGTTCCGGCAAGGCAAGTCACGCGCCGAGGCCTTGAAGCATCCCATCGATTCGACAGGGGCGGAGTTGGCGAAGCTCCTCCGCAAGGGTAGAGACCGGGTCGTCGAAGAGCTCGGATTCCGATTCAGCGCCTGGAATGGCGCGAGTGACGACAATGACGGGAGCGCACTCAAGCTCACCTGCGGGGGGAGCTCTCCGCGAGTGATCAACGTTTGCTTGCTCGACCTACCCGTCCGAGGGCCCAACTCGGAGCGGGTGCTCGCCGCGTCGACTCTTCGCGGTCTCGTGAAGAGCATGGCGGTCGCGTGGGAGCCCGACTTCGTGGTGGTGATGTCGTCCGCTCATCTCCAGATGCTGCGAGATAACGACCCCTCGGAAATCTGGCCTGGGTGGGTCCTCTACCTTTCCCGGCAACGAGGCACCGTGCCCCCACTCCCGGCCCCCGTTCACGTCGAGCCGGTGGCGGACAAGGGCACCCTCATCGTCCTCACCCCCGAGCGCTTCACGGCCAGCAACCCGGAGCACGTGGCGCTGGCCGAACAGGTGCGCGCGTTGCTGGACCAGGCCGGACTCTTGAAGCCCCTCTAGGCCCATCGAAGCGCTTCACGGAGGCGCGCGGCCGAGCCTGCTCCGCTGCCCCGGATGACCCCTGGATTCCATGCGTCCCGACCCCAATCCCAGCGCTGGAAACCAGTGTTCCAGGCATAGACGGAGACCCTCCAGGACGGCTCCCCGACGCGCCTTGACATCCCTTCCTGGGTGCAGTTGAACTGCGCGCGATTCGCAACTGCGAATCATTCTCAAGTTTCCGCGTACCCCGAGGAGGACATGGCGACATCGACCCTGCTGATGGTGCTGGGCCTCGCCGTGCTCCGTGGCGTCGCGCTTCCGGACGGACTGAATCGTCACCGAGGGTGGGTCAGGGCGCTGGGCGCGCTGTGCGTGGCGGCGTCCGTGGCGTTCGCGGTGAGGGCGCAGGGGTGGGGCGTGGGGCTGACGTGCGCTGGGGTGCTGGCCATGCTGGTGGCGCCGGTGCTGGCGCTGGTGGTGCCGCTGTGGCCCCGGGCGACGCGCTTCGTGTGGCCGGTGTGCGCGCTGGGGCTCGCGGGCCTGTGGCTGGGAGGCGCCTGAGGATGGCGCACCAGCACGGAGCCGCGCGAATCTCCGCCGCCGTCACCGCGGCCCCCGCCGCCGCCGTGCTCGCGAGCCTGGCGCTGCCGGCGGTGTTACCCGTGGCGCAGGACGTCCGGTTGTTGCTCGCGCTGCTCGTCGTCCTGCCCGCGGTGGCCACCGGCGTGTGTCTGGCGTTGCTCTCCCGAAGCGGCGCGCGCGCGTGGGGCGGCTGCGCGCTCGTCGGCGCGCTGTCGTCGCTCGTGTTGGTGCTCACGTGAAGCTGTCGCCCCGGGCCTACGAGATTCTCTGGGACGCGCACGCCTGGGCGGGCGTGCTGTCGTCGCTGGTGCTGTTCGTGACGTTCTTCCTGGGCGCGTTCGCCCTGTTCGCGGAGGAGCTGTCACCCTGGCAGGAGCCCACGTTCCGCGCGCCCGTGGCCGTGTCGGAGGCGCGGGCCGTGGAGCTGGCACAGCAGCTGGCCGAGGCGGAGACCGCGGCGCATCCCGTCTGGTTCGGCATCTCCCTCCCCACCTCCGAGGAGCCCTGGCTGCGGTTGTGGCGCATGTCCCCGGACGGCGCCATCAAGCCGCTCTGGGTGGACCCGGTGTCCGGGCGTCAGCTCGGCGAGCGCAGCGACCTGGGCGAGTTCCTCAACGCGATGCACTTCCTGGAGCCCATCCCCGGCGGCGCGCACCTGACGGGCATCGCCTCCGGGGTGCTGGTGCTGCTCATCGGCACCGGGCTGCTGCTCCAACTGGGCCGCATGCTGCGAGAGCTCGTCCAGTTCCGCCCCAAGGGCGCGCGGCGGGTCATCTGGTCGGACGCGCACAAGGTGATTGGCGTCATCACCGCGCCCTTCCTGCTCGTCTTCGCGGTGACCGGCGGCATCCTCTGGCTGGACGACTGGTTCGAACCCGCCGTGGTGAAGACGTCGCTGGATGGCGACCTGAAGGTGCGTGAGCGCATCGTGGACTGGCCCACGCCGCCCGCCGCCGTGGGGCGCGATGCCGGCGCGCCGGACCTGGCGCACGCGCTGGCGATGGCGAAGCAGCGCTTCCCCCAGTCCGAGCACAGCCACTTCTTCTTCGACCACCTGGGGGACGAGAACGGCACCGTCCACCTGCCGGGTGAGCGCGAGGGCACGCTCCACGCCTTCACCCACGTGCGCGTGGCTCGCACGGGCGAGCTGCTCTGGGCGCGGGAGACGGGGGGCGGGACCCTGTACTCGCAGGTGATGGACCCCCTGTACGGCCTGCACTTCGCCACCTGGGCCAGCTTCCCCGCCAAGGTGCTCTACGCGCTCCTGGCCTTCGTCTCCGCGTTCGGCATCCTCGCGGGCAACCTGCTGTGGCTGGAGCGCCGGCGCGCGAAGGGACAGAGCCGCTTCGACACCGCGCTCGCGAAGCTCACCTCGGGCTTCTGCGCGGGGCTCGCGCTCGCGGTGGGCGGCGTCTTCGTGGCCAACCAGCTGCTGCCCGCGGAGCTGCCCGAGCGGCCCTTCTGGGAGCACACCGTCTTCCTGGCCACGTGGGGCCTGTCCATCGCCAGCGCCTGGCTGGACGCCTCGCCCGCGAGGCACGCGCGCCGGCTGCTCTGGGGCGCGAGCGTGCTGTTGTTCCTCGTCCCCCTCATCGACGCGGCGCGGACCGGACGGCTGCCCTTCGCCTCCGGCTCCTCGCACCTCCTGGCGACGGAGCTGGGCCTGTTCGCCCTGGTCCTGGTGCTCGTGGGCGCCGCGGGCGTCATCCGCCGCCTCCAGCGTCCCCCGGTCCTTCCTTCCACCGCACCGGTCGAACCGGAGGCCCCCGCCCCCGTGCCGACCTGAGCTTCACCCCCCTGAAGACGGAGTTGCCCCCCATGAGTACGTTCCGCCGTTTCGCCACGGCCTCGGCCGCCACCTCGCTGCTGCTCTCCTCCGCCCTGGTGGGCTGCGGTGACGACGACAAGACGCCGCCGGACCCGACGCCCACGGAGAAGCCCGCCTACAGCCTGGCCACGACCGTCTCCCAGACGAACGGCGCCGTGACGTACGTGAGCCTCTTCGACTCGCTGGACGTCACCAGCCTGGACCTCACCAAGGCCAGCGAGCACTCCGGCTACGCCACCATCGGCGCCGTCGAGGGCCAGCTCTTCGTGGGCGACGGCGAGAAGCCGGAGATCTCCCGCTTCACCGTCGGCGATGACGGCTCGCTGGTGGCCGCGGGCCGCATCAGCTTCGCCAACTACGGCTTCACGGCCTCGGCGCCGCTGTACCTGAACCAGTTCGTCGACTCGACGCGCGCGTACATGTCGCTGGAGGAGTCGCGCCGCGTGGTGTGGAACCCCACGACGATGCAGATCTCCGGCACCGCCGACGCGCCGGGCCTGGTGCGCGAGCGCGAGGGGCTGGTGGTGAAGACGGGCTTCGACCGCGCCCGCGTCACGCGCGGCAACGACGTGTTCCAGGCGTTCTACTGGACCGACGGCAACTACTTCGACTTCCTGCCCACGTCTCAAATCGCCGTCTACTCGAAGACGAACGACAGCCTGGTGAAGCTCCTGGACGCGCCCTGCCCGGGGCTCGACGTGGCGACGCAGGACGAGGCCGGCAACCTCTACTTCAGCAACTGGGTGTTCAGCAGCGCGGCGCCCCTGCTCAAGGACGGCGCGCCCGACACGTGCGTGGTGCGCATCAAGGCGGGCGAGACGGAGATCGACGCCGCGTGGACGCGCTCGCTGTCCTCGCTGGTGGGCGGCCGTCAGACGGCGGCGTTCCGCTACCTGGGCAACGACGTGGGCGTGGTCGCCGTCTTCCACCATGAGAACGTGGACATCACCCCGACGACGGCGCCCGGCGTCATCACCGGCGGCCTGCACTGGAAGCTGTGGCGCGTGAACCTGGCGACCAACTCCGCGACGCCCATCGACGAGCTGGGCTTCATCGCGGGCGGCTACTACGCCTTCAACATCGAGGGCCGCACCTTCCTGCTGCTGCCCACCGCCGACTACGCCCGCACGGCCATCTGGGAGCTGGGCGTCAGCGGCACCCCGGTGAAGCGCTTCGAGGTGCAGGGCTGGGCGTACCAGTTCCTCCAGGTGCGCTGAAGCGTCGCTCCCTCCTCGCGCCCGGGTGCCTGCCGGGCGCGAGGGTGGGTCCCCGTCAGTACTCGAGCGTGCCCTTGAGCCAGCCCGCGCGGCCGGGCCGCTCGACGCCGTAGTAGTCGAAGACCCTCGCGTCGGTGAGGTTCTCCAGCTCCGCCGTCAGCCCCACGGTGAGCTTGCCCCGGCGCACGCGGTAGCCCACGCCGGCCGTCTGGACGAACTGCGCGTCCAGGTCGTCCTTCGTGGACTCCAGCCCCAGGCCCTCCCAGTTGCGGAAGAAGCCGTGCACGTAGCGCGTGCTCCAGAAGGGCGACAGCTCGTCCTCCGCGAGCGCCAGTCCGCGCAGCGACATGCGGGCCGTGGCGTTGGCGAAGAGCCAGGGCCTGTTCGGCAGGCGCCGGCCGTCGAAGTCGCCGAACGTCCCCTGGCTGGACGCGTTGCGCGGGTCCTGCGCGGTGGCGTTGGCGTCCACGCTGAAGAGGCCGCCCGTCGAAGTCCAGCCCGCGGACAGCTCGACGCCGAGGATGCGCGCGCCGTACACGTTCTGGTAGCTCCAGTCGCGGTCCCTCCCCGTGAGCAGGATGAGGTTGTCGGCGAAGCGCGCGAAGCCGTTGACCTCGCCCCGGAAGCTGCCCGCGCGCGTGCGCAGCGGCACGGTGGACAGGCTCAGGTTGAGGTTGTGGCTGTGCTCGGGCTCCAGGTCCAGGTTCTCCAGCACGAGCACGCCGTTGCCGAAGACCTCGTCCGCGCGCGGCAGCCGGGTGGCGCGCTCGTAGCTCGCCTTGAGGTAGAGCGGGGTGCCCAGGCGCAGGCGCATCGACGCGCCGCCGCCCAGCTGGTGGAGGCCCTTGTCCTTGTCCAGCCAGCCGCCCACGGCCAGGGGCTGCCGGGCGCGTCCCTGGTAGAGGTAGTCCTTGCCGAAGACGATGACCTCCAGCGCGTCGTCGAGCAGGTCGACCTGGTACTCGAGCCCGGTGACGAAGGTGAGCTGGGTGCGCCGGGGGGCCAGGCTGTCCGGGTCGCTGGGGCTGGCCCGGCGTCGCTCCTCGCCCGTGCGCGTCGTGACGGTGGGCGCGAGCGCGAGCCGCAGCGTGTGCGACGGCGCCACGTCCCAGCCCACGTTGACGCGGCCGTAGGCGGTCTGCTGCCAGACGGTCTGGTCGATGGCGCCGCCGCCGATTTCACCGGGGAGCTCGCGGGGGACGGTCCGGTTGCCGAACCAGTCGTAGCCCCACTCGGCGATGTCGACGAGGCGGGTGGCCTGCCACGCGTAGCCGGCCAGCGCGTCCAGGCGCACGGTGGGCGAGAGCGTCTTCGCGTAGAGCAGCTGCGCGCCCAGCGAGTCGGCGTCGTACGTGGCCTCACCGTACGGCGCGGCCATCACCAGGTTGTGCTGCAGCTCCTTGTCGTTGCGGGAGCCGAAGGCGCGCAGGACGACGCGGTCCGCCCAGGACAGCTCGGTGAAGCCCACCTCCACGCCGCCGCCGAGCGCTTCGTAGCCGTCGTGGAAGCGCTTGACGGTGACAGGGCGGAGGTTGCCGCGGTCATCCGCGGCCTCGACGTCGATGGCGTAGTTGTTCTTCGTCGTATCGGCGAAGAAGTGCGCGCGGGCGTAGAAGCCCGTCGGCGCGGGCTTGTACCCGCCGCCCAGCGTGAGGCGGAACGTCCCGAAGGCGCCGCCCTGGAGCGAGACCGCGCCGTGCGCGCCGGGCTCCAGCGGCGTGGAGGTGAGGTTCACCGCGCCGCCCAGCGCGTCCGCGCCGTAGCGGATGGGGACGACGCCCCGGTAGAGCTGGATGGAGTCCACCAGGTTGACGGGGACGTTGGCGATGCCGAATGGATAGCCGGAGAGGTCCAGCGGCACGCCGTCGAGGAAGAAGCGGACCTGGTCGTCGGTGAGGCCGTTGAGCGTGAAGGAGGCGGAGCTGCCGAGCCCGCCCGTGCGGCGCACCTCGACGCCCTCCTGCGCGGCCAGCACCTGTCCCATGTCCACCGAGCGGGCCCGCGCGCGCTGCACGCTCACGACCTTCACGGCCTCGGCGGATTGACGCTGGCGCTCCGCGTCCGAGCGTCCGGACACGGTGGTCTCCAGCTTCTTCTCCTCGGGCGCGGTGGCGGTGGCCTCGGGCGTCGCGGCGGGCTGCTGCGTCGGCGTCTCCGGAGCGGCGACGGGCGGCGGCGTGTCGAGCTGGAAGGTGTGGACCAGCTCGATTTGACAGGCGACGGGCTCGCCGCGCACGCGCGCGGGCTCGAAGCGGAAGGAGAGGCTCGCGGTGCGCACGGCCTCGTCGAAGGCGGGGCCCGCCGAGCGGACGACCTCCGAGTCGGTGACGACGCCGGTTTCATCCAGCGTCAGCCGCAGCACCACCTCGCCCTCGCGCCGCGCCGCCTGCTCCGCCTGGGGATAGGGCACCACCACGCTGTCGATGCGGCGGGGGACCTGCACCTCGTCGTTCGTGGGCGGTGCTTCCTGAGTCGCCTCGGCACCGGCGGGCGCCTGTTCCGGTGAGGCAGACGAGGCCGGAGGCGGCGAGGCCACCGAGAGCAACAGCGCGAGAGGGGTGACCGGCAAGAACATCCGCAATCCCGGACTAGTTGGTTCTGCGACGCAATCTCAACGAGCGCCGGAGCCGGTATCAGGGATATGGGGTGGGGCGGTCAAGGCGCGCGGCCCAGGAGGCAGAAGCCCCAGGCTCGGCAGCCGCAAGCCGTCGCGATGCAGGGGGATGCGCAGGACGCCCGCCCCCCCGTGAAGGGAGCGGGCACGGCAGCAGCCTCGGGGCCTCACCCGAGGCCCGGCACATCGTTACTGCGCGATGGCGCCCAGCTCCGACTCCGCCGGGTCGATCTTCGCCTCGGTGCCCGTCCACACGAACGGGATGCCCGGCTGGCGGTAGAGCGTGGCCGGGATGTCCTTGGCCAGCTGCGCGTGCAGCTCCGGCAGCTGGGACCAGTGCAACCCGTGCTTGGTGTGGTGCGCGGTGTGGTAGCCCAGGTTGCCGGTCATCAGGTTGTAGCCCTTGTGCAGGATGTTGTACGAGGCCTGCGAGTGCTCCGTGACGTCCAGCCCCACGTGGTGGAAGTAGGTGGCCCAGACGGTGACGTAGAGCGACGCCGCCATCGGCAGCAGGAACACGAAGAGGGCGTTGTACCAGTTGTGCCAGAACAGCACGCCGAGCAGCGCCACCTGCAGCGCGCCCATGCCCAGGAACACGCGCAGCGCCTTCGGATGGGACAGGCCCACGCGGTACGCGCGCGGATACGCCATGAGCCAGTTGAGGACGGAGAACTCCATCTCACCCATGGTGGTGCCGTCGGCGCGCTTCCACCCGGCCTCGTCCTTGGTCTGGTCCAGGTAGTTGCGGTGGTGGCCCACCACGTGGTGCAGGAACCACGCGTGGGACGTCACGCCCGTCTGGAAACCGAACATGATCTCCAGCAGCCGGTTGGGCAGCGCGTGACGGAACATCGTCACGTGCTGGTGGTGATGGTTCCACGCGCTGATCCACCCCTTGGGGATGATTCCAAGGCCGAGCCAGAGGATGGGCAACCACCAGCTCGTCGCCGTGAAGAAGACCGTCAGGTCCAGGGCGAACATCAGGGTGAACAGCAGGACGGGGATGCGGTCTCGGGGATGTCGAAACAAGGTCATGCGGATTCCACTGCCGGGGGGAGGGGGGCTTCCGGGGAAGCAGGGTGAAGGGTGGACCGCTCTCGCGGGATGATTTTGCCCGTGACGCCCCGGGGACGCACCACGCCGAAGAAGAAACCCTCCTCGAAGGGCTCCGTCGAGTCGACGAGGATGCGCGCGCGGGCGCTCAAGGTGGCCAGCGCCGTGCGCAGGTACACCATGGCGAAGTCCCCGGCCACACAGGCCCGGGGGCCCCGGCCGAAGGGGAAGAAGTGCCCGCTGCCGAGCGGGTCTCTCGCCGCGCCCCCGTTGAGCCAGCGCTCCGGGTCGAACGTCTCCGGGCTCGCCCAGTGGCTCGGGTCGCGGTGCAAATGCTGGTTGGACACCATGAGCGTGGTGCCCGGCGGCAGCGTGACGCCCGCCAGCCGCGAGGGCGTCAGCGGCGAGCGGCGCATGAAGACGCGCACCGCGGGGAGGATGCGCAGGGCCTCGTACGCCACGGCCTCGCCCCACGGGGCCTCGTCCACCAGGCGCGACAGGCTCAAGGGGCCTTGGGCCAGCGCGTCTGACTCCAGCGCCAGCCGTTCCAGCGTGGCGGGGTACTTGTTGAGTTGATGGAAGGCACCCACGAGCGTCGTGCTCGAGGAGAACACACCCCCGAAGAAGAACCCGCCGAGCAGGTGGGCGTGCACCTGGTCGTCGAGTCGGGGCATCTCCCGCAGGGTCCACGACATCAGGTCCACGGCGGTGGAGGACCGCGCCTGCCGCGCCTCGTGGATCTTCCGGGCGAACACGCCGTAGAAGCGCTCCTTGGCGGCCTCGAAGCCCTTGGGGGCGGACACGAACCGCAGCGGCAGCTTCGCCTGGATGCGCGCGTCCGCGCCCGCCGCCAGCAGCATGAAGTCGTCGTAGGACGACGTCGGCAGCTTCTCGCCCACCGTGGCCACGCAGAACGCGTCGAACGTCATCCTGCGCAGCGTGGGTGTCAGGTCGACGGACGGATGCGCGAACTGAGCCTCCACCGACTCGAGCAGCGCCCGGCGCATCGGCTCCACCTGGGCCGCCTGCCACGCGGGCGTCCAGGGCTGCGCCAGCGGGTCCATGGCGTGCTTGCGCGCCCAGTCGTCACCCTGCTCGGCGATGAAGGGCGTGTCGTCGGTGGTGGAGTGGCGGATCTGCTCGCCGATGTTGCCCTTCTCGAACTCCAGCCGCCGCGTCTCCATCACCTCGTGGATGACGTCCGGGTCGTTGAGGATGAGCGCGGGGGACGGCCCCAGCCACGCCACGGTGACGGGGCCGTACTCGCGCGCGTAGCGGGCGCAGACCTCCCAGGGCTGGGCGCCCAGGAAGTCACCCAGGTTGCCCAGCAGGCCCGGCGTCGGCCCGGGCAGGCTCGCCAGGGGCGCGCGGCGGCCGCCGAAGAACAGGTTGAAGAGGCCACGTGAGAGCAGGTTGGGCACGCGCGTCTCCAGGGCTTTAGACGGTGATGCCGCAGGGAATCCGGTCGGGACTCAGCACGGTGTAGGGCACCTGGGCGCCCGCGTTGCGCGCCGCCACCACGTCGCGCTGGGCGCGCAGGCGCTGCTCGAACCGCTCGCGCAGGGCCCGCACCTGGGGCTCCTGGAAGTACTCCTCGCGCCAGCCGCCCTCGTTGAGCAGGTACTCCTCGTCGTCCCCGAAGCTGGACAGCGCCCGGCCGATGGCGACCTGCCAGAGCGTCTGGGACCTGGAGGGAATCATCTCGGGGAGGTCCTCGGCGCAGAGCGTCCCCTTCTGTCGGGGCGGCTCCCTGCGCATGCACAGGGGCGCGTTGGGTACGAAGGCGTAGTGTTCGTATTGCAGGTAGTTCACCGCCGCGTGCTGCACGCTGACCGTGAACACGACGGTGGTGAGGATGTCGACCAGGTCGTCGACACGCGACAGCTCCCGACACGGCAGCTTGTCCACCGGCAGCCCGTGCTCGGTGAGGTCCTTCCACCAGTGCTGCATCTCGGTGTCGCCCTCGAGGTCGGCGTCGGTCGGGTAGAAGTACCGGAGGACCCCACCGACGTATTCCTCCAAAGCATCCCACAAGGGCAGCGCGTCGTCGCGGTAGGGGTAGTAGGGGAGGACCGCCGGGTCCAGCACACCCCGGTGCTCGAGGTCCTCACGGGGGCGGTTGTCCGTGAGCTTCCAGCGCTGGTAGCCCTTCTTGCCCAGCTGGAGGTGGCCCTTGTCGGGGCCGCCCGTGGCGATGAAGTCGTCGAACACCCCGCCCGCGGCGAGCAGTCCCTTGCGAGCGCCCTCGTTGATGGCGAGCGTGTAACGGAAGTGCCGGCGCAGGAGCTTGTAGACCGGATGCGGGTCCGGCAGGTTGCGCATCGTCGCCATCACGAAGGGCTCCGCCACGAAGTGCGTGCGCAAGGCGTGCGCCACCATCTGGTGCGTGTTGCCCTCGCTGCAGCGCAGATAGATTTTCGCCGCGAGCCAGTCGTACGTGTCGTCGTTCGGCGTGAAGACGGGGTCCTTGCCGCCGTCGCGCCCCAGCTGGATGGCCAGGGGCCTCAACTGCCGCAGGTCATCCAGGTACAAGAGGCAGCGCGCCGCGGGGGCCCACCGGCGCTCCTCCACGCCGTCCTCGTCGACCTTCCGGTACATCGGGATGTCCTCGAGGATGTCGAAGTCGAGCAGGAAGATGCGCTTGGAATCCAGCGCCCGGGCCAGCGTGGTGCCGGGGGACAGGACGCCCTTCACGTCCTCGTCCGTCAGCGGCATGCCCTGGGGCAGTTGCGGGATGAGGGTGATGTGGAGCGGGTTGATGCCCTGGACGGCCTGGCGCGCGAACTCCAGGTCGTCCTGCCAGCGCGGCGCGAGCCGGGGCACCTCCAGGCCCTTGAAGAAGTCGAAGATGTCCACCAGCCCGTTCCAGGCCTTGGACAGCAGGGGCAGGTGCAGCTTGATGGCCGCCAGCGTCCTGGCGATGACCACCTCGTAGCTGCCCTCCGTCAGCCCCCGGTACAGCTCGTCCTTGGGCAGGGGCTGCGCCTCGCTGAGGTCCAGCGCGCCCGGAAGCCCCTCGGTCGCCTCCGCCGGGCGCCATGGGTACATGCGCCTGCGCGCCTCCAGCAGCTCCCGCCTCGCGGTGGCCTCCCGCTCGCAGCCCGCATGCCGCGCGAGCTTCGCGGTGCCTTCCAGCACGTCCACCGTGGCCCCGGCCCGCACCCAGCGGAAGAAGGGGAAGCTCCACTGCCGCTCCCCGGCCGTCACCCACGCGTGGTCCAGCAGCCAGTCCGCCGCGATGCCCCCGGTGTTGCCGAAGCGCAGCAGCAAGAGCGCTCCCACGTCGTCCGAGGCCTGCACGGAATAGACATCCTCCGCGCCCGCCTCGAAGTCGTTGTGGAAGGGCTTGTCCAACACGTGCGGGCCGCTCTCACCTCGCGTGCCCACCAGGACGACGGAGATGTTCGCATCCGTTCCCGCGCCCAGCTTCGTGCTCGTCCGAATCCTGAGCTTGTACTCGACAGTCATGAAATCCTCTGTGGAACGGGCAGGACCGTAGGACGCGTAAAGCAGGAGCTCAAGCAGTGGTACCCTCCCTGGAGAAGGAAACCGGCGTCGCGCAGCGCACGGAGGGCCTGGGCATGCGGCGAGCGTGCGTGCGAGCGACCCCCGGAGAGGTCGGGCTGATGACAGACACGAGGCCCCGTGGGCCCGTGACATGGGGATGGGGATGATGTTCGCGGTACTGCGCCGATGGATGGGTTCTCTCGGGTTCAAAGGACGCGAGAGCCCACGCAACGAAGTGCTCGACGCCCAGGAGCTGTCCCGGTGGTACGCGGGGCTGGCGCTGGAGGAGCGCCTGGCCATCAGCCGGGAGCTGGGGCCGCGCGTGCGCGCGAGCCGTCCCAAGAGGGATGAGGCCACGCTCCCGGCGGTGGCGGTGGGGCGTCTGGTCTTCGAGCAGGAGGGGCCCGGCGGCCCCAGGGCCCTGCACCACATCAAGGTGGAGCTGTGGGACCGGGACTTCGGCTCGCCGGATGACTTCCTGGGCGAGGGCTTCACGGACCCGGAGGGGTACTTCCGCGTGCGGTATGACCCGGCCGACGCGGGCGAAGGAGACCTGCCGGACCTGGAGGTGCGCTTCTTCGAGCCCCAGCACAGCTTCCGTCCGGATGGCCAGGTGGTGGAGACGTGGCGGCGCATCGGCTCGGAGAAGGGGCCGGATGACCATGGCGGGCTCCATCACGACTTCGGGACGTTGAAGCTGCCGTACTGGGAATACGACCCCTCCACGCCGCTGGCGCGGCTGCTCGTCACGGAGGAGGGCACGCCGCCCACGGCGTACGCGCCGGGCCGCGCGCTGGCGATGCTCAAGGCGGTGGCGCCCATCGAGCTCGTCAAGCGACGTCACCTGCTCCAGGGCAAGCTGGGACAGGCGCCGGGGCTGGACAGGATTCAGGCGGACTACCCGGAGGCGATGACGGTGCGGATGGAGCGCGAGTCACCAGGCTCCACGCGCACGGATGCCTTCTTCGGTGAGCGATTACTCAACGGCATGTTCTCCACGCTCATGGATGGAGACCCGGAGGCGCCGGGGGACAAGGCTGCGTTCCGGCTGTACTTCCCGTGGAACGCCTACGAGCAGGATGGCGACCACTGCCTCCCGGACGTGGACGTGCGTCTGCGATTGGCGGAGGGGCGGCTTCTTCCCACGCGCATCATCCTGGGCATGCGTGAGCCGGGCGTGAAGCAGGCGGGCGCGCCGGTGACGCGGCGGAGCTACACGCCCGCGGATGGCCCGGGCTGGGAGGCCGCCAAGCGGATGGCGCGGGTGAGCGCGACGCTGGAGACGGAGCTGGGCAACCACCTGGGCCAGTGCCACTTCAACGTGGAGCAGTACGCCATCGCCGCGCATCGCAACCTGCGGCGCAGTCCGTTGCGCTGGCTCCTGATGCCGCACCTGCGGGAGGTGGTGCTCATCAACCACTCCGCCAGCGGCTTCCTCGTGGGGCCAAAGGGCTACATCACCCGCGCCAGCGCGCTCACCGAGCGCAGCGTGGACACGCGGCTGCTCCACCTGATGGGCAGCTATGACTGGAAGGGCTTCGCGCCCGCGCCGCCCATCTGCGAGTCGCACCGCTACGCCCGCGCGGCGAACCTGTTCTGGCGCTTGCTGGGCGAGCACGTGAGCGCCTTCTTCGCGGAGCACGCCCAGGCGCTCGCGGCCGAGTGGCTCGAGGTGCGGCGCTTCTCGGACGACCTGGTGGCGCACTCGGCCCCCGCCTTCGTGTGCCGCTACCTTCGGGCGACGGTGCCGGGCAAGCCCGCGCCGTGGTTCGTGCGCTCCGAGCGCATGGACCTGGACGCGAAGGTCACCGAGCCCGTGGCCAAGGCCGTCAGCCCGGTGACGTGCACGGACACGCCCCAGCCCGGGGAACTGGAGGCGCTCCAGCAGCTGTGCCGCTACGTCATCTTCTTCGCGACCTTCCGACACGCGTGGGCCAACAACCTGCAGTGGGACGACGCGGGCGAGGTGCTCTACGCGTGCCTGGGCCTGCGCTGGGGCAAGGACGGCGCGCTGTCGACGGAGGCGGACCACGACGTGGCGCCGCCTCCTGAGGAGGCCACGGAGATGCTGTGGATTTCGTGGATGCTGTCCAAGACGAGCTACGGCTACCTGCTGTCGAACGAGGAGGCGGACGTGCACCCGCGCTTCGTGGAGCTGTTGCGAGCGCACGCCGCCGAGTTCGCCGCGCTGGGCCTGGACATCCGCACCGTCAGCTCCCGCATCAACATCTGAGCGGGCGCCGACGGCGCGGAGGGTCCGTCCAAATCACTCCGAGGGGGTGAGCAACTCCATGGTTTCCTCGGACGCGAACTGGACGTAGCCGTAGATGGTCATCCTGAGGCCGAATCTCCCGAGCATCCCCGCGAAGCGGGCGAAGGGTCTCAGGGCCGCGGCGCCATCGGCCAGCGTCCCCGCCGTGCCGGCGGCGGTCGACGCGGTGCTGAATTGACTCGAATCCTGGGTGATGATCTGCGTCCCTACGCTGACCTCCACGCCGGCGACCCCGAAGCCGAACGCCAGGAGCGCCCAAGGGGAGGTCGCGCTGGCGAGGGCCAGGCCGAGGGTCGCCCAGCGCGCCCCGTGGGCGAATTTGCGATTGAACCGCCGGCGCTCCCGGGCCTGCTCCTTCTGCCGGATGGCGCGCTCCTCCCTCGCTTTCTCCTCTCTGGCGCTAAGCTGATGGGCCGCGCTCCTGAGCTGGAGCACGCGCTCGTCGAACCGCTCGAAGTCGAACGTGAGCCCCCTCATGGACTCCTCCATCCGCGCCTGCGCGATGGATTGGTCATACACGCTCCGGGTCAGCTCATACGCCAGCCGGGCCAGCGCCAGCGCCGCGGAGGCCTTCCGCTGGCGCTTGGACGACGACGTGTCGCGCTGGACCTGCACCGGCCCCGCCGCCGCCTCGCCGGACGGCACGGGAACCGAAGCGACGCTCGGGTTCGACTGGGCGTACTCGTGCTCGGGGTTGCCTGGCGTGAGCGAGGGAGAGCCGTTGCCTCCACCTCCTCCGCCCGAGCCGGGCCCGCCGTCACCGCCGTGCTCGGGGATGATGGAGTCGCTGCTGCCGGTGCCCGCGCCGCACCCCCAGGGGATGGAGAAGGGGAAGGCCATCCCAGCGCCTCCGGAGACGCCCGGTCCGCTCCAGTCGCCGCCGCCCTTCTCGCACAGGCCCGTGGGGTCGGTCACGCTCACCGGGTTGTTCCAGGCGTAGCTGTAGCGGTTGAGGTCCGCGAGCATGAAGGGCGCCTGGACGATGGGGTCGGGGCTGATGAAGCGCCCCACCGACGCGTCGTACATCCGTCCTCGCATGAACGTGAAGCCGCCGTCGTCGCGGCCCTCATGGCCCGTGAAGCCCTGGGTGACCAGGGAGGCGGTGCTGAACAGCGTGGACTGCGTCCAGTCGAGCGGGTTCCTGGGCTGGCCCCAGGCGGTGTAGCTGCGCCGCTCCACCACCGCGCCCGTGTGGTCCGTCACGACCGCCGTCGACCCCAACTCGTCCGGCAGCAGGAAGTGTTGGGTCGAGGTGACGATGCCGCCCTGCCCGTTGTAGGTGCGAGACAGCTCCGCGATGGTCTCCGTGCCGACCTTGACCAGGTGCGTGTGCCGCGCCGGCGTCAGCGGTGTGTTCACGTTGCGCTCGCGCCGGTACCACCCACCGAGGGTCAGCGTCTCCAGGCCGCTCTGCGCGTCGAAGCGGCGCACCCGCTCGCCCTCCGCGTCGTAGCCGAACTTCAGCTCGTAGGTGGGCAGGCTGAAGATGGACGTGACGCGGCCGTGGGGGTCGTGCGTCAGGGCCGTGTTGATGCCATTGACCGAACGGGCAATCAGCGCGCCGTTGTCGTTGTACCAGAACGCGGTGGTCCCGGCGGTCTGCAGGCGCTCGTCCTGATAGGTGTAGGCGCCGACGTCCGGGCGGTCCAGCAGGTTGCCGAAGGCGTCATAGGCGAAGGTCGCGTCCTGGGTGACGGCGCCCTTCTTGGCCTGGGTGCCGAGCAGCTGGTGCTTCGCGTCGTAGCGGAAGGACTCGCTCTGGTCGTTGAGGGCGTCCAGCCGCTTGCGCAGGTCCATGGCCTTCGTCCACTCCAGCCGCAGGTCCTGCACCGTGGTGGCGGCGCCCTGGGGGTGGAGGACGGAGCGGATCGACTCGAGCCTCCCCGTGTTCGCATCGAACGTGCGCGTGGTGACGACGCCGTTGCCGAAGAGCGCCTCATGGACGCCACCGTAGGGGTCCGCCTGGAGCTGCTCCCACAGGGGGAAGCCCACGCTGGCGTTGTCGAAGCCCGTGAGGCGCAGCAGGTTGCCGAAGTCGTCGTACTGCATCCCCACGGTGAGGTTCGTCGGGTACCTCAGGCTCTGGGGTCTGCCGAATGCGTCGTAGAACGTCTGCATCCGGAAGACCTCGCCGTTGATGGTCCAATCCGTGGCGCTCGGCCTGCCGAACACGTCGTACACGTGGGTCTTCGCGTGTCCGTCGCGGGAGACGGACTGGTGCAGGAAGCCCGGGCGGCTCACGTCGTAGGCCCACGTCGTGCTCCCGCCCTCCGAGTCCAGGATGGTGATGGGGCGACCCAGGTCGTCGTACTCGTACTGCAGCGTCTGGCCCTCCGCGTCGACCGAGCTGCGCAGCTGTCCGAGCGGGTCGTAGTCGAAGGTCTGCAACCCTGTCTGCTTCTCGTTCATCGCCAGCCGCCGGTTGTAGAGGTCCAGCACGAACTGGGTCGGGGCGCGCAGGGCCGTCGGCGTGCAGGGCTCCAGCCGGTTCAGGCCCTCGAAGTGGCCGTAGCGGTAGCACATCTCGGTCGCCGTGCCCGGGGCGTCCGCCTTGTGGCCATCCGCCGAGCGCACGACGTTGCCGCGCGTGTCGGACAACAGCCACGTCTGGTTGCCGTCGGGGTCTATCTGCGTCGTCTTCAGGCCCTCGTGAATCCAGCGCGTCTTGATGACGCCCTCGATGTCGCCGGGCGTGGCGCGCTCGATGAGGCGGCCGCGGACGTCATACGTCAGGTGGGTCCACAGGGCGGACTCGCCCGTCTTCGCCGGCTGGGAGACGCGCACCAGGCGGCCCCGGTCGTCGTACTGGGCATAATTGAAGACCTCGTACTGGCCCTTGAATCCCTTGCTGACGGACTGGACCGGGCGGCCCAGGTTGTCGAAGGTGGTCTCCGAGGTCCCCAGGCCGGGGGCCTCGATGATGACCCTCGGGGGCATGAAGGCCAGGGGCTCGTAGGTGATGGACGTGCCCGGCGTCATCGCCGTGTCCTGGCTCCAGACCTGGCTGAACGTCGGACGCCCGAAGCCGTCGAAGTCGCTGATGGACTTCACGCCGTCCGGCGACGTGGAGGAGAGGACCAGCCCCATGCCGGGCTCCCAGCGGCGCGTGGCGGTGTGCCCCAGCCCGTTCGTGAAGGAGATGGGGAAGACGCCGTCCGGGCCATATTGGAGGGTGAGGTTGCGGTCATTGCCCTCGGCGTCCGACACCTGGAGGGCCGTCGCGTTGCCGAAGCTGTCGTACCCATGGCGCGTGGTGTAGCGGTACTCGGCCTGGGTGGGCTCCACCGTGACGACGTCGGGCTCGCCCGTGGCGGTGTACGTGGTCTGCACGGTGCGCGTCCTGGCCTCCGGCAGGGCGCCGGGGAGCCGATGGGTGACCTTCTCCTCAGTCACCAGGCCCAGCTGCCAGACGCCCAGCCGGTGGTCGTACTTCAGGTCGGTCTCGTAGCGCGCGCCGGATTTCACGTCCTCCGAGTAGAAGCGCGTCGGGAAGCCCAGCTCGTCATAGTCGTGGGTGTAGTTCGGGTCCTGGGCGTCGGGGAACGCGGAGTACCCCTTCCGGGTGTGCTTCAGCGGGAGGATGCCTTGCTGCGCATCCGCGTGGGCCATGTCCGCGAACTGCGCGGGCGTCAGCGCCGTCCAGGACAGCCCACCATAGGTCCAGAGCCAGGAGTCGAACTGCTCGAAGGCCCGCACCTCCGTGGAGCGCGTCAGGGAGGAGAAGAAGTAGGACGCGCACAGGCTCTGGTCGTACTGGTAGCCGCAGGGGCCGAACCAGTTGGGGGTGACCTGCCAGTCCGGGTCCCCATGGAAATCCGCCCGGGGGACGAACGTGTATTGGTTCTCGGTGAGGACGGCGAGCGCGCCGTCCTGGGTGTCGATCTGTTTGCGCAGGGAGAGGGATTGGCGAAGCTTTCCGGCATGGGGGGCGACCCGGCCGTTGTGGTTGATGTTCGCGCTGCGCGTCGAATACGTCTCGAGGCGCAGGTCCGTGAAGTCCTTGGGCGGCGCGTCAGGGCCCGTGGCTCCGTCGTCCTTGACGTTGCGATGCTCGAAGCCCAGGAACTGGTGCCCCTGGAGCAGCTGCTGCGCGTTCTTGTAGAAGTAATCGGTCTTCCGCGAGCCGACCGTCGGAGAGATGCCCATGGGTGAAAGCAGGCTCGAGACCAGGGAACGGGTGTCGAAGACCCGTCGGCTGTCCACGGCATCCTCCAGCCCGGGGAACGGGACGAAGGCCTCGCGGTAGATGTTCGGGTCGGACATGGGCTTGTAGAGCGCCATCCAGCTCGCGCCGTTGCCGTTGGTGAGGCGCTGCATCAGGTCGGGGACGTCGCCCTGGCGGACGTGGAAGTCGAGCAGCCAGGGGTCGTTGAGCGGGTCGCTGTCGTTGTCGGGGTTGCGGCTGCGCACCATCACGTCGAGCAGGCCGTCGGCGTTGTAGTCGCCGAGCGACAGGGCGCGCTCGTCCATCGTCCAGGGCAAGGGCGGCAGCGTGGTCATGCTCCACTCGAGCGTGCCTCCGCCCTGGCGCGGGTATTCGATGATCATGGGCTGGGCGTTGCTGTCCTGCGGGGCGCCGTTGCGAATCAAGAGTTCGTCGCTGCCGTCACGGTCCCAGTCGACGAGGTGCGCGGACAGGAACTGTCCATGGAACGACGTGGCGCCCAGCGTCTGCATCCAGTCATGGCTGCGCACGAAGAAGCCGCCGATGTTGAGCCACACCTCGATGCGCCCCGCCCACGCCGCGCCCACGTCGGGGAGCAGCGCGCCGCCCTCCGGGTTCACGAAGGGGCTCAGCCCGTTGGACTCGAGCGTGGCCTCGGACTCGAAGCGGACCACGTCCGGGAACCCGTCGCCGTTGATGTCACCGACCTTGTCCGCGCCGAAGCCATTGCCCCGGCACAGCGCGCCGTACTGGTCCAGGCAGGCGCGGTTGCCGCCGTTGCCCGCGTGCAGGCGCTGGTAGTAGTCGAACGGCAGGCCCGTGTTGCGGGTGTAGAAGTCCGACTCGGTGGTGTGCTGGCCGAGGTTCGTGTGGAAGATGAGGGCCTGGTAGGTCCTGCCTCGCAGCTGCGACGGGCTGAACCAGGAGCCGTTCACCCACAGGGGAGGCCAGTGGCCGGGCTGTGAGGCGAGGTTGCCACCGACGGGGTTGTAGCCTTCGATGGTCAGCAGGTTGTCCGTGCCGTCGCCGTCGAAATCCATGACGTGGATCTTGTCCAGGGCGGAGCAGGGGTGGGTCGTCAGCGTCAGCGGCGTGAAGGTGTAGGGATTGAGGTAGCTCCTGTTCTCCAGATAGACCCAGTGCCCCTGATACAGGGCCGAACCCTCCAGCCCCGGGGGCAGCGTTCCGGAGCCGTTCTTCGGGTCGAAATAGCGGCTGCGGTCGTCGTTCTCGACGCACACCATCAGGTCCGAGAGCCCGTCGCCGTTGAAGTCGCCCGGGGCCACCAGCAAGGCGGTGCGGGAGTAGGGGATGTACGCGCCCGCGGTGGCGAAGCCCTGGGGCAGTCCCGGGGTCTGCTTCAGGACCTGGAGCCCCTGGGCGAAGCCCCACATCATGGGGAGGTCCGCGTACTCACCCATGGGCACCAGGACGTCCGTGCGGTCGTCGCCGTCCAGCTCGAAGGTCGCGCTGGAGAGCGTGTCCCCGGGCAGCAGGTAGGTGTTGCAGTTCTTGGTGTAATCACAGACCTCGACCGGGGTCTGCGGAATCGGCTGCGGCGCCCTCACGGGGATGCCGGTGTCGACGATGCTCGACTCCTGAGGCGACGGACGGATGGCCCAGAAGCTCCAGTTCTGCCCCTGGCCACCGCCCTCCCACCAGGGCGCCACCAGGATGTCCGTGGTCCCGTCCTGGTTGCCGTCGAGCTCGAGCAGCTGGAAGACGGCCTCGTGGTCCTGCTCGGGGATGCCGTGCACGGGGAAGAGCTTCTGGTCGAAGGCGAAGTCGCCCGCCTTGTCGTCCAGGAGGATGTTCCCGGAGTAGCCCCCGGCCTGCCAGGTGAACTCGGTGGCGCGCTTGCACACCGGCGCGCCGCTCTCCTGGACGCACTCCTGGAGGCTCTGGAGCAGGGAGCGCTTCGTCGTCGACATGTTGTTGGCGTAGGTGAAGACATACTGTCTCACCAGGCGCTGGCCCTCGGTCGCGATGGCGGATGGGGCGAACGTCGAGATGCCCTTGAGCCGGAAGGAGTGACGGTAGCGGGTCATCGAGAAGAAGCCGTTGAAGACCTCGTGCTCCGGCAGGCGCTCGTACTGGAAGGTGACGCGGCGGGTGTTGTTGACGTACCGGATTTCAGTCAACCGGTGGTCCAGGCGAGAGTGGGTGCCCAGCGGGTCGGTGAAGTTGTCGGTGAAGGCATAGTGGTACGTCATCACGTTGCCGTGCGGGTCCCGGACCCGGGTCAGCTTCCATTCGTACGGCAGCTTGATGGCGCCCCCCGTGGGGTCCATGTCGAAGCTGTAGACGCGGCTCGGGTCATCCGTGCCGTAGAAGTGGCTGGAGCCGTCCGGCAGTTGCAGCTCGAAGCCGGGCAGGCCGTCGGATGAGGCCTTCGCGAGGACGCGGCTGCCGTCGTCGTTGTACTTGCGGTAGACGCGGCCCACCTTGAGGCTGTTCTCCATGCCGATGAGCCGCATGCCATCCAGACAGAACCAGTCCGCCGGGAACTGGGGTGGGCTCTCGTTCGCCTCGTCCCGGAAGGTGATGGGGTGGAGCGTGGCGTCGTCGCTCATGATGCGGCCACAGCGCTTGATGCTCGAGGTGGCGGCGAGCGAGAAGCCCACGCCGAGCTCTCCGTTCTCGGTGTGGCTGCTGTAGTTGACGCTGAGGGAAGGGGACAGGGCCCCGATGCCGGGAGGGACCTGGAGGGGAATCGAGGTCACGGCCTGGCCTGTCGCCGTCACGGCGAGGGCTCCGCCCGTGTTGCCCGTGGGGGCTGTCTGACTCAGGTGGCCATCCGGGCTGTTGGCGCTGGCCGCTCCGATGGCCAGGAGCACGGGTAAGAGGAACAAGGGGTGTCTCATCGAGGAGTCTCCATGCCCCCGGGGGGTGGGGGGTGTGGAGATGACGCGGAAGGGGGGCGAACTCCCTCACCCGCCCGCGTCGCTTCGCTCGGCTGTCATCCAGGTGGTGTAGGGTCCTGGGCGCAGAGGTCGACGACCCTGCCTCGATGCATTCAGTGAGGAAGAGACGCCATGTCTGGAGACGCGCCGAAGAAGGAAGCCGCCGAGACCATCGTGGACCGGCTCAAGCGGGTGGAGTCCGTCCTGCCTCCCGAAGGGCAGGCGTACCATGTCCTCGAGGCGCAGAATGACGCGGGGGAGCGCGCCGGGCTGTGGATGACCGGGCCCAAGGGCGGCATCCCCGTGTTCCAGAGTCGGGAGGCGGCGACCGAGGCGCTCCGGTTCGTCCCCTCGCCGCAGGCGCTCGGGTACGACGCGGCCGCCGTGCGCTGGGCGGTGCACTCCCTGTCGTCCGATGAGTTCCGCAACCTGTTCCTCAACCCGGGCCTGACGCTCTTCGTCGTCCACTCGATGAACGACTCCGGCATCGAGGCCCAGCCGCTGTGAGCTAGGGCGTCAGGGTCCCCGTCTCCAGGGGCGGCAGCGTGAGCACCTGGATGGGTGGGAAGAGGCGGCGCTGCGTCCGCTCCGCGAGCGACAGGGCCCACAGCGGGAAGGTGCGCAGGTAGGTGTCGTAGTGGATGCCGCCGGTGCGGTTGTAGATGCCCGCCAGCGGCTCCCGGGGCCAGCGGCCATCCGCGCCCTGCCGCGCGCGCAGCCACGCCACGCCCCGGCGGGTGGACTTCGAATCGGCCTCGCCGCAGGCGAAGAGCGCCAGCAGCGCCCACGACGTCGTCACCGCGTGGCCGGTGACTCCCTCCACCCAGCGCCGCTCCCAGCAGCTCTGGAGGGTCTCACTCCAGGCGCCGTCCTCGCGCTGGTGCTCCTCGAGGAAGCGCACGGCCCGGCGCAGCGCCGGGTCCGCCCGCGTGGCGCCACCGGCCACCAGGCCCGACACCGCGAACCACGTGCCATAGCTGAAGCACACGCCCCACGAGCCCTCCCAGCTCCCGTCCCCGCGCTGCGTGCGCCGCAGGTAGTCCAGGCCCCGGGTGATGGCGTCCTCCACCGGAGCCTCGGGCTGGACCTTCTTCCAGGCGACGAGGGCCTGGACACACGAGGACGTGCACTCGACGTAGCTGATGTCCACCATGATGTTGGCGAACACGTCCGAGGCGTTGAGGCGCTCGAGCCAGGGCGGGGCCCGCGTCGGCTCATAGGTGGCCCAGCCTCCGTCGCGGTTCTGCAGCGAGAGGATGAAGTCCACGGCCTGGGCCAGTCGCTCGCGCGGCACGCGATTGAGCCCCAGCGGCTCCAGCAGCAGACACGCCTTCACGGCCTCCCCGGTGCAGTCGCTGATGGGCCAGCCGTGCTCGCGGGTGCTGAAGGGCCAGGCGCCCCGGCTCGGGTGGCGGTAGAAGCGCTCGGGGTGGGGCGAGTCCTCGCGCACCTGCTGTGCCTCCACGAAGCGGCCCGCGCGCGCGAGCGCCTCCCTTGCGTGGTCCGCGCCCGAGGCCACCAGCGCCTGGATGGCGAAGGTGGTGTCCCAGAGCTGCGAGGAGTTGTAGCTGTTGAGCGCGAGGCCCTCGGGCGTGGGCTGCAGATAGGTGGGCAGCTTCGCGAGGTGGGCGCGCACCTCGGGGCCGTCGGGCTTCTCCAGGTGCCAGACCACGGTGTCGAGCATCTTGTTGATGAAGGCGATGCACAGGAAGTTCGTGGCCTCGTCCTCGCCGCGAATCTGCGCCAGCGACTCCGCCATCGCCCGGGCCCGCAGGCGCTTGGAGTGCAGCCGCTCGTAGAGCCCGAGCACGCGGCTGGCGGCGCGCAGCCAGACACTGCGGGGCGTGTACGCGTCGGTGTCGGCCACCCGCTGGCGCGCCGCCTTCCAGTCCACGGACTCGTAGGGCTCGGGATACAGCTCGCGCCGCAGCTCGGCCAGCAGGGGCGTCTGTCTCACGCGCGCCTTGCGCCCGTAGAGCCAGCCCATGGGCAGGTACACCATGCGGCAGTGGCACCACATCCTGGAGGGATGGAACGGCAGCGCCTTCGGCAGCAGCCACAGCTCCGGTGGGGTGGGGGTGAGTCCGTCGTATTCGTAGAGGCCCAGCAGCGCGAGGACGGCCTTGCCCCAGGAGCCGCTGCCCAACGGTCCACCCCGAGGCAGGAACCAGGCGCGCGCGCGAGCGAGGTCCGCGTCCTTGGCGTCGACGCCGAGCAGCCGCTGCGCCACGTAGTTGAGCACCGAGGTGAAGACCTGGCTCGGCGCGCCCGGCGAGAGCCCCCAGCCACCGTCCGCGTTCTGGTGGGCGCGGATGTTCGCGAGCAGCCCGTCCCGGTGGCCTGGGTCCGGGGCCCGGTCCATCGCGTACAGCCCGATGAGGTACAGCGGGCTCAGGAAGAGCGGGCCGCTGTAGTCACCCTTCCAGGAGCCATCCGCCTCCTGGGTCCGCACCAGCACCTCTCGCGCCTGTCGCGTCATCTCGCCGCCTCCACCTCCGAGGGCACGCGCGAGCACTCCGCGTAGAGCGCGCGCAGCGCCGAGTCCGAGGCCACCCGCTCCTGCGTGAGCAGCATGAGCCGCAGCACCACCTCCCGGCTGAGCTTCAGGGGCGTGGCGTCGAACACCGCGGGGTTGCCGTCCACGAGGTTGAGCGTCTTCACCGCGAAGAACAGGGGATAGAGGCAGAACAGCCGCAGGCCCGGCTCACTCTGCGGGAGCGCCAGCGTGTACTCGAGCGCCTCGTCCAACGCCCTGCGCGCTATCACCACCAGCTCCGAGTGCAACGCCATCGCCTGGGCGCGCAGCTCGGGGCGCGTCAGCGTCGCGGGCTCCAGGCCGTGCAGCGCCATCCGGTCCAGCGGCAGCCAGCAGCGCCCCAGGTCCAGGTCCTCGCGCACGTCCTTCAGGATGTTGGTGAGCTGCAGTGCCTCGCCGAACATGATGGACCTGGAGCGCAGCTGCGTCCGCACGCGCTCGTCGAGGGTGGGGGCGTGCGCGATGAAGAGCTCCGTCAGCATCTCGCCCACCACGCCCGCCACGTAGTAGCAGTAGGCGAGCGTCGTCTGGAGGTCGGGCAACCCCAGCATCGACTCGCCGCCGCCGTGCCTGCGCTGAACCTGGCTCATCCCGTGGGTCATGATGCGCACGCAGCGGCGCAGGGGGGCCTGGGCCCAGGGGGGGAGCGAGGCCAGGGTCCTCAGCACGGAGACGGTCCCCGCGATGAGCTCCACCTCCGCTTCGGGCGCGGTGGGCAGGAACGCGTCTCCCGCCAGGCGGGCGAAGGCCTGGGCGCGAGCCTCCCAGCCCGGCTCCAGTCGCACCAGCTCCGCCAGCTCGGCGAACAGCGCCTCCTTCCGGTCCGCGTGGAGCTCATCCTCCACCGTGTCCGCCGTGCGCGTGAGCAGGTAGGCCACCGTGACGACCAGGTCCAGGGGCGCGGGCAACAAGGGGATGTTCAGCGCGAACGTCCGGGAGACCCGGGGGAGCATCGCTCGGCAGAACGTCTCTTCAGGGGCGACCATGGTTCCTCCTCTGCGTCGGGCCGTGTCCATGCGCAGTTGTTGCGTCATGGGAGGCCCTTGGGACTTCGATGTGGTGGTGGTCGGCGGCGGCCCCGCGGGGTGCGCGGCGGCGGCGGCGCTCGCCGAGCTGGGTCGGTCCGTCCTGCTGGTGGACGCGGGCGTGGACCGGCACCGACAACTGTCGGGGGAGCTCTTGCACCCCACCGGCGTGAGCGCGCTGCGCGAGCTGGGCTTCGGTGACGTCGTCGACGGCTGGACGTCGCGCCCCGTGCGAGGCTTCGCGGTCTTCTTCGCCGCGCCCGCCCGCGCGGTCGTCCTGCCCTATGCGCGAGGCGCCACGGGCGTGTCGCTCGAGCACGCCGAGCTCACCGAACCGCTGCTGCGGGCCGTGGCCCGAAGGCCGGGCGTCACCGTCCAGGCCCACGCCCGCGTGACGTCGGTGGAGCACAACGACGCGCGCGGTGTCCGGCTGCGCTTCCTCCACGAAGGCGTCGAGCACGCGGTGGGGGCTCGGATGCTGGTGGCCGCGGACGGACGCGCGTCGCCCGTGCGGCGGATGCTGGGCATCTCCGAGCGCTTCACGCGCATCTCCACCATGCTGGGGCTCACCGTGGACAGCGCGTGCCTGCCGCGTCCCGACCACGGCCATCAGTTCGTCGGAGGTCCGCTGTATGCGCTGGCTTATGCCATCCAGCCGGACGTGGCGCGGGTGATGGTGGACCTTCCCCTGGGAAGCACCGCCCAGACGCTGCGGGAGCGGCCGGAGCTGCTGGCCACGTTGCCGTCCGCGCTGAGCGCCGAGGTCCGACGGGCGCTGGACGTGAGCGCGGCACCTCGCATGGCCTCCAACGACGATCGGCTCTCGCGGACGGTGTGGAAGGGGAGCGCGGTGCTGGTGGGCGACGCCGCCTCCTGCTGCCACCCGCTCACCGGGAGCGGGATGACCTCGTGCTTCCACGATGCGCGAGCGCTCCAGCGGGCGCTGCGCCACCACCCCGAGGACATCCCCCGGGCCCTGGAGCGCTATGCCCGCGAGCGGCGGCCCGCTCAGCGCACCCGCGTCCAGCTCGCCGCGTCGCTCTACGACGCCTGCGCGGGACAGGACGCGGGCATGCGGGCCCTGCGACGAGGGCTCCTGCGCTACTGGGAGCACAGTCCGCGAGGTGCCCGCGCCTCCATGTCCCTGCTCTCGTCCGAGGAGTCGCGCATGCGGGTGCTGGCGCGCGAATACCTGTGCGTCGTGGGCCACTCGCTGGTGACGTTGCGACGGGGGCGGGGGCGGGACGCCTGTGCCCGCGCGGCCGTGCCGCTGCTTCGCTCCGCCGGGCCTCCCCTGCGGGGCGCCGTGGCGAGCACGTTGGAGCAGGTGGGCAGTTGGTGGCATCGCCGCGTCCGCCGTTCGGCCTAGAGGCTCGTCCGCTCGGGCAGCGCGCTGCCCAGGGCCGCGCGCGAATCCAACCGGTAGCTCCGGCCGCGCCAGTCCACGTCGCGTGACACGCGCGCCGACAGCGCCACGCCCGCGCCCAGCAGCGGCAGCACCGCCGGCACCCAGTAGTGTCGGGGGGAGACGCGCGGCCCATGGCAGGCCCGCTGCAGCCGCAGCTGGCTCCACACGGAGAAGCCGATGGGCAGCGCCGCCACGGCCGCGTGTCCCCAGGCCCGCCGGCCGACGGCCGCCACCAGTCCCCCCCACGAGAGCCAGCCCATCACCCCGCGCACCCAGTTGGGACGCGCGAAGCTCCAGGGGAGCCCCGCCTCCGAGAACAGCACCCAGCGTCGGAAGATGCGCAGGAAGGCCCTCAGCTCCAGGTTCCCCGTGACGATGCGCAGGGGCGCGTGGATGACGCGGTTCTTCCACCCCGCCTCGTGGAGCCTGCGTCCCAGGTACATGTCATCCACGAACTGGCCGGCGGCCGAGCCCACGCCGCCGATGTCCTGGAGCGCCTCCCGACGGAACACCATCAGCTGGCCCATGATGAAGGGCAGGGCGCCGTCGGGCTCCGCCGCGCGCGCCACGGACGAGCCGTACCAGGCATTCACCAACAGCCCGTAGCCCACGTCCCCCGCGAGGGGTGTGCCCGCCGCCGCGTACACGGGCGCGAACGTGGCGCCCGTCCGCGCGTCCTCCAGCAGCGCGCCCACCAGCGCCGTGAGCACGCCCGGCTCGGGCCGCGTGTCGGAGTCGCTGAAGGCCAAGAGCGTGCCCCGGGCGCGAGACACGCCCAGCTGCATGGCGTTGAGCTTCCCCGTCATCCCGGGCGGCGGCTCTCCGGCCACGAGCAGCTCCACCCGCTTCGCGCGCGTCGGATGACGGCCCAACTCGTCCTGGGTGATGGCGAAGGCGGGGTCCTCCTCGCTGTCGAAGACGAAGAGCACCTCCCACTCACCGGGGTAGTCCAGGTCCAAGAGCGCGCGGACGTTCTCGCGCGCCTCCACGTCCAGTCCCCGGATGGGACGGATGAGCGTCACCGATGGCGGCTCGAAGCCCTTCGTGGAGGGCGCGCGGCGCCGACGCACGCCCGCCATCAGTCCCCGGTGTCCGTGGGCCAGCACGCCCAGCGCCGCCGCGCCTGCCGCCACCCACGCGATGTCCCGTGTGCTCATCGCCTCACCCTCGTCCCCTCGCCCCGGGCGCCCACCAGTTCCAGTGCCCCATCAGCCGCATCATCGCGGGGACGATGAGCACCCGGACCAGCGTGGCATCCAGCGCCACGGCGATGGCCATGCCCAGCCCCATCGCCTTCACCACCACCACCGAGGCCAGCGCGAACGCCGCGAAGACGGCCACCATGATGGCCGCCGCGCTGGTGATGAGCCCGCCGGTGCGCTCCAGGCCCTCGGCCACCGCGTGGGTGTTGTCACCCGTGCGCAGCCACTCCTCGCGGATGCGGCTGAGCAGCAGCACCTCGTAGTCCATCGACAGCCCGAACAAGGCGCAGAACAACAGGATGGGCAGCGACGGCTCGATGGGCCCAGGCTCGAAGCGCAAGAGCCGGTGCAGGTGCCCCTCCTGGAATATCCACACCAGCGCGCCGAACGAGCCCGCCAGGGACAGCAGGTTCATCAGCAGCGCCTTGAGCGGCAGCACCACGGAGCGCAGCAGCACGAAGAGCACGATGCACGTCATCCCCATCACGAAGCCCACCGCGGCCGGCGTGTTCTTCTTGAGGAACTCCGTCGCGTCCACGTCCGTGGCCGTCTGACCGCCCACCAAGAGCGTCCCGTCTCCCACCGTGCGCTCCCGCCGCAGCGCCCGGACCAGCTCCCGCGCCTCGTGGCTGCTGGGCGGCGCGGACGTGAGCACCTGCAGCACCGCGACGCTGCCGGTGCGGTACGCATCGCGAGCGGCGCGCACCTCGGCGGGCAGCAGCTCCGGGGGCGCGGCGGCCATCTGCTGATAGGTGGCCTTGTCCAGGCCGGGCGCCAGGTCCACCGCGCTCTCCACGCCCACCACGCCGGGCAGCGCCGCCATGCGCCGGCTCGCGTCGAAGAGGGCGGAAATCCGCTCGGGCGTGAGCGCATCTCCGGAAGGGAACTCCACCGCCACCAGCACCCGGGTGGCGGCCTCGCGCGGGAACAGCCGCGCCAGCGTCTGCGCGCCCTGGCGGGCCTCGGTGCCGGGAGGCAGCGCGGTGATGTCCGTGGCCGCCAGCTCCAGGCGACGGAACGGCAACCCCATGGCGAGCAGCAGCGCGAGCGTGGGCAGCAGCACGAGCCACGGATGCTTCATCACCCACGTGGCCAGCGCGTGCCACACGCCGACGCGCCCCGCGCCGCGTCCGAAGGGCAGTCGCCCCTTGTCCACCCGGGGCCCCAGCCAGGACAAGAGCGCGGGCAGCACGGTGAGCGCGAAGAGCACCGCGAAGGCCACCACGAGCGCGCCGCCCAGGCCCATGGCGCTCAGGTAGGAGCCATGGAAGAAGAGCAGCCCCGCCAGGCCCACCGTGACGGCCAGGCCCGAGAACGCCACCGCGCGCCCCGCCGTGTCCAGCGTGCGCACCAGCGCGGCCTCCGTCGACAGCCCCTCGGCGAGCTCGCCCCGGAAGCGGCTCACGATGAAGAGCGAGTAGTCGATGGCCACACCCAGCCCGATGAGCGACACCACGTTGAGCGTGTACTGCGCCATGTTCGTGACGCGCGAGAGCAGCAGCACCCCCGCCACGCCGCAGAGCACCGCGAGCCCGCCCACCACCAGCGGCAGCATCGCGGCCACCACCGTGCGGAACACCCACAGGAGCACCAGCAGCGCCAGCGGGAACGAGATGAGCTCCGCGCGCAGCAGGTCGTGCTCCAGCAACTGGTTGAGCGCGGCGAGGAAGGCCACCTTGCCCGTCAGCGTCGTCTCCAGTCGCGAGTCATCCAGGGCCGCGCGCACGGTGGGGAACGCGGCCACGGCCTCGCGCTCCCCGCCCTTCAAGCGCACCAGCGCCAGCACGTCGTGCCCCGTGGCCGACACGAAGCGGGCGCCTGGCTCCTCGGGCGCGCCCACCGGGGACACCACCGACTCCACCTCGGGCAGCCGCCGCACGCGCTCGAGCACGTCCGTCATCGCCTGGGTGAAGCGCGGCTCCTTCGCCGTCCAGGTGTCGTGGTGGAAGATGACCGCCAGCGTCTGGTCCGTGGAGCCCGCGGTGGCGGGCCGGGCCAGGGCCTCGGCGCGCGCGGCCTCGATGCCGTCGATGGTGCCGGTGGTGAGGTGGCCGCCTCGGCTCAGCACCCCGATGGCCACGAGCAGGAACACGACCGCGCCCACCAGCACCGCCCTCCGGTGCCGATGCACGCCCAGGGCGAGCCGGGCGAACAGGGAGGTGGCCGCCGTCGCTTCGCTCATGGGGGCGAGGGGGCCTGGAGCGCGGCGAGGATTTCGCGCGCCGCCTCCACCTTGATGTTGCCGCGCTCCACCAGCAGCCGGACCACCTTCTCCACGTCCGCGCCGCGAGCGCCCGCTGTCACCGCGACGCACCGGGCGTGCATCGCCATGTGGCCCTTCTGGATGCCCACCGAGCCCAGCGCGCGCACCGCCGCCAGGTTCTGTGCCAGCCCCACCGCCGCGAACACCATGGACAGCTCGCGCACGGTGCTGACGCCCAGCAGCTTCAGCCCCAGCTGCGCGCCGGGATGCACCTTGATGGGGCCCCCCACCAGGCCCAGCGCCAGCGGCAGCTCGATGCGGCCCACCAGGTGCCCGTCCTCCATCGTCCAGTTCGTCAGCGGCCCGTAGCGGCCGTCCCGGCATGCGTAGGCGTGCGCGCCGGCCTCGATGGCGCGCCAGTCCTGTCCCGTGGCGATGGCCACCGCGTCGATGCCGTTCATCACGCCCTTGTTGTGCGTCGCGGCGCGGTAGGGGTCCGCCCGTGCGAAGCGGCTCGCCTGGAGGATGCCCTCCGCGATGTCCTGGCCGGACGTGCCCAGCCCCGCCAGCGACGCCACGGGGATGCGGCAGGAGGCCCGCGCCAGTCGCTGGTCGGCGAGGTTGGAGAGGATGCGCAGATACACGCGTCCGCCCGTCATCTGCTCGACGAGCGGCGCGATGCCCTCGGCCATGGTGTTGATGAGGTTGGCGCCCATGGCCTCCTGGGTGTCCACCAGCAGGTGGACGATGAGGAGCGGCTCCGCGTGGGGCCCCTCGGGCGCGGGGAGGATGCGGACCTGCAAATCACACGCGCCACCGCCGCGCTTCTCGAGCGAGGGATGGAAGCTGTTGGCCAGCGCGAGCAGATGCTCCCTTCCCGCGAGCAACCGGGCGCGAGCGAGCTCCGGGTCGCCATAGCCGGTGAGCTGCACCTGGCCAATCATCATCGAGGTGCTCGCCTCGGCCAGGAACCCTCCCGCCTCGCGCACCAGCTTCGAGGCGAGGGACACCGCGGCGATGACGGACGGCTCCTCCACGACCATGGGCACCAGGTGGTCGCGCCCGTTGACGGTGAGGTTCAGCCCCAGGCCCAGGGGCAGGGCGAACACGCCGACGGCGTTCTCGATCATCTGGTTGACGACGTCGAGGTGCGGCGCGTCCAGCGCGCACAGCACGCGCAGCTCCTCGGGCGTGAGGTCTCCACGCAGCGCCAGCTCGCGCCAGCGCTCCTCCATGCTGCGTCGGTGGAAGCCCGGCAGGCGAGAAGACCGCGTCGCCGATGGCACCTGCACCGACTCGTCGTTGACTTCCCCCATGCCCCCCCCTGTGGCTCCGCCCTTCAATCACCATGGGAACTGGTGACGATTCAGGCGGTTGGGCAGGGCAGCCCTCCTTTGCGCCCGGGTCGGGTCCAGCAGCGGACAGCGCGGCGAGGGCCACCACGCGCGCGTCAGCCGCCTGCCCCTCCTCGCGGGGCGATGGCCGTGCTCAGTGGGCGAGCATCAGCCACGCGCCCACGGCCACCATCCATCCGAACACGAGCGCCTCCACCGTGCGCTGGATGAGCCCACGCACCGGGGACTCGAAGGACAGGCCCACCATGCCGAGCAGCACGAGCTTGCCCAACGCGCCCGTCACCGTGGTGAGCGAGGTGAGCGAGGGCAGGTCCTCGAAGACGCGCTCCAGCTCGATGAGGCCGCCGCCCGCGCCGAAGTAGCCCAGGCCGCCCACCAGGTTGTGCATCTGGTTCTTCCACGTGCCCCAGAACGGCGCGCCCGCGTCACAGGGGAACACGGCCGCGCCCACGTAGCTGACGCCCAGCAGCGACAGCAGCACGGCCCCGGTGCCCCCCTCGCCCTGCGCGGTGAGGTAGGCGTGGAGCAGGGCGCAGAACCCCAGGACGGCCAGGCCCGCGGGCGCGAAGCCGAGCCACCCCACGCGGGCGGCCCCCGGGGCGCCCGTCTCGCCCAGCTCGCTGATGGTGTTCCTCACGTGGCTGTAGCCGGGCCTGTTTCGCGCGAACCAGAAGGGGGGGAGGACGCCGAGGGCCACGACGAGCAGCGCGCTGGGGAGGAGCCACGGGACCATTGAGGGAGTATCAAGGCGGCGGCGTCCCGGACGAAAGCCGGCGGGGGTAGACCGGTGCGCGGGGCGTTGTCAGATTCCACGGGAACCTCATGGAGCGGAGGGCGTCATGGCGCACCGCAGTCGTCTCTCGGGCTTCCTCATCGATTGTGAGACGGGGGACCTGCTCTCCGCCGCCACCTTCTGGAGCCAGGCGCTGGGGCTCACCGTGGGTGGGCACGAAGTCGGGGAGACCTCCGAGTACGTGGGACTCGAGGGCACTCCCGCGGGGTTGAACGTCGGGCTGCAGCGAGTCACGCACCCCTCCCGTGTCCACCTGGACATCGAGGCGGACGACCAGGACGCGGAGGCCGCGCGCCTGGAGGCCCTGGGGGCGAAGCGCATCGGCTGGGTGAAGCGCTGGTGGGTCATGGAGGCGCCCACGGGCCATCGCTTCTGCATCGTGAAGATGGAGAAGCCCGACGAAGGCCCGCCGCCGACCGTCTGGAAGTGAGGACCTCATGGCGCACCGCAGTCGCTTGATGGGCATCGTCATCGATTGCGAGACCGGGGACCTGGACGCCGCGGCGACCTTCTGGGGCAAGGCCCTGGGGTTGCCGCAGGGCACGCCCTATACCGACGAAGGCTCGCACTACGTGGACATGGGCCACGTGCCGGGCGGGCCCCACGTGGAGGTGCAGCAGGTCACGCACCCCTCCCGCGTCCACCTGGACATCGAGGCGGATGACCAGGACGCGGAGGCCGCTCGGCTGGAGGCCCTGGGGGCGAAGCGCATCGCCTGGGTGCGGCGTTGGTGGGTGATGGAGGCGCCGACGGGCCAGCGCTTCTGCATCGTGAAGATGAAGAACCCGGACGTGGGGCCGCCGCCGAACGTCTGGAAGTGAGGCGGGCTAGCGGCCCGCGGGGAGCCGCGTCCGGAGGCGCCGGAGCCCCTCTTCGATGCGCTCCACCGTCACCCCTCCGTAACCCAGCACCCAGCCATGGCGGGTGGGCGCTCCCATGAAGTAGCGCGACAGCGACTCCACGCCGACGCCCGCCGCGTGCGCCTTGGCGGTGAGCTCCTTCTCCAGCCGCGCGCCGCCCCTCGTGAAGGTGGCGCACAGGTGCAAACCGGCGACGGAGGGGAGCAGCTCGAGCGTGTCCGCGAAGTGGCGCGCAAGGCCCTCGGACAGGCGGGTGTGACGCTGCTCGTACTCGCGCCGCGTCTTGCGCAGGTGCCGGGCCAGCGCGCCCGTGTCGATGAAGCGCGCCAGGGCGCCCTGCGCGGGGAGCTGGCTGTGCCAGTCCGTCACCTGCTTCGCCAGCCGCAGCTCCCGCTGGAGCGAGGGCGGCGCGACCAGGAAGCCCAACCGCAGCGCGGGCAGCAGCACCTTGGAGAACGAGCCGACGTAGAGCACGCGGCCCGAGCGGTCCAGTCCATGGAGCGTCTCCAGGGGCCGGCCGCCGAAGCGGAACTCGCTGTCGTAGTCGTCCTCGATGACCACCGCGTCGCGGCGTCGGGCCCAGTCGAGCAGCGCCTTGCGACGCGCCGGGGACATGACGATGCCCAGCGGGAACTGGTGGGACGGGGTGACATAGACGGCGCGCGTGTCGTCCGGCAGGCGGCTCACGTCGAGCCCCTCCGCGTCCACGGGCACCGGCACCACGCTCGCGCCGAGCGACTGGAACAGCGCACGCGCGGGCGGGTAGCCGGGCTCCTCCATCGCGACGCGGTCTCCGGGCTCGAGCAGCACCCGGCCCACCAGGTCCAGGGCCTGCTGCGCGCCGTGGGTGATGAGCACGTCGGACGCCTCCGCGCTCACGCCTCGCGAGACACCCACGTGACGGGCCACCGCCTCACGCAGCTCGGGATGGCCGGCCGGGTCCGCATACGCGGGACTCAGCGCGGAGGCGCGCCACTGTCGGGCCATGAGCCGGCGCCAGGCATCGAAGGGGAACAGCGACGCATCCGGGTAGCCCACCCGGAAGTCGTACTGCGTCTGGGGCACGGGCACGGGGGGCGCGGGCAGCTCGCTCCAGACCGCGCGAGGCCGCAACTTCACGCCAGGGGAGGGCCGCGCGCGCGCACCGCGCTCCCGGGGCGCGTTCTGGATGAAGCTTCCGGCGCGGCCCCGGCTCACGAGCAGGCCCTCGGCCATCAGCCACTCGTAGGCCAGGCTCACCGTGTTGCGCGAGATGCCCAGCCGCCGGGCCAGCTCCCGCGAGGGGGGCACCTGCTCGCCGTCCCTCAACCGTCCGTCGAGGACCCGCGCGCGCAGGCCCCGGTAGACCTGCCCCGCGAGGTCCCTGCGCTCCGTCAGGTCGACATGCAGGTCCATGGCCCGGGCCTACCACGGATTGGCCTGGTGAGATTCGTCAATCCTGGCACCGTGAGAGGGCCAGGGAAGGGGCACCTTGTCGGCACTTCCTCAAGGAGACCGCATGAGCCCCACGCCTTCGTCCTCGTACGCCTCGCAGCCGGTCCTCGCCGAGCGCATGCCCTGGATTCCCATGACCTCCCCGGGCCTCTCCTTCAAGCCGCTGCGCTTCTTCAAGGACGGCGGGGGCTGGATGTACCTCTTCCGCCTGGAGCCCGGCACCGTCATCCCCCTGCACCGCCACACCGGGGAGTCGCATGCCTTCAACCTCTCCGGCACCCGCGAGCTGCTGGACACGGGCGAGGTGATTGGCCCCGGCGGCTACGTCTACGAGCCGGCCGGCAACGTCGACAGCTGGCGGGTGACGGGCACCGAGCCGCTCGTGCTGCTCATCAACACGCGAGGAGGCGTGGAGTACCTGACGGCGGACGGCCAGGTCTCGCGGCACGTCACGCCCGCGGACCGGCTGGAGTTCTACCGGAAGTGGTGCGAGGCGAACGGCCAGGCGTTCCTGGCCACCCTGGAGTGACTCGCGGCCCGCTCAGTGCCGCAGGTGGGCCTGCACCGTGTCCACCACCTCATCGCCCTCGCCGTTGAGGACGAGCTTCGTCATGGCCAGCGCGAAGCCCGCCGCCTGTTTGATGGTGACGCGCGGCGGGAGCGAGAGCGCGTGCGGGTCCGTCACCACGTCGACCAGCGCGGGCCCCGGGTGCGCGAGCGCGCGCTCGAAGGCTCCCCGGATGTCCTCGGGCGCCTCCACGCGCTGGCCCATCACCCCCACCGCCTCCGCCAGCTTCGCGAAGTTGGGGTTCACCAGGTCCGTCTGTGTGTCCGGGTAGCCCGACACCTGCATCTCCAGCTTCACCATGCCCAGCGAGCTGTTGTTGAAGATGACGACCTTCACCGGCAGCTCGTACTGGGCCAGCGTGAGGAAGTCGCCCATCAGCATGGCGAAGCCGCCGTCGCCGGACATGGAGATGACCTGCCGGCCCGGGTACAGGAGCTGCGCGCCGATGGCCTGGGGCAGCGCGTTGGCCATGGAGCCGTGGGTGAAGGAGCCGATGATGCGCCGCTCGGCCGTCGCGTGGAGGTAGCGCGCCGACCACACGTTGCACATGCCCGTGTCCACGGTGAAGACGGCGTCCTCGGCGGCCACCTCGTCCAGCACCGACGCCACCAGCTCCGGGTGCAGCGGGCGGTGCGAGCCGACGTTGCGCACGTGCGTGTCCAGCTTGCGCCGCGCCTTGGCCAGCTCCTCCAGCGCGTGCTCCAGGTGCCGCCGGTCCTCCTTCTGCTCCAGCCGGGGCAGGAGCGCGCGCAGCGTCTCGCGCACGTCGCCGCAGACGCCCAGGTCCAACCGCGAGCGGCGCCCCAGGTGCTCCGGCCGCACGTCGACCTGCGCAATCTGGGGTTTGACCGGCATGAACGCGTCGTAGGGGAAGTCGGTGCCCAGGAGCAGCAGCACGTCGCAGGCGTGCATGGCCTCGTACGCGGCGCCGAAGCCGAGCAGGCCCGTCATGCCCACGTCGTAGGGGTTGTCGTAGGCCACCCACTCCTTGCCCCGGTACGCGTGACCCACGGGCGACTGGAGCCGCTTCGCCAGCGCCAGCACCTCCGCGTGGGCGCCCCGGCAGCCGCTGCCGCAGAACACCGTCACGCGCGAGGCGGAGTTGAGCAGCTCGGCGAGCCGGTCCAGCTCCGCGTCGGCCGGGCGCACCACGGGGCGCTCGGTGGCGAAGGTGGAGGGCACGTCCCCGCCGGCCTCGAGCGCGGCCACGTCTCCGGGCACCACCACCGCGGACACGCCGCCCTTCGCGAGCGCCGTCTGCGCGGCGAGCCGGAACAGCCGCGGGGCCTGCTTGGGGTTGGCCACCATCTCGCAGAAGTGGCTGCACTCGCGAAAGAGCAGCTCCGGGTGCGTCTCCTGGAAGTAGGACGTCCCGATCTGCTCGCTGGGGATGTGCGAGACAATCGCGAGCACGGGCGCGTAGCTGCGGTGCGCGTCGTAGAGGCCATTGATGAGGTGCAGGTGGCCGGGGCCGCAGCTGCCCGCGCACACCGCCAGCTTGCCGCTCAGCTGCGCCTCGGCGGACGCGGCGAAGGCCCCCGCCTCCTCGTGGCGCACGTGGACCCACCGCAGCTTCCCGTCGCTGCGCCGCACGGCATCGGTGAGGGGGTTGAGGCTGTCGCCCACGACGCCGTAGATGCGCTCGGCCCCCGCCTCGATGAGCACACGAACGAGCGCTTCCGCCACGGTGAGAGAACCCATGGCCTCAAAGCTGGGCGGAGTGACAGCGGGGGACAACCCAGGGGAGCGGGGTGACGGGCGCTCCCGTGGGCGTGGGGCGTGGGAGCGTGCTCCCGCTCGCCGGTGACGCGGTGCTACTCGAAACAGCTGTTCGCGATTTCGCGCAGCTCGACGATGCCCCAGTCGCTCATGGGACACATGTGGGCATATTCGAGCGCCTCGTCGCGGCTCTTGCAGTTGAGCAGGAAGAAGCCGCCGATGATCTCCTTCGACTCGGTGAAGGGGCCATCGCTCACCTTCCGCCGACCATCGATGCTCTCGATGCGGATGGCGTTGTCATCCGGCTTGAGGGCCTCTCCGGCGACGAGCACGCCCTTGTCCTGGAGCGTCTTCTGGAAGGCCATCATCCGTGCGTAGGCCTTCTGCCCATCCTCGAGCGGCCGCTCCTGGCGCTTCCCTGGAGCCTCCATCATCAGCAGCATGAAAGACATCGCGCTCCCTCCTTGTGGGGACGGCGATACTACGACGCGGCCGTGACACGCCGTCGAGGGGGCAGGGGTGTGAGTTGCTCGGTCCTGGTCGCTCGCGAGCCAACGCCACGGTGTGATTTCCGCGCGGATGGACGGGCGCGCGCCGCGTGTCCGTTTTCCGACGGCTGTGGAATGCGCTCCGCACGGTGGGTAAGGGTTGACCGCGCGCGTCGGAGAGGGGAGCTTGCGGTGCGATGAGCGCCGGCCCCGACCTGTTCTCCGCCTCCGTGGATGTGAACCGCTTCGCGCCGCTCGCCGAGCGGATGCGGCCGCGCACGCCCGACGAGTTCATCGGGCAGGCGCACCTGCTGGGCCCCGGAGGTCCGCTGCGCGGGCTGATGGAGCGCAAGCAGCTGGTGTCCTCGCTCTTCTGGGGGCCGCCCGGCGTGGGCAAGACGACGCTGGCGCGCATGCTGGCGTCCAACGTGGACGCGGAGCTGGTCATCCTGTCGGCGGTGTCGGACGGAATCCCGCGCATCCGCGAGGTGGTGGCGGAGGCCGAGCGCGCGCGCAATCAGTACTCGCGCCGCACGGTGCTCTTCGTGGACGAAATCCACCGCTGGGCGAAGAACGTCCAGGAGCAGGCGCTGCCCCACGTGGAGAGCGGGCTGTTCATCCTGCTGGGCGCCACGACGGAGAACGTCAGCTTCGAGGTTCGGCCCGCGCTCGTCAGCCGGTGTCGCGTCTTCCAGCTCCAGGAGCTGACGCTCGCGGACATCCAGGGCGCGCTGCGCCGGGCGCTCACCGACGAGAAGCGCGGGCTGGGCAAGCGCCAGCTGACGGTGGGGGAGGAGGCCCTGGCGCTGCTGGCCCGGGGCGGCGCGGGGGACGTGCGCAAGGCGCTGGGCGCGCTGGAGATGGCGGCGGGGCTGACGGCCGACGGCGGCGAAATCACCGTGGACGTCGCCCGCGAGTCGGTGGGCGTGGGCCTGTCGCGCCACGACAAGGACGGGGACCAGCACTTCGACCTGCTCAGCGCGCTGCAGAAGTCCTGTCGGGGCTCCAACGCGCAGGGCGCCATCTTCTGGGCGGCGAAGCTGCTGCAGACCGGCGACGTGGTGTCGCTGTGGCGCAGGCTCAAGGTCATCGCGGTGGAGGACGTGGGCATGGCCATGCCGGAGGCCATCACCATCGTCCGCGCGTGCGAGGAGGGCTTCCACTCCACGGGCATGCCGGAGGGGCGGCTGTTCGTCGCGCACGCCGTCATCACCCTGGCCACGGCGCGCAAGAGCAACCGCGCCTATGCCGCGATGAACGCGGCGCTGGAGGCGCTGGAGGCGAACCCCAACGTCGGGCCTCCGCTGAACCTGCGCAACGCGCCCACGGACCTGCTCAAGGAGCTGGGCCACGGCAAGGGCTACCAGCCGCCGTGGGACTTCAAGGACCACTACGCGCCGGGGCAGACGTACCTGCCGCCGCCGCTGGAGCGCGCCGTCTTCTATCGCCCGAGCAAGGAAGGCTACGAGGCGGAGGTCCACGAGCGCATGACGCACTGGTGGCGCGAGGACAAGGCGAGCAAGGGCGAGTAGTGCGCTTCAGCCCATGTGGGCCTCCCTCGCCGCCCAGGCGACATCCTCGTCGCCCGCCGACACGCGAACTGGCGGGTCGACCTTGCATCGTGAAGCGGGGGTGCTCTAGTCCGCGCCGTGACGTCCCCCGAGAAACACCGCGCCATCGAAGCCGTCTGGCGGATTGAATCCGCGCGCCTCATCGCAGGCCTGACGCGCATGGTGCGCGACGTCGGGCTCGCGGAAGAGCTCGCGCAGGATGCCCTGGTCGCGGCGATGGAGCGCTGGCCCGACAGAGGCATCCCGGACAACCCGGGCGCGTGGCTGATGGCGACCGCCAAGCGCCGCGCCATCGACGAGCTGCGTCGGGGCAAGCGCGTCGAGCGCAAGCACGAGGAGCTGGGGCACGAGCTCGAGTCCGACCAGGCCCACGGGCAACCAGACCTGGACACGACGCTCGACAACGACGTGGGCGATGACCTGCTGCGGCTGATGTTCATCGCCTGCCACCCCATCCTCTCCACGGAGGCGCGCGTCGCGCTCACGCTGCGGCTGCTCGGCGGGTTGACGACGGAGGAGATTGCCCGCGCGTTCCTGGTGCCCGGGCCCACCGTCGCGCAGCGCATCGTGCGCGCCAAGCGCACGCTGTCCGAGGAGAAGGTGCCCTTCGAGCTGCCCCACGGCGAGGCGCTCGCGGCGCGGCTGTCTTCGGTGCTGGAGGTCATCTACCTCGTCTTCAACGAGGGCTACTCCGCGACAGCGGGGGATGACTGGATGCGGCCGGAGCTGTGCGCGGACGCGCTGCGGCTGGGGCGCATCCTCGCCGAGCTGGCGCCCCTGGAGCCGGAGGTGCACGGCCTGGTCGCGCTGATGGAGATTCAGGCGTCGCGCTCGCGGGCTCGCGTGGGCCCTTCCGGCGAGCCGGTGCTGCTGCTCGAGCAGAACCGGGGCCTGTGGGACCAGCTGCTGATTCGCCGCGGGCTCGCGGCGCTGGAGCGCGCGGAGAAGCTGGGCGGGGCACAGGGGCCGTATGCGCTGCAGGCCGCGCTCGCCGCCTGTCACGCGCGGGCGCGCACGGCGGAGGAGACGGACTGGGCGCGCATCGCGTCGCTGTATGGCGTGCTGGTGCGGCTGTCGCCCTCGCCCGTGGTGGAGCTCAACCGCGCGGTGGCGCTGTCCATGGCCTATGGCCCCGCGGCGGGCCTGGCCGTGGTCGACACGCTGACCTCGGAGCCCACGCTCGCGAACTACCACCTGCTGCCGAGCGTGCGCGGAGACCTGCTGCGCAAGCTGGGGCGCTTCGACGAGGCGCGCAAGGAGTTCGAGCGGGCGGCCTCGCTGACCCGGAATGCCCGCGAGCAGGCGCTGCTCCTGGAGCGCGCCCAGGACTGCACCCGCCGCAGGGCGTGACCAGTCCCGCGGGAATCTTCCGCGCTCCATGCAGCGCAAGCGTCGACCAGCGAGCGTCCGTGCTCGCGGCGAGGGGGCAGCGCCGTCCTGGAGCGCGCGGGCTTCGGTGGACCCGCACCGGGATGGTCTACCCTTGGCGCATGTGCCGGAACATCAAGCCCCTCTTCAACTTCACCCCGCCCGCCACGGATGACGACATCCGCGCGGCGGCGCTCCAGTTCGTCCGGAAGATCGCCGGGACGCGCAAGCCGTCGAAGCAGAACACGGACGCGTTCGACGTCGCCGTCGAGGAGATCTACCAGAGCTCGAAGCGGATGCTGGACGGGCTGGTGGCCACGACGCCCCCGAGAGACAGGGTGCGGTTCGAGGCACTCAAGCGCCTGCGCTACAAGAAGGCCGCCGACGCGGGTTGAGGCCCCGGGCGCCCCGAAGCGCTGACCGACTGTTCCCACGCAGTGCACACACGGCGCGCGGTGCCGAGGTGGCCCGTCGTGCCCTGGAGGTCGTCCGATGAAGCGGTCCCCGTGGTGGTCCGTCGTTGGCTGTCTCTCCTCCGTCCTGTCCTTCGGCGCGGGCTGTGGCGCCGAAGCACCCCAGGACACCCAGGCCCCGGAGCAATCCGCCGCGGCCCTGGCCTGCTCCACGCGCATCACCTACGGCGACCGCTGGATTCGTCCCGCCAACCATCCGAACCAGTACGACGTGGCCTCGGACCTGGTGACGTGGGACGGCGCCTGCGTCAACGAGGGCACCAACTCCTACGCGGTGCTCTCCAACGGCTGGAAGCCGTACTTCACCGGCCACAACGCCTGTGTCATCGCGCTGGACACGGACTGTCCCGGGGCCTCCGCGTGCGCGACGCGCGTCACCTACGGCCCGGCGTGGATCCACCCCGCGAACCACCCCGCCCAGCACGACGACACCGGCGGGCGCGTGTTCTGGGACCGCGCCTGCGTGAATGCGTCGCCCAACTCGTACGCGGTGCTGTCCAACGGGTGGGGGCCGTACTTCACCGGCACCAACGCCTGCGGCGTGTCCTTCCGCTACACGGGCTGCGGCGGGCTCTACCAGAACCCCGTCGTCCCCACGGACTGCGCGGACCCGGGCGTCATCCACGACGGCACGCGCTACGTGGCGGCGTGCACCTCCGGCGGCGCGGCCAGCGCCTTCCCGCTGCGCGTCTCCACGGATCTGGTGACGTGGACGGGCGCCGGCTCCATCTTCCCCTCGGGCACGCGTCCGGCCTGGGCCACCGGGGACTTCTGGGCGCCCGAAATCCACCGCGTGGGCGGCCGCTTCATCGCTTACTACACGGCGCGGCACTCCAGCGGGAAGCTGGCCATCGGCGCGGCCACGGCCACGAGCGCGCTCGGTCCCTTCACCGATTTGGGCCGGCCCCTCATCCTGGATGCCGGCATGGGGATGATCGACGCGACGTTCTTCACGGACGCCGCGGGGACGGGCTACCTGGTGTGGAAGGCGGACGGCAACGCGGTGGGCCAGCAGACGCCCATCTACGGGCAGGCGCTCTCCGCGGACGGTCTGTCGCTGGTGGGCACGCGCCGCACGCTCATCACCAACAACCTGGGCTGGGAGGGCGGCGTGGTGGAGGCGCCGTGGGTGGTCGCGCGCGGCGGTTACTACTACCTCTTCTACAGTGGTAACGCGTACTACAACAGCACCTACGCTGTCGGAGTGGCCCGCGCCACGAGCCCCCTGGGGCCGTACACCAAGGCGGGCGCGCCGATTCTCGCGACGGGCGGAGGCTGGGTGGGGCCGGGCCACAACTCGGTGGTCAACGGGCCGGGCGGAGACACGTACATGGTCTACCACGCCTGGAACAGCGCCCACACCGCGCGGGTCATGCTGGTGGACGCCATCACCTGGCCCAACGGCTGGCCCGCGGTGCCGGAGGCGCCCTCTGCGGGCTCTCGTCCCCGGCCGTAGCGGGTGAAGCGCTCGGGGGCACGGGACTCTTCCGTGCCCCCGGTGGACGTCAGGGCGTTCCGGTGGACGCCTGGAGCGAGGGCTCCGGCGCCTCGAACTTCTGCGGCCCCAGGGCGGAGCGCTGGAACCAACCCGCGAGCCCGAGCAGCACGAGCCCGGACGTGCGCAGTGTGCGCAAGAGCTCCGCGCCCAGCGCCTCGTCACCGGGCAGGAGCGCCGCCAGCCACACGCGCGCGTCGTAGAGCAGCCACGTGGCGCCCGACAGGCCCATGGCCCACCACACCCAGGCGAGCTTGCCTCCGCGCAGCATGTACGCGACGCGCAGGATGGGGGCGACCAGGAAGATGGTCGTCATGTCCGCCAGCGTGGAGGCCAGGCTGATGACGGCCGACGGCGCCGGGCTCTGGCCGGACACCAGGTTGCGCACCTCGGTGACCAGCGACGGCACCCCGACGGCCAGCGCCGCCAGCGCCGTCACCGCCCACAGCGCGCGCGAGCGCGGGCTGGACGGCGGCTGCAGCCCGGACTGCTGATAGGTCATGGCCAGCAGGACGAGCGCGTACGTGGTGGCGATGTTGGCCAGCACGACGACGACCATCCGGTACGGCAACAGGGGGGACGCCGTGAAGGGCACGTCCGGCACGGTGTGCAGCCAGTAGCTGCGCAAGGCCGCGCTGACCAAGGACAGCACGGCCCCCGCCGTGAGCCCGCCCCAGACCTTGCGCAGGTAGTCTCCGGAGACGAACGCGCTGGCCGCCGCGAGCGTGCCGCCCACCGCGAGCAGCCCGCTCAACCACCCGGCGACATCGTGCACCAACCCCAGCTTCGCGGGCTCGGAGCTGGCCACCGCGAACAGGTGCGCGGCCTGGAGCACCACGACGGCGCCGAACCAGGGCGCCACGGACGAGGAACGCGAGGACGTCGTCATCGCGCCTTCTCCAGCGACGTGGCGATTTCAGCGAGGATGACCTTGGCGTGCAGCGCGCCAATGAACGTGTTGAGCATCGGCTTGAGGCCTTCGAGCAGTTGCGGGAGGTCCTGGAGGGTGACCTGCTCGGGCGGACGCTTGAGGGCGCGCAACGCGGCCGTATGGATGGCCATCTTGGCGGTGAAGCCTCCGAGCAGGGGTTCGAGGTGACGCACGAGGATGTCGTGCCAGCCGGCGGGGGCGGTCTGGGAGGACGGGTTCAGAATCGCGAACGCTCCTGTTGGGGAGCCCCACGCTAGAGCGATTTCTCAAGACATACGAGAGGCCCGTCCGCCCCTCGCGTCGATTGGCGCTCGTTCTGCAAGGAATTCGGGGAGGGCCTGTCTTTGTCGCCACGACAGGTGTAGGGGCCGGAGACGCGGCGTGCAGCATGCCCGGCCGCCGGGCGAGCAGGTGCGCCGGCGGCGGGCTTCATCCAGCCGGTATCAGGCCTTGATGTAGCGCTCGAACACGGCGCCGAAGTCCTTCACCCAGTACTTCTGCTGGGCGCCGGTGAGCCAGGCGAAGGCGGCCTGGTTGAGCTCCTTGAAGGACTCGACGACGGGCGCGCCGCCGGCCGAGCCGCGGCCGAGCGTGGTGGAGGCGACGTCCAGGCTCGTCTTGGCGTGGGCGAGCGACAGCTCGTTCTCGTGCTGCATCTCCGAGATGCGGAACAGGGCCTTGTAGAGGTCCTTCACCTGCTCCAACTGCTTCTTGTGCACGTCGATGGAGTAGTCCCGGTTGCCCAGGCGGAACTTGATCTCCACGTCCATGTCGATGGTGCCGGCCGTCTCCAGCATGACGTTGGAGATGGGATTGGCGGCGTACGTGAAGCGGCGCAGCATGCGCTTCTTGCTGGCGGCGCTGGTGCCGTCCAGATGGATGAGCGCCTTGTTGGTGAAACAGTACTCGTCGGACTTGGACTTGATGAGGAAGAAGATCTTCTCCTGGTCCTCGTGGTTCACATAGTCATCCGCGTCGACCTTGTCGTAGTCGGCCGGAGCGATGACCGAGCCGACGTCACTGAGGCCGAGTGCGTCCGCGGCGAGCTTCCCGAACATGCTGTGTCTCCCTGTGTGTACCGCCGGGCCCCCAAGGCCCGGCGGGAGCATAGGTGAGAGCCCCTCACAGGTCGAAGCGAATCCCTTGGGCCAGCGGCAGCGCGTCCGAGTAGTTCAGCGTGTTGGTCTGCCGTCGCATATAGGCCTTCCACGCGTCGGAGCCGGACTCGCGGCCGCCGCCGGTGTCTTTTTCACCCCCGAAGGCGCCACCAATCTCCGCGCCGGACGTGCCGATGTTGACGTTGGCGATGCCGCAGTCGGAGCCGGAGGCGGACAGGAAGCGCTCGGCGACCTGCAAGTCCTTGGTGAACACCGATGACGACAGGCCCTGGGGCACGCCGTTCTGGATGACGATGGCGTCCTCGAGCGTGCGGTAGGGCAGCACGTAGAGGATGGGCGCGAAGGTCTCCTCCTGGACCCACGCGTCGGTCGGCTCCACGTCGGTGACCAGCGTGGGCTGCACGTAGTGGCCGGGGCGCTCCAGCGCCTTTCCGCCGCTCACCACGCGGGCACCCGCGGCGCGCGCCTTCTCGAGCGTGGCCTCGAAGCGCTGCACCGCGGCCCGGTCGATGAGCGGGCCCATGAGCGTGCCGGCCTCCAGCGGGTCTCCGATGCGCTTCTCCACCTGGGCGTAGGCGCTGGCGAGCCGGGCCAGCACGTCGTCGACGATGGACTCGTGGACGATGAGGCGGCGGGTGGTGGTGCAGCGCTGGCCCGCGGTGCCCACCGCGCCGAAGACGATGGCGGGGATGGCCAGCTTCAGGTCCGCGGTGGCGTCCACGATGATGGCGTTGTTGCCCCCCAGCTCCAGCAGGCTCCGGCCCAGTCGCTGCGCGACGCGCACGCCCACCTGACGCCCGACGGCCGACGAGCCGGTGAAGCTCACCAGCGCGACGCGCGCGTCGTCCACCAGTCGCTCGGCGCGCGCGGTGCCCGCGGCGTTGAGCAGGAAGAACACCTCCGGGAAGCCGCCGGCCTTCAGCGCCTGGTTGCAGATGCGCGTGGCCGCGATGGACGTCAGCGGCGTCTTGGGCGAGGGCTTCCAGATGGACACGTCGCCGCACACCGCGGCGATGAACGCGTTCCAGGACCACACGGCCACCGGGAAGTTGAAGGCGCTGATGATGCCGACGAGGCCCAGGGGGTGCCACTGCTCGTACATCCGGTGGCCGGGGCGCTCGGAGTGCATCGTCAGGCCATAGAGCATGCGCGACTGGCCGACGGCGAAGTCGGCGATGTCGATCATCTCCTGCACCTCGCCGTCGCCCTCCGCCTTCACCTTGCCCATCTCCAGCGACACGAGCGAGCCGAGCGCGTCCTTGTGGCGACGCAGCGCCTCGCCGCACAGGCGGATGGCCTCGCCCCGACGCGGCGCGGGCAGCGCCCTCCACGCGACGAAGGCCTGGGCCGCGGCGTGCATCATCCGCTCGTACTCGTCCGCCGTCGCCGACGACACGGTGGCCAGCCGTTGTCCGTTGGAGGGATTGAAGACCTCCAGCGGGGCTTCCGAGCGGGAGTCCGCCCACTCGCCGTTGCCGAGGTAGCTGCCGGGGTTGTGCTCGCCGAGGCCGAGCGCGTCGAGAATGGGATGGAGCATGGCGTCCAGGTGCTTACAACGTCGGGGGCTTCGTGGCGACCCGCGTCGGGGCGGGGCGTCCGGGCTGGGTCAGCAGCCAGTCCATGAAGGCGCGTGCCGCGGTGCGCAGTCGGCGGTGGGAGGGATACACGACGAAGTAGGAATAGCGCGTGGGCAGCGCGGGGCCGGGCAGTCGCAGCAGGCTGCCATCGGCGAGGAAGGTCTCGCAGACGCGCTCCCGGGCGAGCGCCGCGCCCAGGCCCCACACGGCGGCCTGCATCGCGTTGGTGGTGTCGCTGAAGCTGTGGCGCACGTCCAGCGTGGCCCCGTGGACGTCCGCGGCGCGCAGCCAGTCCGGCCAGGTCTGCCGCGCCAGGTCCTCGACCAGCGGCAGCCGGGGGATGTCCGCGGGCGTGCGCACCTCGTCGACGCCGGGCAGGCGAGGGGAGGCCACCGGGAACATGGCGTCGGGCATCAGCGCGTGGGCGGTCATCCCGGGCCAGTGGCCCAGCCCGTAGCGGATGCCCAGGTCCGGGCCTCCCTCCTCGAAGCGCGACAGCGCCGTCTCCGAGTCGATGCGCACGCGCAGGCGGGGATGCTGGGCGTTGAAGTCCCCCAGCCGGGGCACCACCCACGTGTGCGCCAGGGAGTGCATGGTGGTGACGCGCACCAGGTGGCGCTCGCTCCGGGCATCGGAGAGCTCGCGCACCACGTCATGGATGTCCGTCAGCGCGCCGCTCGCCGCGTCCGCCAGCTGGCGCCCCTCGACGGTGAGCTCCACGCCGCGCGCGTGGCGCTGGAAGAGGGTGACGCCGAGCATCCCCTCCAGCTTGCGCACGTGGTGGCTGACGGCGCTGGCCGTCAGGTGCAGCTCCTGGCCCGCGCGGGCGAAGTTCTGGTGCCGCGCGGCCGCCTCGAAGGCCGCCAGGGCCGGCAGCCACGCCGTGGGAAGCGTCATGCGAGCCTCAAATCACACTCGTGGCTGACCTCAAAACCTTGCGGTTGTGACTCCTGGAGCGGGGGAGCACATAAGGGGGCGACCGGAGTCAGATTCGTGCCTTGCTCCATCTGGTGAACCGCCCATGACCACACCCTCGCTTGTCCGTCCTGTCGTCCCGACGTTGTCCGGTGCCTGGCTGACCTTCCTGGAGCTGGGCTTGCTGGGGGCCCTGTGGGGCTCGTCCTTCATGTTCATGCGCATCGCGGCGCCGGACTTCGGGCCCCTGCCGCTCGTGGCGGTGCGGCTGGTGCTGGGCGCGCTGGTGCTGCTGCCCCTGCTGCTGCGCGCGCGCGCCGCGCTCACCCCGTCGCACTGGCCCAAGCTCGCGCTGGTGGGGACGCTCAACGCGGCGGTGCCCTTCGCGCTCTTCGCCTGGGCGGCGCAGCGCGTGCCCGCGGGCATCAGCGCCATCAGCAACAGCATGACGGTGCTCTTCACCGCGCTGGTGGCCTTCCTCTTCTACGGCGAGCGCATCGGCCCGCGCCGTGGGGTGGCGCTGGTGGTGGGCTTCGCGGGCGTGGTGGTGCTCGCCAGCGGGAAGATTGAGGGCGCAAGCCCCGGCCTGGGCGTGGCCGCCGCGCTGACGGCCGCCTTCTTCTATGGCATCTCGGCGAACCTGGTGCGCAGGCACCTGCAGGGTGTGCCGGCGGGCGCCGTCGCGGCGGCGACGCTGGGCTGCGCGGCGCTCTTGACGCTGCCGTTCGCCATCGCGACCTGGCCCGCGCAGCCCATCCGCGGCGTGTCCTGGCTGTCGGCCGCGGCGCTGGGGATGCTCTGCACGGGGCTGGGCTACGCGATGTACTACCGGCTCATCCAGCGCATCGGTGCCTCCCGCGCCGTCACCGTCACCTACCTCTTGCCGCTGTTCGGCGTGGCCTGGGCGTGGCTCCTGCTCGGCGAGCCGGTGACGCTCTCCATGGCGGTCGCCGGAGCGCTCATCCTGGGCAGCGTCGCGCTGAGCCAGCGGCAGTCCGCGTGAGCTGAAGCGCGGACCGCCGGGGCGACAAACGGCTCAGGGACAGCCGGAGCTGACCTGGAGCGCGTCGTAGGCCATCCAGCCGTTGCGCTTGGTGCCGGTGGCCGCGATGACGTAGCCGTAGAGGAACTTCATCTCCCCCGACTGCTGGCGGTAGCGGCCCACGCTGTCCTGGACCCAGAGGGGGATGTCGATGGAGGGCACGCCGTGCTCGGTGGGCACGTCCAGGCGCTGGAACTTGGTGCCCGCGGGGAAGTGGTCCACCGCGGGGCCGCCCAGCGCCATGCCGGGCACGTTGAAGACCAGGTTGACGGAGCGCTGCCCGTTGGCGCGCACCAGCGGCAGGTAGTCTCCGGCCCGCTCGTGGGTGGCGTCGCTGTCGTAGACGACCTTCTTGAACTCGAGCACCGGGTCATGCGTGTTGCGCACGGCGTAGCAGCCCAGCTTCGCCAGCCCAGCGCCCAGGGCGGAGACATGGCCCACCTTCTGCTCGAAGGACGTGCGCCCCAGGATGCTGGAGATGGGCAGCCACCCCGCGCTCGAGTTGGACGTGGAGACGGCGAAGGCGTGCAGCTCCCCGGCGAACGTGCGCGTCTGGCCGTGGTTGAAGGCGGCGCTCGTGCGCGTGTTGGTGCCCACCACGGTGCCGTTGCCGTCGCGGATGGGCACGCCCGTCACCAGCCCCCAGTTGTCGTCCGCCGGGTCGTTCGTGGGGACGCGGTTGCCTCCGCTCACCTGCAGCTTGCAGTTGTACGCGCTCACCAGACAGTACTCGCCGTTCACGCCCGAGAAGGCCGCCTGCTCGCGAGTCTGGAGTGTGCCGTCGTCGGGCTCGAGCCCCCCGCCACACGCGGTGACGAGCAGGCCGAGGGATGCAATCGAGATGGTCGTGATTTTCATGCTTAATATGAGAAAGCGACCAGCGCGGACTCGTCAACGCGAGCGTCGTCGAGAGGCCGGTGGGCGCGCGAGGGATGTTGAGCCCTGGTCAAAGGGACGCGCGCCAACGCACCGCGTCCTGAATCGTCGCGTCGAGGTACGCTGCCGGCGCGATGTCCCGCCACCCCGAAGCCTTGCTCCCCGCGCGCCGCTTCCACGACGAGCCGCTCATCCTCATCCTCCGCCACCTGAAGGCGGGGCTCACGCAGGCGGGCCGGGTGCGCATCGAGGTGCCGGACCCGGACCTCGGGGCCGGGCGCTATCCGGGTGAGCGGGTGGGGCCGGAGGGTGGCCTCGTGCACCGTCCGCTGCGCCACTGGTGTGACCTGGCGGAGGGACTGGGCTGCCGGCTGCTCACGCCGCGCGGCGTGGAGGCCACGCATGTGGCGCTGACCTTCGAGGCCCTGGGCGCGGAGGCCTCGTGGCACGCGGGGAGCGCGAGGCCGGAGGCGGCGGTGCCCGCGGAGGAGCGGTATGGGGCGGACTCCGCCTTCGCGCGCGTGCGGAAGCTGGAGGACGCGGGCTTCCTGCTGCCGTGGTTGGAGGCGCTGGGGCGCGTGAGATTGCCCGCGGGCGCGAGGGTGCTGGACCTGGGCGTCAATCGCGGGGACGAACTGGACGCGTTCTCCTGGTTGGACGAGGTGCCCGACGTCTCCTTCGTGGGCGTGGACCACAGCGCCTCCGCGATTGCCCAGGCGCGGGCCCGCTTCCCGGACTCGCGTCACGCCTTCCACGTGGCGGACCTCAACGCGCTGCCCGCCGCGCTGGGGCGCTTCCACCTGGTGGTGTCCGTGGGCACGTTGCAGAGCCCCGGGGTGGATGACCACGCGTTGTTGCGGACGCTGGTACAGGAGCATCTGGAGTCCGAGTCGACGCTCGTGCTCGGCTTCCCCAACTCGCGCTTCCGTGACGGCGAGGTCGTCTACGGTGCCCGCGTGCGCAACCTGCGCGAGTCGGACCTGTCCCTGCTCGTGAAGGACCTGTCGTTCTACCGCCGCTACCTGCACCAGCACGGCTTCCGCACGTTCCTCGGCGGGAAGCTCGACCTGCTGCTCACGGCGGTGCGCGGCGGGCCTCAGTCCTCCGACTGAACGTCCCCGGGCTTGACGCCCCAGTCCGCGAGCACCTGGGCCTCGTCCTCGGGGCTCTTGGTCTTCTTGAAGCGCGCGTCGGAGACGCCCTTGACGCGGCGCTCGCACGCGGCCCACGTGGCGTGACGCTTCACGCTGCGGCCCACCTGGCTCAGGTACGAGTGCGCCTTGGCCGCGGGCTGTCGGGGCTTCTCCTCGGGGAGCGAGGTGTCCTCGGGGATGTCATGGACGGCCACGTCGTACGTGGACAGCGCGCCCGAGTAGAGCCGCACGCCCTTGCCGCGCGAGTAGGCCACGGCGATTTCGTCGACCCGCTCGTTGCCGGGCACGCCCACGTGGCCGCGCACGTAGTGCCACTCGACGGCGGCGGCCTCACCGGAGTGGGTCTGCTTGCGCTGGGCGAGCAGCGCCATCAGTCGCCTCCAGTAGGGGGCGTTGGCCACCTCCTTGCCCTCGGCCGTCTTCCAGCCGCGCTTGCTCCAGCCGAACGCCCACTTGGTGATGCCCTGAATCACATAGGTGGAGTCGGTGTGGATGCGCAGCGGGCCCGCCGTGGCCTCCAGGTGGCGCAGCGCCATGCCCACGGCCGTGAGCTCCATCCGGTTGTTGGTGGTCTCCCGCTCGTGACCGCCCAGCTCCGTCACCTGGCCGTCCGGCGTGGCGATGATGACGCCCCAGCCCCCGGGGCCCGGGTTGCCGGAGCAGGCTCCGTCGGCGAAGACGAGCGTGGCGTGGCTCTTCATGCGGCGCACCCTAGGCGGCCTCGGGGCGGGGCGGCCAGGACGACTCGCGACACGGGCGTCCTCGGGCTGACATGAAAGTCGTGATTCCACCGGGAGCCCGAGTCGTCCGCACCTGGAGGCGTGAGCGTGGTACGTGGCTTGCTCAGGCAGCGCGGGCTCGGGCGGGAGCGCCGGCGCCCGAGGGAAAGCCACCCACACCACCATGTCGACCGAGCACTCCATGTCCTCCCAGAGCGATTCCAGGCCCGTCTCCTCGCGCGGCAGGGCGTGGGCCGCCCGGCTCGCGCTGCTGGTGGCGGCGGCCGCCTCGGTGGCCACGTCGCGCAGCGCGCCGAGCCCTCGCGTCGAGGAGTCGGCGCCGGGCGTACTGAGGCTGACGGCGGACGCGCCCTCGGCCAGCGTGGTGTTGCCGGTGCGGCTGGCGGTTCCGAACGGCTCCACGCAGACGGTGTGGGTGACGATGCGCGCTCCGCTCTCCGCCCGTTGGACGCACGACGAGGGGGGCTCGCGGACGTCGCCGAGTCTCACGGCGACGCTGCGCCTCGGGCCGCATCCGCTCAAGCCGACGACACAGTTGCTGGGGGTGTCGGAGGGGGCGGCGGTGACGTTCGACGCGGAGTCGGACGGGGATGTCTGCCGGCTCCAGCAGCCGTGCGAGTGGGAGGCGACGCTCGACGTGGCGTTCGCGGAGGGCTCGCCGGTCCACGGCGTGGTGGAGGTGGACTGGAAGCTGGTGGGCGAGGTGAGCTTCGACGAGACGGTGGACAATGAGCCCCAGGGGCTCGAGTTCACCGTGGGGCCTCGCTGAGCGCGTGAGGACCTCGCGTGCCACCGCGGGCGTGCCGGGTGACACGCTGCTGCATCCGCTGGTGTTCTGCGCGGTGTTGGTGCTCGTGCTGAATGACCACGTGTTCAAGGCGCGTTGGCCGTCCTGGTGGACGGGCAAGCTGTCGGACGTGGCGGGGCTCGCGATGTTCCCGCTGCTCCTGCAGGGACTCTGGGAGCAGGCGAGGGGACGAAGCGCGCGGGACGACTTCCGGCCGTCGCTCGCGGTGCTGACGACGTGCGTGGCGCTGACGGCGTGCGTGTTCACCGCCATCAAGGTCTGGGAGCCCGCGGCCGAGACCTGGCGCTGGGGGCTCGGGAGTCTGCAGTGGCCGGTGCGCGCGGCGTGGGCGGCGCTCTCCCGTCGCGCGGTCCCGTCCCTGGCGCCCGTGGCGCACACGATGGACGTGACGGACCTGCTCGCGTTGCCGGCGCTGGGCGTCTCGTACTGGCTGGGGCGCAAGCGCTGCGAGCGTCACGAGCCCGCGCGACAGCCCGCCTGACTCACGGGCCGAGCGGTGGTGCCTGAAGCTCAGAGCGAGCCGAGGAACGCGAGCAGCGCCTCACGGTCCTCACGGGGCAGCCGCGTGTAGCGCGTCTGCGCGGGGGCCGCCTCGCCGCCGTGCCACAGCACGGCCTCCTCGAGGTTCCGCGCGCGCCCGTCATGCAGGAAGCGCGTGTGGCCGTTCACCGTCGCCGTCAGGCCGATGCCCCACAGGGGCGGCGTGCGCCACTCCTGGCCGGTGGCAAGGCCATCCGTCCGTCCATCCGCCAGCGCCTCGCCCATGTCGTGCAGCAGCAGGTCCGAGTACGGGTAGATGACCTGACGGGACAGCTCCGGGAAGCCGGGCACGTCTCCCGTCTCCATCCCCTCGTCGACATGACAGGCGGCACACCCGATGGCGCGGAACACCGCCTTGCCGCGCAGCACGGCGGGGGCCTCCCAGTCCCGGCGCTTCGGCACCGCGAGCAGGCGCGTGTAGAACATCAGCTGTTCCAGGTCATAGGCCCGCACGTCGACGGCCCCCGGCGCCGCCCCGGCCTCCGCCTCCTGTGCGCGCGGATAGAGCTCGTTCGTCAGCCCCATGTCCGCCACCAACGCATGCGCCACCTGCTGGAGCAGGGTGGGCTGATTCGCCTTCCACCCGAACCGTCCCATGCTCGTGCCGCGCGCCTTCACATCCTCGACCCGGTTGGCGCGTCCGGAGATGCCATCCTGGTCGCGGTCCCCGGCGTCCTCCCGGGCCAGCAGCGTCTCCTCGGGGAGGGCCTCCAGCAGCCCCAGTCCGAAGTTCGCCGGCGCCACGCGAGGCGAGAAGGGCGTGCCCTCACCGAGCGGCCCATGGGCCAGGTGCTCGAACTGATAGACGGGCCGCGCGAGCACATAGGGCTCGCCAGAGGCGAATCGGCCAGCGAACTCCTGGTGGCGCACCACCACGGTGCCCTCGCCCCGGAGTCCGCCGAGCCGGTGAAGGTCGAGCTGCTCCCCATACACGGGATGCGGCCCCGGGCCGTCGGCCGAGCCCAACTGGAACGCGATGGACACGACGGGCTCGGAAGGGGACTCGGGCGGACGTCCGCGCCCGTCCTTCACGTGGCACGTCATGCACGAGCTGGCGCTGAACAGCGGGCCCAGCCCCGGGCCGTGCGCGGGGTCGCTCCAGTCGCGGTCGAACACCCGCTTGCCGATGTGGAACTGGGGCCAGCGCGCGCGGTCCAGGTTCGGCGGCGAGCGACCGAAGGCGTTGCGCCCCGTGTCCTTCACCGTCGCGCCACCACCGGACAGCTCCTCGCCGGGCACCGACACGAGCGGCAGCTCGCCGAGCACGAGGGGAGGGGGCGGCGGAGGCCGGCCCGCCCGGGCCCACACGGCCGTGAGCACCATCGCTCCAAGGGGGATGCCCAGCAGGTACAGCCGCCGTCTCATCGCGAGCTCTCCAGGAACATCGATGAAGACGCCGGGCGGCGAAGTGCTGCACGCACCGCCCGGCGCCAGCCCCATGCCTTGCGCGGCATGGGACTCGGGACTACTTCGCGGCCGGGACGAAGGACTCGCTCAGGATGCTGAGCCCCTTGCCCGTCGCCTTCACGTCCATGCCCGTGAAGCCGTTGTACGGATAGTGGCCGTCGCCGATCTCCTCGACGAACTCGAAGGAGTCACCGGTGACCACCGTGCCGTCCGCCAGCGTCACGGAGAACGTGTTGCCCGGCGTGGTCATCTGCCAGCCGCAGGCGCCCACGTTGCTCTCGGCCGTGGCCTCACCCGTCTTGTTCCAGATGATGTCCAGCTCGTAGAAGTCGGCGACCGCCACCAGCCAGCGGAAGAAGTCCCGCCAGTTGGTGAAGACGATCATCGCGTTCGGGCTGTGCGTGGACGTGCCCTGCAGCACGCCCTCGCGGTAGATGTTCATGCGGAAGCCGGAGCCGCCCGGCGAACCGGTGAACGTCGGCGTCACGAAGGCCGAGTCCACGTCGCGGCCCGGCGTCACGCGCAGCGTGCTGACCACCTGGTCACCCGAGCGCGCCTCCAACTGCAACTGGCCACTGGAGCCCAGCGCCACCGACGTCGTCTGCGACCAGCGGGCCGCGCGGCCGAAGCTGCTCGACACGCCGTCCGTGCGAGCGGTGCGCAGGCCCGTCACGTTCAGGCCCTTGTCCGTCGAGGTCAGCTGCGCGTTGCCGAGCGCGCAGCTCGTGATGCCGTCGAAACGCGTCACGCACTGCGTCTTCGCACCGGCCTCCTGGGCGGCGACATCGCCCTCGGTGGACGTGGGCTCCTCGCCCTGGCAGCCCGACAAAACACTCAGGAGCGCGGCCGCCATCAGACGGCTCATCATCTTCAGCTGCATGGAATGACCTACCTCTTCAATAGGGGGAATGCGCTGCTCCGCCAGTGGCTTCTCGCATCCGGTGCCGGCCCTGCCCGAATGCCCACCCTCCGGCGGCGCTCCTGTCCACTGCACCCCGCACGCCAACGCCCCCAAACGTGTTTCACCTCCTCTGTATCAGCAAGCCTTTGCACCTCCGCGGCCCGCCCCTCTGTAGCGCCCACCGTCACAGGCGACGGGCGCCATGTATCGCGCCTTGCTACACGCCCACGATTCTCGCCGGATGAGGCATTCACCCCGGGTGATGGGCATTCGCTCCATGTCTGGTCATGCGAATGGCTCGCATTCCCAGAATGGCTGTCAGGGCCGTGGACCCGGGCTCCCTGGACAGGGCGCGTCATCGGGTTTAGCGCGTCCACCCGGTGAGGTCGTTCCAATCCGCCAGCGATTACTACCCGGATATTACGCTGAGGCTGGAAGTGCACCCTGGGTCAGGGCCGCCTGGACAGGAATAATGCGGAACCGGTATAAAACTGTCCGTCAGACTGGAGACACTGGTGATTCCGCCAACCTCATACAAGTCCTGACGCTCTGAGAAGGGGGCATTCTCTATGGCTCGTTCGTCGTGGTCCCGCGGAGTGAGTGGTTGGTTGAACCGCGGCCTTTTCTCGTCTGCTCTGGCGGTTTGCTTGTCGGCGTGTGAGCCGGCCGGACAGGTCGAGCCTCCCAAGCCCTCCCCCGCCGAGAATGAGGACGTGGCGGTGGATGCGAAGGCCCTGCTGGACAGCATGGCCGTGTTCTCGCTGCGTCCGCTGTCTCATGAGCCGGTGCCGCAGCCGGTGGGCAGCCGCATCATCAACAAGGCCGCGGCCATCCGGCTGGGCAAGGCCTTCTTCTGGGACATCCAGTCGAGCGGTGACGGCGAGACGGCGTGCGCCAGCTGTCACTTCGCCGCGGGCGCGGATGACCGCAAGAACAACACCATCCACCCGGGCTTCGACAACACGTTCGACAGCATCGCGGGTCCCGGCCAGGACTTCACGCTGGCGAAGATCACCAGCGATGACCGCGTGGGCTCCATGGGCCCGTTCCGCGCCGCGTTCCTCGGCCTGGACATGGACAACCTGGACAACCCGGCGGACCAGTGCGTGGTGGTGCCGGCCGAGCCGTTCAACGAGTTCCGGCTGGTGGGCCCGCGCCACACGCCGACGGTGGTGGGCTCCGGCTTCTACCGCAACCAGTTCTGGGGCGGCGAGGCGAACGTCCTCTTCAACGGCGTGAACATCTGGGGCGACTCGGGCAACAACGGCCAGGGCTTCCTGGTGCGCATCGAGGGCGCCTCGCTGGCGTCCCAGGCCACGGGCCCCGTGACGAACTTCAGCGAGCAGGGCTGCTCGGGCCGTCAGATTCTCGGCCCCGACAGCCTGGGCACGAAGCTGATTCCGCGTCAGCCGCTGCGCCACCAGCGCGTGTCCGTCAACGACAGCGTGCTGGGCGCCATGGCGAACCCGGACGGCCCGGGCCTGCTCTGCAACGGCGAGCCCTGCACGTATGACCGGATGATTCGCGACGCGTTCGGCGACGCGCTGGCGAACGTCGGCGAGAACGCCTTCTCGCTCTTCTGGGGCGAGGCGCTCCAGGCCTACCAGGCCACGCTCATCCCGGACCAGACGCCGTTCGACCGCTTCCTGGGCGGCAACCTCTCCGCGCTCACGCCCAAGCAGCTCAAGGGCCTGTCCGTGTTCGTGGGCAAGGGCGAGTGCATCAACTGCCACACCGGCGCCATGCTGACCGACGCCACGGTGTCCTGGTATGAGATCGCCGGCCCCCTCAACCGCGACGGCGGCGACACGGGCTTCCACAACATCGGCGTGCGTCCCACCGAGGACGACCTGGCGCGCGGCGACCTGGGCGTCTTCGGCGGCGTGCCCAACTCCGTCAGCCTCTCCCCGTTCGACATGGGCGCGTTCAAGACGCCCACCCTGCGCAACGTGGGCCTGAACCCGCCCTACTTCCACAACGGCGGCTACCCCACGCTCGAGGACGTGGTGGACTTCTACGAGCGCGGCGGTGACTTCGCCAACCCGGAGAAGTCGCTGGACATCGTCCCGCGCGTCTTCACCGCGAGCGACCGCTCCGCGCTGGTGGACTTCCTGCGCAACGCCCTCACGGACTGCCGCGTCAAGACCTACCGCGCGCCGTTCGACCACCCGGAGCTGACGTTCCCCAACCGCGAGACGCTGCCCGTCACCGGCCGCTCCGGCATCGGCGTCTGCAACTGACGCACTGCCGTCTCTCGCGATAGGCCAGGCCACCCACGGGAGACTCCTGTCCCTGGGTGGCCTCGCCCTTTCTGGCACTCCCCGATGCAAGGCTTGCGCGGGAGGCCCTGGCTACCCGGCTGGAACGCGGATGTCAGGGCTCATGTCAAAATGGGTGCTGTCTCGACTCCCGGGGCTCGCTTGATGCTCCGGGGGCCTCGTGGAAGAGTTCCTGACCTTGGCGTCAGGTCTGAACAACGGGTTTCTCCCCAGGAGCAGTCGCATGAGTCAGCAAGCCGTGCCCATCGACCCGCATGAGACGCTGTATCTGCCCATGCGGCGCCGGTTCATGAGTGAGTACGTGCAGACGGAAGAGGGCACCACCGAGCTGCGCATCTACTACGGGCTCAAGGAGATCAGCATCGAGGAGCCCGAGTTGCACGCCTTCGGCGAGAACCTGCTCAAGCAGGACAGCTTCATGGCGGGCATGGCCACGCGCTGGTCCACCGGTGAGCCGCTGCCGTGGGAGCGGGTGCAGGAGCTGCTGGCGCACCTGCTCTCGGAGAACATCCTGTCGCGCGAGGCGCCCAAGCTCGCCGCGGAGACCGACTACCACAAGATGATCATGGCGGCGGAGGCCAAGCGCCCCGCGCCCGATTCCCCCCTGTGGTGGAACCCCGACACGGAGGGCGTGCTCAAGCAGCTGGTGGGCCGGCCCATGGAGTTCGGCTTCCTGGAGGCGATGCTGCCGGTGCACCGCGCGGCGCACGCGGCGCTGGACGCGGAGGGGCGCCACATCGGCGAGAACAACGTCTTCCCGGACTCGATGCGCATGCGCATGGAGACCGAGTGGCGCATGTGCCCGTACCCGGGCAGCCGCTTCCGCGACGACGCGCTGATGAACGTCACGGCGCTCAAGTCCATGACCAAGGTCTGGAAGCCCTCGCTGCAGGCGATGCTCATCCTGCGCGACGAGTTCCTCAAGCGCTACCCGCTGCTGCCCGACGGCCAGTGGCGCATCGGCGACCTGCACGCATTCAGCTGCGCGGTGCTCGCGCTGCCGTCGATGATGCTCCTGCGGGGCGAGAACCCCGTCCCCAACGGCACGCTGGACCCGCTGCTGTCGTCGGTGTTCCGCGTCACCGACGGCGTGCGCATGGTGAGCATCTACCTGATGTTCCTGCCCGAGCAGCCCATGCCGTACGAGACGCCCATCAACCCGGCGTCGCTGCTGCACCTGACCGAGCGCGACAACCACTTCCTGTCCACCCGTGGCGTGTGCGCCGGCCCGCCGCACATGGTCGAGGAGTTCTTCGCGACCATGCTGGACGGAAAGCCCCTGGCGGGCGAGCCGCTGCCCGAACCGTCGTGGCTGGAGGAGATTCCCGCCGCGTTCGACTATGGCCTGCGCGGCCTGCAGCTGTACTCGCTCCAGTTCACGCTCTGGGCGCACATGTGTCACACCTACGAGAAGCTGCGCGACATCATCCTCCAGGCCGAGGCCCCGAAGACCACCGGCTGGGGCCGGCTGCGCGAGCGGCTGGAGAAGGACTGGAAGACCATCCAGCCCACGCGCCAGCACACCGAGGTCCAGCGCGCCTGGGCCAAGGCGCGCTATGTGGAGATGTACGACCGCGCCCAGCGCGGCCTGCGCGGGTTCTCCGAGGACAAGCTGCAGCACATCTCGGACGTGTTCGCGCCGGCCAAGGACGCCGTGCACGAAGAGACCGTGCGGCAGCTGCGCGTGCTGTTCCGCGAGCGGGCCCCCGCGCCCGAGGGCGCCAACCCGGAGCTGACCGACCGGCTGGCGGACGTGCTCGCCGACTACATCACCATCGAGCGCTCCGCCGTGGGCACGCTCGACAACGTGCAGCGTGAGGTCAACAAGCTGCTCAAGCGCGAGCACCCCCAGCGCCACTTCACCAACCTGGACCTCTCCATCCACCACCGGCTGCGCTTCGCCACCATCGGCGTGCTGCCCTACCTGATGGAGGTGTTCCGCGAGGAGCTGGGGCTGACCATCCAGGACGACGTCGCGTCCGTCACCATCACCCCGGGAAACCCCCGCGCCGTGGCCGCGTGAGATGACGCGGTGTTTCACTCCCGGGCCTGGAGGCATGATGGAATGTTTCAGGCCCGGGAAGCTTGACTCACATGTTTCACCGACCTATATCGGAGAAGCCAAAAACGTCAGTTAGCTGAACTGTCGCGATTGGTGCTGATGCCTCGGAGTCCTGGAGGAAGCCCCATGCAGATCAAGACGAAGGTTCGTGGCGGTCCCCGTAGCTGTGGTGGTGGGGTCGTCATCGCTGTCTGAGTCGTTCTGTCGCTGAGGTTCTCACCTCTCACCAGGAGCATGCACATGCAGATCAAGACCAAGGTTCGTGGCGGTCCCCGTAGCTGTGGCGGCGGCGTTCTCGTCAAGGCTGTCTGAGCTGTGCAGTAGCTGAGGTCCTCAACCTCTCACCAGGAGCAAGCACATGCAGATCAAGACCAAGGTCCGTGGCGGTCCCCGTGGCTGTGGCGGCGTCATCGCTGTCTGAGCTGTGTTGTCGCTGAACCGCTGAACCCGTTCCTCTTTTTCACCTGGAGAAATCCGATGAAGATCAAGACCAAGGTTCGTGGTGGTCCTCGCGGCTGTGGCCCCGGTGGCATCAGCTACGAAGTGCTGGAGTAGTCGTCGCTCGGAGTCGTCGTTCACGCATCACAACACCAGGAGCAAGCACCATGAAGATCAAGACCAAGGTTCGTGGCGGTCCCCGTGGCTGTGGTCCCGGCGGCATCTCCATCTACTACGAGCTGTAATTCCAGCCTCGCACCTCAGGAGCAAACACCATGAAGATCAAGACCAAGGTTCGTGGCGGTCCCCGTGGTTGCGGTCCGGGCGGCATCTCCATCTACTACGAAGTCTGATTCCAGACTTTCACCAGGAGCACACACCATGAAGATCAAGACCAAGGTTCGTGGCGGTCCCCGTGGTTGCGGCCCGGGTGGCATCAGCATCTGGTACGACGAGGTCTGAGTCGGACTCGTAGCCAGTCCTTCGGCCGTCAGTGGGCTCAAGCTCGCTGGCGGCCGTCGTGTTTCCAGGGCCCGTCGGTGACGTGGGCGCGTGGCGCCGTGCCGGAGGGGTTACACCGCCCGCGGGCCGTGTCCCGGGCCCGCGGACGGCGCTTCGAATCCCCTCAGGGGTGGGCGATGACGATGAGCGTGGGCGCGCGCTGCTCGACGCACGCCATCACCTTGCGCATCGTCACCGGGTCCAACGCGCCGAAGGCCTCGTCGAGCACCACGACCTGGACGCGCTGGAGCAGGGCGCGCGCGACGAAGATGCGGCTCTGCTCGCCGTGGGACAGCTGCCAGCCGCGCTCGCCCACCATCTGCAGGATTCCGGCGGGCATGCGCTGCAGCAAGTCCCCCAGGCCCAGCTCCTCGCACAGCTCGCGCGCCAGCTTCACGTCGTCCTGGGTGTGAGGCCAGGCGCGGCCCAGGAGCAGGTTCATCGCCAGCGTGCCGGAGATGATGTGGTTCTCGTGGAACTGCGGCGCGCCGGCGATCTGCGCGCCCCAGCCGTCCTGAGTCCAGGTGGACATGTCCAGGCCGCGCAGCAGCACCACGCCGGAGCCCTGGCGCCTGAGGCCCGTGAGGATGGAGGCGAGCGTGGACTTGCCGGAGCCGGACGCGCCCTCCAGCAGCACGCGCTCTCCGGGATGGATGACCACGGACGCGCCCTCGAGCACCGCGCGCGGCGAGGCGGGGTGCTTGAAGTACACGTCGCGCACCTCGAGCAGCGCCTGGCTCCTGGAGGGCGCCTCGGTGGCGGCGAGCGGCGTCACCTGGGGCGCGGCGTCCTTGCCGTCCTGGTCGCCCGCGGCGCCGGAGAGCCGGGCCGCGTCGAGCATGGGGCGCACCGCGGAGAACAGCACCCGTGAGCCCATGAGCGCCAGCGCGCCCACCGCCAGCGACATCACCGCGCGGGCACCCAACAGGGCCGCGCCCACGCCCACCGCGATGCTCGCCGTGTTCGCGCCGGCCAGCACGCCGGGGAGGATGGCGATGATGGCCACGGGCAACAGGCCCCGGCGCGCGAGCGTCGTCACCCGCGCGGTGCCCGCGTCCCAGCGCTCGGAGGCGTCCGAGTAGCGCGCCAGCTCCTGGTCCTCCTCCTCGTGCCAGCGCGAGGGCTGCTCCTGCGCCAGCCGCGTGCGGTGGCCGAGCATCCGCTCGATGAGCGCGTGGGTCATCACCACGCGCGCCTCCGTCCAGCCCCGGAACAGCAGCGACTGGCGCGCCACGAGCACGCCCAACAGGACGCAGTAGCCGCCCAGCGCCACGAGCCCCAGCATGCCGGCGGGGCCCGACAGCGTCACGCTGCCGGCCAGGGTCAGGTCCACCACCGCGAGCAGGCTGGTGAAGCTGCCGGCGAGCGCCATCTGCTCCATGCCCGCGCTCTCGAAGGTCCGCCCCACGTACTCGCCGATGCCGCCGCGCTTCGCCTCGTCCACCGGCATGGCCAGCGCGCCCGCCAGCAGCCTGCGCCTGAGCAGCGCGGACAAGTCCAACGCCAGCGAGCCCTGCGTCCACGCCAGCGCCGCCTGCAGCGGCACCGCCGTCAGCCCCATCAGCGCCCACGCCCACAGCCAGCCGTGGTCCAGCTGGCCCTCGAACGCGCCCCGGCCAATCAGCCACCACGCGCTGAGCACGCACACCTGGATGAGGATGGCCAGCACCAGCACCAGCGCCAGCCGCGGCGCGGTGGACAGGGCCTTGAGGTGGTGGACCAGCCGGGCGCCCGGCGGCAGCCGCAGCGTGCGCGACGCCACCAGGTGCGTGTTGGCCAGCTGCGCGCCCAGGAGCGCGCGCCGCGCGAGCAGCCGCTGCGGCTCCGGCATCGCCGCGCGCGACAGCACCCGGTCCACCGTGGAGGCCTGGGTGCCCTCGACCAGGGCCTGCACCCCGGACGTGAGCCACGCCAGGGGCACGTCGCGCTCCGTCTCGTCCGGCGCGATGACGCGCGCGGTGCGGCCGGAGGCGGACACGCGCAGGAGCGCCGCCACCTGGACGCCCTCGCTGGTGACGACGTCCAGGAGGGCAGGGGAGGCGCGCAAGAGCGCCTTCTCCACCTCACCGTGGCGCGTATACGCCAGGTCCAGCTCCAGCCCCTGTGACTGGGCGGCGGCGTCCAGCCACTCGCCCAGCCGGTTCGGGTCCGTGGGCGCCTGTCCGACGACCTTCGCCCGCGTCCGCGGCAGCGGCAGGCCCGCCGAGCGCGCCAGCGCCTCCAGCGCCTCCGCGCCGCGCGCCATGGGCCACACCAGCCCCGCCAGGGGCTCCGCGGGCCGCGCCGCCCTCTCCTCGGAAGCGCGCGTCATGCCGCACCCCGCTTCGTCTCCGGGGGCTGCTCGGCGAGCTGTCCCTGGTCCAGCATCATCCGCCTCCAGCCACCCTGGCCGCCCAGGGCCCGCCGCATCTGCTCCTCCTCGTCCAGCAGCGAGCGGTACACGGAGTCCTCCCGCTTCGCCAGCTCGCGCGGGTTGGCGTCCTCGACCAGCTGGCCGCCCTTGATGACCAGCACCCGGTCGAACGTCAGCGTCTCCGCGATGTCATGCATGATGCACAGCATCGTGGCGCCCTCCAGCTCCTGCCGGGAGCGCTCCAGCAGCGCCGCGCGCCTGTCCCTCTCCAGGCCGCGGAAGGGCTCGTCGAAGATGGCCAGCCGCACCCCGGGCCTCAAGAGCGCCCGTCCCAGGCGCACGCGCTGCCCCTGGCCGCCGGACAGGAGGCTGCCGCCCTCGCCCAGGCGCGTCTGGAGCCCCTGGGGCAGCTTGTCGAGGAACTCGATGAGGTCCGCGGACCTGAGCGCCTGTCCCACGCGCGGCAGCACCTCGCCCGTCTCCACGCCGTAGGCCAGGTTGTCCACCAGCGACTTGTTCCACAGCGTCACCTCGGGCTCCACCCACGCCGTCTGCCGGCGCAGGCTCGCCAGCGTCTGGCCCTTGAGCGGCTCGCCGTCCACCTTCACCTGCCCGGAGGACGGGCGGTGCCAGCCCAGCAGGATGCCCACGAGCGACGACTTGCCCGCGCCCGACGGGCCGACGATGGCCACGTGCTCACCGGGCCGCACCGTCATGTCGATGCCCTGCAGCACCGTGAAGCCCGCGGCCTTGACCTCCACCTGCTCCAGCGTGAAGCCCACGCCCCGGGGCTGGCCCGCGAGCGTCGAGGCAGAGGGCTCCTCCACCGTCTCCAGGCCCGCGCCCACCTCGTCGGGCGCCAGCAGCGGCTCCATCAGTCGGCCGGTGAGCGACGACGCGGCGGGGTACTGCCGGAGCGCGTCCGCCAGCTGCTTGCCCACCGTGGCCAGCGCCAGGGCCCAGTACACCAGCAGCAGCACCGCGCCGGGCTGGATGCCCTGGGACACGGCGTGCAGGACGATGGCCACCGAGCCTCCGGTGGCCGCCAGCATGGACAGGGTGTCGGTGAGGATGCCCCGGCCCAGCAGCGTGCGCGCGGCGCCCACGTACTCGTGCAGGGGCTCCTCGTGCGCGCGCCGCAGGGTCAGCTCCGCGCGGTGTGCTCGCAGCGCCACGGCGCCCCGCATGGCGTCCAGGTAGAAGCGCGACAGCACGCCGTCGAAGTCGCGCATGCGCCGGTCCGCTTCCAGGAGCGAGCGCTGCGCGAGCAGCGGCACCGCGAGCGCCATGGCCCCGCCCAGCACGATGAGCGGCGCGCTGCCGGGGGCAAGCCACACCAGTCCGCCCAGCGTCACCAGCATCTCCGAGGTGGCACGCAGGACGCCGACGCCCAGCGTGGGCACGCTGCGCACCTGGTGGATGCCGTGGCAGCGCTGCGCCATGTCGGAGACGAGCCGGCTCTTGAAGTAGCGGTCCCCCAGCCGCGGAATCTTGTCGAGGAACGCCAGCCGCAGCCGGACCTCCAGGCGGCGGCCCAGCTTCAGCGTCCCCATGGCCAGGGGCAGCTCCAGCGTGAAGAGCACGCCCATCAACACCAGCAGCGTCACGATGCCCGCCAGCCGCTGCTCCTGGGTGGTGAGGTAGCGGCCCGCGTCGATGATGCCGCGCAGGAGCAGCGCCTCCAGGAAGCCGCCCACCGCGGCCGTCAGCGCGATGGCCGCGAGGATGGAGGGGGCCAAGAGGCCGTCCCGGCGCATCAGCCCGATGAGCTCGCGCAGCGGGCGGGTGGGGGGCTCCAAGAGCGCCGCCTTGAGGTCCGCGGACAAGGGCTCCTCGTCCTCGTCGCGCGTCTGGCGCAGCCCCCGGGCGAGGATGCAGACCACGCCGCGCAACGTCACCTCCTCGCCGTCGGCCGCGCCCACCGCCGTCCAGTACGTGGCGGGGATGACCTGCTCGGCGCGGCCCTCCTCCAGGGCCACGCGCACTTCCTTCAACAGCTGCTCCAGGAAGCGCGCGGAAGACTCGCCGTGCTCCACGCCGCCGCCGTCCACCAGCGTCTGGACCATGCGCGTCGTCGCGTCCAGGCACGCCACGCCCTTCCAGCTCGCGTCGGCCAGGGCCTCGTCGAGCAGCTTCGCCGCGAGCGCCTTGTCCACGAGCGCCTGCAGCCTCAGGCGCATCCCGGCGAGGAACTCGTCCGTGCCGGCCCAGTCGCGGAAGGCCTCCGCCGGGACGGGCAGGGCGTGGACGTAGAGCCGGTCCATCAGCTCCGCCAGCGACACCCAGCGCCGTCCCAGCGCGGGGTCCATGATCTGCACCCGGTCACCGATGCGGCGCCAGACGACGATGAAGTGCAGGTTGCTGTCCGCCAGACGCACCACCATGATGGCCGGCAGCGTCTTCGTCTCCGGCATCAGCACCTGGTCGCGCGGCAGGACGACCTGGGTGGCCTCCAGGCCCAGCTTGCCGGCCAGCTCCTCCAGCACGTCCACGGACGTCCCGTCGATGTCCGTCTGGCAGGCCTCGCGCAGACGGCCGTAGCTGACGGACACGCCGAAGCCGTCGAAGAGCGCCTTGAGGGCCGCCGGACCGCAGTCCATGGCGGAGGTCTGGATGACTTCGGGGATGAGCAGCCTTCGTGTGCCCGCCATGCCTCAGCTCCCGCCCCGCGACATCTCCAAATCCCCCGACGAGCGCGGCGGCAGCGGGCGCGAGCGCGCCGGCGCCTCCAGCCCCCGCCCCAGCGAGCGCAGCACCAGCCGCAGCGGCGTGGAGTCCTCCACCGCGATGTCCACCGTGCCCGGCAGGCCGTGCTCCAGGGGGATGCCCACCGGCATCTCGTCCACGGACAGCTCCACGCGCACCAGCCCGTCGCGCGCCTCGCTCGCCACCGCCACCACCGTGGCGCGCACCATGCCGAACTCCGTCCAGGCGAAGCCCTCCAGCTTCATGCGCGCCGTCTGGCCCGCGCGCACCCGGCCCAGCGCCGTGGCGGGGGACAGCTGCGCGACGATGCGCACGTCGCCGCCCGCGACGACGGTGGCCATGCGGTCCCCGGCCCTCACCTGCGTGCCCACGCGCACCGGGCTCGTCTCGCCGAGGATGCCGTCGGCGGGCGCCTTCACCACGCGCCGCTCCAGCTCCTCGCGCAGCCGCTCCACGGAGGCCTGCGCCACGCTCTCGGCGGCCTCCAGCTCGGCGATGTCCCGCCTGAGCGCCGCGGCCCGGATGCGCCGCTCGGTGGCCAGCATGGTCCCATCCATCTTCACGCGCGCGAGCGCCGCGCGGGAGGCCTGCTCGGACGCCTGGGCGCGCTCCAGCTCGGTGCGCACGCGGCTCCACTCGGACTCGCTGATCAACTGGCGCGAGTGCAGCTGCTCCGCGCTCGACTTCTCCTCGAGCGCCCGGCGCGCCAGCGCCTCGGCCTCCACCAGCCGGGCCTTGGCCTCCTCCACGCCCGCCGCGCCGCGCTCCTGCTGGGCCACGAGCGCGCCCTGCTCCACCTCGAGCTCCGCGCGCGCCGCCGCCAGCTGCGGCCCCAGGCCCCGAAGCTGCGCCTCCGCCTCCGCCAGCTGCCGCGCCTCCTGCTCGTGGGCGAGCTCGAAGAGCACCTCGCCCGCGCGCACCTGCCGGTGCAGCTCCACCCGCGTCTTCACCAGCCGCCCGTCCACCGGCGCGTCCACGGCGTACACCTCGCGGTGGACCTCCAGCCGCGCCTGCACGCTGGGCTCATAGACGGTGATGCTCGCTCGCAGGAACCACACGCCCCAGACGGCGAACAGCCCCACCGGCAACAACCAGAGCGCCGAGCGCCCTCGTCCCCGCAGCAGCGCGCGCACGGTGCGCGGGAACATTCCTTCACCAACTCTCATGAGCGAAGCCTACCTCATCACCGTGGAACAGACGGACTCCCCGCCAGACCTTCCACCCGGGACGCTCCCGGTGGTCGGCGCCCATCCTCGCCCGGCGGACTGACGCGCGGCAAAGCCAAGGGGGCCGCCTCCCCACGCCTTGCGCGTCCCGTCATCGCGCCCTCGCCTGGCCGGCGATTGTCTTCTCCTCGCCTTCGTGAATGGACAATCCAGCCAGGCCCGAAGCCACGCGACGCGCGGGTCGCGTCGGGCCGACGTGTCAAGGGTTGTCCAGGTCAGTCCTATCTCGGGGATAGGGCTCATAAAATGGCTAAAACATGTTTTCAGGACATTGCGACGCGGGGCGTGATGCGGTCTCCACGTATCAGCGACGAGGCGCCCCTCCGCCGCGTCCGGGAACAGCCCCCTGTAACCGGTTCGCGTGAACCCGTCCCGGTCCCACGCGGATTCTTGACCCAGGGGTCTCTCAGGTTTCGATAAATTGCACCATTTGTCCAAGTCTCCGGATCTACTTGGGATGACGGGTTTTTCAGTTGAAGGCTTGACTCCCAATTTTCATCGATTTTTAATGATTCTACTCCGGGTGTGCATGGGCAACCGTGCCGTCTGGGGTGAACGCGGTTCAACCAGGAGCGACATCATGAAGATCAAGACCAAGGTTCGTGGCGGTCCCCGTGGCTGTGGCCCGGGTGGCATCAGCATCTGGTACGACACCGTTCTGGAGTAGTCGTCCCTGCTGTCGTTGTTTCACCGTAGTGACTCAATCACCAGGAGCAGACACATGAAGATCAAGACCAAGGTTCGTGGCGGTCCCCGTGGTTGCGGCCCCGGCGGCATCAGCATCTGGTACGACGACGTGCTCCAGCAGCTCCCGTAGTTTCGTCCCCGGGCGTTGACTCGCTCGGACGAAGCTCGAAATCGCCAGTGGGCGGAACATCGCTCGCTGGCGATTTTTTCATGCCTCGCGACACCGCCTGTATTTTCTTCCGATTCGCGAAGTCTGAGATTGGCTGTGGCGTGAGAGGTTACAAAGACTTTCGCTGCATTCTTTGCGTGGTGACTTGACTGGCCGATTACACCCGCCTTTAATGATTCCACTTCCGATGCGGACCGGGAACGGTGAATCGCACGCAATGGCGAATCGGGAGCCGCGTAATGGCTGGGTGGACGGGGAATAGCGGCGGGCAGCGCGGGTTGTGGAGGGGGCCGGGAGAACGCCGGCCGCGGGGGAGGCGGGACAGCGGGTGACCTTGGAGACTCGCGTGTCAGAGGGGTGTGTATAGATTGGCTGGCACCGAAGAAACCAAAAGGTGTCGTCGTCCGTAGACTCACGAGCTTTCATCAACGCCTTCCAGGCATCCAATCCCATGGGTCGGGTGTCTGGTGTCAACGCAGTACATCCAGGAGCGTACCATGCAGATCAAGACCAAGGTTCGTGGCGGTCCCCGTGGTTGCGGTGGTGGCGTGGTGCTGACCAACCAGGTCCGCACGCAGCTGCCGTAGTCGTCGTCCGCCGTACCGGTTCATCCAACGCGGTCTTTCACCAGGAGCAGACATCATGCAGATCAAGACCAAGGTTCGTGGCGGTCCCCGTGGTTGCGGTGGTTCGCTGCCCGTGCTGACCGGCACGGTTCGCACCCAGCTGCCGTAGTCGGCGCTGTCTCATCTCAATCCGACTCCAGCGATGGAGTCATCCTCACCAGGAGCTCATCATGCAGATCAAGACCAAGGTTCGTGGCGGTCCCCGTGGTTGCGGTGGTGGCGTGATCATCGCGGTGCGTTCCGACGCGCTCGCGGCCATCCCGTAGTCCTCCGTCAGCATCCCGAGCTGACTTCACTCACACCTGATTCCGAGGAGTCCATCATGCAGATCAAGACCAAGGTTCGTGGCGGTCCCCGTGGCTGTGGCGGTGGTATTGCGATCCCCGTGCGCACCACGGGCGGCGTCATCACGCAGATCCCGTAGTCCTCAGTCTTCCTGACTGATTCCAACCCAAGCCGTTCTCGATAGGAGCTCGTCATGCAGATCAAGACCAAGGTTCGTGGTGGTCCCCGTGGCTGTGGTGGCTCTCTCCCGCTGCCCACGATGCCCGTGCTGGACGCCGCCTACGCGGTGTAGTCCTTGTTCGGGCACCTGAGGTGCCTGTCTAAGACTCGAGTCGCCAGGGGGCGGAGTTCCTCGCCCTCTGGCGGCTGTCATTGCGGGGCCGGGTGAGGCTCGCGCGAATCCCAGTCGTGGGGAGGGCGCGCTAGAGTCCCTGGGATGATCAACCCGGTTCATGTGTATGCCTGGCAGGCGGCCATCGTCGGCAACGCGCGGCTCGAGGGCCGCCCGGTGCGCGCGCTGATGCTCGAGGACCCGTGGGCGGGCTCCTTCGTGCGCAACCCGGAGGTCTTCCGGGGCTTCGAGGTGGACGGGGGCTTCGCGCCGTCGTTCGACTCGTGGTTCGAGCTGATGAAGGCGCGGGGGCTCGTGGCCATCCGCTCGCTTCTGCTCTCCGATCCCTCCATCTGGGTGCTGTACGATCCGCCGGACTCCCCGCCCCGGTTGCCGGAGCTGGCGCTGGTGTTCCCGGACCGGGTGGTCTGGTACCGCTACGTCTTCCCGTGGCCGGGCCCCACTCCCCAGTCCGCCGCGTCGCAGGAGGAGGGCTTTCGCGAGGTGCCGGAGACGCGCTCGGCGGCGGTGCCCACGGTGGAGGACGCGGAGCGGGAACTGCTCGCGGCGACGCGGGAGTACGTCGCGTTCGTGGGGCCCCAGGCACGCAAGGACGACTCGAGCGACATGTTCTACGCGGCCATGGGGCACAAGGCGCTCGCGCTGATGACGGACACGGAGGCGAGCTTCCGGGAGCGGCTGGCGGCCCTGCGGGAGGCGGACGTGAAGGAGTACCGCCGGCGCAGCAAGGACTGGTGGCCCGTGCAGCCGGCGACGCGCGCCATGCGGCCGCAGATCTTCGCGAACGCGGCCAGGAGCCTGGAGCGGGACGACTACCTGCGGGTGATGGAGGCGGCGGGGCTGTCCTGGAGGGCCATCCGGCTGGCCTGCGCCGCCCAGGACATCTGGCCGCTCAACATGCACAACGAGCGCACGTCGGAGGACATGCTGCCGCCGTTCGTCCAGGCGCCGGGGTACGCGGCCGTCGGCAAGCGCTGGGCCGACGCGGCCATCGCCGCGAGCAACGCCGCGGTGAACGCGCGCTGAGCGCCTCCACCGGGCTTGGGAGCGCCCCTCGTTCCTCGCAGGGGCGCCCCGGAACCTTGCTTCAGCCCGCCCTGGAGAGCAGGGGCAGGGGCAGGGCCGCCGGCGCGAGGACGACGTAGCCGGAGGCGATGAGCGTCTCCTCCACGGCGAGCGACACGGCGCCCTGGACGGCCCCCGCCTGGGTGGGCTTGCAGTGCACGCCGATGGCGATGACGGGCCCCTGCGCGGTGAACTCCGCCACGTCGACACTGGGCACGGGCGCGGCCTGGACGCCGGGCACCACCACGACGCGCTCGCGGAAGGCCTTCATCAGCCCATGGATGTCCCCGCCGTGCGTCAGCGGTACCTTCACCACGACGCGGCGGTGGGGGTGGTGGCTGTAGTTGACGATGTTGTCGCTGAAGAGGCGGTTGTTGCCGACGGAGATGCGCAGGTTGTCGCCCGTGTCGATGGTGGTGGCGAACAGGCCGATCTCCTGCACCAGGCCCGTGACGCCGGCGGCGGAGATTTCATCGCCCACGCGGAAGGGCCGCAGCACCAGCAGGAAGATGCCCGCGGCGAAGTTGGACAGCAGCCCGGACCACGCCGTGCCGATGGCGATGCCCGCGGCGGCCAGCAGCGCGGCGAACGAGGTGGTCTCGAACCCCATCATCCCCAGGATGCCCAGCAGCAGCAGGATGGTGAGGGAGCCCGCGAAGAGCGACTCGATGTACCGGATGAGCGTGGCGTCGAACTGCCGCTTCTGCAGCGTCAGGTTCAACACGCGCCGGAAGGTGCTGATGATGGCACGTCCCACGAACCACAACACGAGGGCGCCCATTGCCTTGAGCAGGAACGGGAAGGCCTCCGCGAGAGCCAACGTCTTCAACTGTTCGATGACCGCGTCCATGACGCTCCTGAAGCGGCCGAGAGTCCACGGACGTGGCGGGCCTGCTCCGGTCCGGCCGCGTGTGCAGGGCACGGGCCAACCAGGGGGCCTCACGTAAGTCCGCGAATGCCCGGCTCAAGCATGCCGGGGTCGCAAACGACGCGGGGAATCCCTCCCCAGCCTGGACACGTCAGTCACCACCGTTGACGCGTCAGGTGGGCCTCGACGTGACGGTGTGGGCCCGTCAGGGCGCGGTGACGAGCCGCAGCCCGTGCTCCCGGACCAGCGCCCCGCTGGCCGTGTCCGACACCGAGGTTCCTCGTACATCCAGCACGCGCAGCCGGGGCAGGGCGCGCAGCGAGGCCAGGCCCGCGTCGGTGACACCGGTGCGGGGCAGGTGGAGCGTGTGCAGCGTCCCGGGCAGATGCTCCAGGGCCGCATCCCCGATGCGCGCCCGGGCGAGGCTGAGCCAGGTGAGCTGGGGGAAGCGCCTCAGGGCCTGGAGGCTCTCGTCGTTGATCCACGTGGCGCCCAGGTCCAGTCGCGTCAGGCGCGGCAGGCGCTGGAGGGCCACCAGTCCGGAGCCGCTGATGGGGGTGCCCGCGACGTGAATCGACTCCAATCCGGCCAGCTCGGCCAGCTGTCCCAGCCCCAGGTCGGTGAGCAGGGTGCGCTCGGCGCGCAGGGACTGGAGGTGGGGCAGGGCGCGCAGCGCGGGCAACCACTCGTCGTTGAAGGCGGTCCGGCTCACGTCCAGCTCTCGCAGGCCCGTGGCCAGGTGGCCCAGGGCCTGGGGCCCCAGCGGCGTGGCGCTCAGGTCCAGCCGAATCAATCGCGCAAGCCCTCGGAGCGCGGTGAGCGAGTCATCCGTCACGGCCAGTCCGGACAGTCCCAGCCGCTCCAGCGCGACGAAGTCCGCGAGCACGTCGAGTCCCCCAGCCGTGACGGCGGTCCTCGACAGGTCCAGCTCCCGCAGGGCCACGAGTCCGCGCACGTCGCGCAGGGCCGCATCGTCCACGCGGGTGTCGTCGAGGTGGAGCAGCTCCAGCGCGCCCAGGGGCGCGAGGTGCCGGAGCCCCGGGCCCCGCAGATGAGTCCTGGTGAGGACCAGGGCGCGCAGCGCCTTCAATCCGGAGAGGTAGACGAGGCCCGTGTCGGTGAGGCGGGTGTGGCCCAGGTGCAACGCCTCCAGGTTCCGCAGCGTGCCGACGTGCTCCATGCCCGCGTCGGTGAGCCCGGTGCGCGCGAGTCCCAGCCACGTGAGGCCGGGCAGCTCCCGCAGCCGCGCGAGGCCCACGTCCGTCACGTGCGTTCCGCTCAGCACCAGCGTGTGCAGGCGCGCTCCGGGAACCCAGGCGAGGACGGTGTCGTCCACCGCGGTGTCGGAGAGGTCCAGCCACTCGAGCTCCGACTGGGCCGCGAGGGAGGACAATGCGCGCGGGCTGATGGCCGTGCCCGCGAGGGTGAGGCGTCGCAGCGTCGTCAGCCCGGAGAGGAAGCCGAGGCCCACTTCGGAGATGGCCGTCTCATCCAGACGCACGACGGTCAGCCCCCGCATCCCCGTCACGTGTGCGAGCCCCGCGTCTGTCACCCGTGTGCCGTCCAGGTACAGGGCCTCCAGGGCGCTGAATTCCCGCAGGGCCTCCAGGTGCGCATCGCCCAGCGGAGTGCCCGAGGCGCGCAGTCCCACCACGCCCGAGTCGCGCAGCAGCCCCGCGAGGAGCGCCGGCGCGGGGAGCGCCGCCGAGTCGAAGCAGAGCTCGGGTGCTCGATGTGCCTTCAACGCGGCGGCCCGCTGACGTGCGTCCTCCTCCGTCACGAGCGCGCCGAGCGGCTCCGCGCACCATGCGACCTCGGCGGGGGGCTGGACGCCGGCGGCGTCCGCCGTCAGGGTGCGCCAGCGCTCGAGCCCTCCTTCCGGCAGCACGCGGTAGGCGGTGAGCACCGCGGGAGGTGGCTCGACGCGCGGCGCAGGAGGCGCGACGACAGGCGGCGTGGTGGCGCAGCCCATCAGGAGTCCCACGAGGAGCCGCCACGTCCCAGGTCTCATCGGGCCGAGCGTAGCGGTTCCTCTCCTGGCTCAGGAGGACTTCGTCGCGTCCAGGAGCTTCTCCACCGCGAGGAGCACGGCGGCCGCGCTGGCCGGGTGCTTGACGAAGGCGGCGGGGCTGAGGTTGGACAGGCGGCCCATCAGCGAGTCCGGCCCGCTCACGTTCACCATGACGATGCGCGAGCCGGGGCGCGCCGCCGTGCTGAGCACATCCAGCGCGGAGCCCGTGTCCACGATGATGATGCGCGCGGGCTTGTCGCTGTCCGTCACGACGCGCAGGCCCTTCTGCTCGAACAGCTCGGTGATGAGCGCCATCAGCCGCGCATCCGACAGGCGCACCAGCACCGGCACCCGCGTGTCCAGCTCCACCGCGTTGGCCGCCTGGGGCGCGGGCCCCTTGCCCAGCTCCCGCACGTCCTTCTTCAAGAGCTCCATCACGTCCGTCTTCAGCACGCCCCGCACGCGCTGGAGCAGCGAGGCGTCCTGGGACACGAACGCCTTCAGTCGCTGCTCACCGTCGGGCGCCAGCTGCGTGAAGGCCACGCCCATGCCGTCCTCGCGCGACCACGCCACCTGACCGAAGGCCCGCAGCGCCTGGGCTGAGTCGGGCAGGGTGATGCGCAGCTCCAGCGTGCTCCCCACCGGCAGCGCGCGCGGGGTGCGGATGGCGAGCCCACCCGTGCCGATGTTCCTGCTGTACGCGCGCACCACGTCATCCTGCGTGGCGAACGTCAGCTCCAGCACCGCGTCCGCGCGAGCGGGACGCGCGGGCAGGGGACTGCCCTCGGGTGGCAGCGCTCCCAATTCCAGCAGCACGTCCCGGAGCAACTCCAGACGCTGCGCTTCGTCGGGCCCGAGCGGCGCCGTGCGCTGTCGCTCCAGCAGCGTCTTGTATTCCTCGAGCGCGTTGACGCGTGGACTTCCCATGATGCCCCCCTGCCTGCCTTTCGCGCCTCCCAGCCTGCCATGTCCAGACGGACAGGCGCGAGAGGTCCACTTCCACCCTGTCCTCATGCATACACCCTGGTATAGGCAAGCGCATGGACGTCCCTCCCTCGCCTCCTACCCGCCCGGGCCTGCTGTCGAGCCTGCTGCGCTGGGGTGTGGCGTGCGCGGCGATGCCGCCCCTGCTCACGCCCGCGCTCCTGCTGGGGCCCGTCAGCCCCGGGGCCTCGGACGCGCTGATGCGGACGTGGTGTCTGTGGGCCCGGCGCGTCTTCGGCGTGGACGTGGAGGTGGTGGACCACAACGAGGGCCGCTACGACGCGTCCTCGTATCTGTTCCTGCAGCTGAACCAGACGAGCTTGAGCGAGACGTTCGTGACGCCCCCGGCGCTGCCCCGGCCCGTGCGCATCTTCATGAACATCGAGTATGCGGCGCTGCCCTTCGCCGGCTGGGTGCCCTGGGCCCAGGGCTCCACGGTGGTGGTGCGCCAGTGGAGCGCGCAGGCGCGTCGCGCCGTGGACCGCGCCGCCCAGGCCCTGCGCGCGGGCGCCAGCTACTACATGTCCATCGAGGGCCGCCGCAGCGAGGACGGCCGGCTCAACCCCTACCGCAAGGGCGCGGCGGTGCTCGCCATCCACTCCGGCGCCACCCTGGTGCCCATGGTCTTCCACGGCGCGCGGGACGTGCTGCCCTTCGGGGAGTGGCGCGTCAGGCCGGGCCGGGTGCGCGTGGAGCTGCTGCCCGCCATCCCCACCGAGGGCCTGCGCTACGAGGACCGGGACGCGCTCGTCGAGCGGCTGCGGGCCCTCGCCCAGGCGCGGGGATTGGAATAGCCCGGCCTGGGGGTAGGCTCCGGGCATGTCCTACCTACGCAACCCGGTGAAGGCGCCACGCGTGTCGGGGCTGGCGCTCAAGGCGTTCGTCAACACCCTGGAGAGCGCCGTCGGCTCGCCCGTGCTGGAGAAGCTGGTGCGCGACAGCGGCATCGACCGGTGGCGGGAGCTGTCCGCCGGTGATGCGCCGCCGCTCCAATATCCGCTGCCTCCGGGCGCGCCCGCCGCCGAGCCCCAGTCCCCCACGGAGCAGGCCGCGCGCGCCATCGCCGCGCAGCCCGTGAAGTCGGAGCGCGAGACGGTGGGCGCGTATGTCCGGGCCTACCGCGAGGGCGACACGAACCCGGTCGCCGTGGCTTGTCGTCTGAACGCGACCATCGACCATCTGGAGCGCGGCGCAGCGAGCATGGGGTGGTTCATCGCGCGCAAGCCCGACGACGTGCTCCGCGCCGCCGAGGACTCCGCGGCGCGGCTTCGCAGGGGACGCGCGCTGAGCGTGCTGGACGGCGTGCCGGTGGTGCTCAAGGACGAGGTGGACCTGGCGGGCTTCCCCACCACGCTGGGCACGCGCTTCCGCAACCAGGTGGCCTCGGTGGACTCGACGGTGGCCGCGCGTCTCAAGGCCGCGGGCGCGCTCATCCTGGGCAAGGCCAACATGAACGAGATTGGCATCAACCCCATCGGGTTGAATCCGCACCACGGCGTCGCGCGCAACCCGTGGAACCGGGGCCACATCACCGGAGGCAGCTCCAGCGGCTCGGCCGCCGTCGTCGCCGCGGGCTTGTGTCCGCTGAGCATCGGCGCGGACGGTGGCGGCTCCATCCGCATCCCCGCGGCCCTGTGTGGCATCGTCGGCCTCAAGGCGACGTGGGGCCGCATCCCCGAGACGGGCGTGCCGCCCCTGTGCTGGAACGTGGGGCACGTGGGGCCCATGGGCCTCACGGTGGACGACGTCGCGGCGGCGTACGCGCTGCTCGCCGGACCCGACGGCAAGGACCTGGTCTCCCAGGGGCAGCCCCCGCATCACCTGTCCGGTTACGAGCGCGCGGACCTGACGGGCGTGCGGCTGGGCATCTGCTGGCCCTATTTCGAGGACGCGTCACCGGACGTGGTGGCGCGCTGCAAGGAGGCGGTGCGCGCGCTGACGGCCGCGGGCGCCACCGTCGTGGAGGTGCCCGCGCCGGACCTGAACACCGTGCTGTGGACGCACAGCTGCATCATCCTCAGCGAGATGGCCGAGTCGATGCTGCCGCACTCGCGCGAGCATGCCTCGGACTTCGGGCTCGACTCGCGCACCAACCTGGCCATCGGCCGGCACTTCCGCGCCACGGACCTGGTGCACGCCCTGCGGCACCGCCACCGGCTGACGCGCGAGCTGCTCGCCGTCATGGCGGGCGTGGACGTCCTCGTCACCCCGTCGACGGCCACCACCGCGCCCCTCATCCCCGAGGGCACGCTGCCCGACGGCGAGTCGAACCTGCCCGTCGTCGACGCGCTGATGCGCTTCGTGCGCGAGGGGAACCTGACGGGCTTCCCCGCCCTGTCCGTCCCGGCCGGACACGACAGCGCGGGCCTGCCCGTGGGCCTGCAGCTCATGGGGCGCCCCTACGAGGAACACCTGCTGCTGCGCCTGGGCCGCGTGGTGGAGCGCGCCACGTCCGCTCGCACGCCCGCCGTGCATGTCACCGCCCTGCGCTGAGCGCGATTCAAAGACATACTGAAATTTGCCAAGCCCATCGTTCCTGATGGGCTTGTGTGTATTAACGCTGGCAAAACCGGAAAGACCCGCCCATATTCCCTCGGCGCGGCAGCGTGGACTCTCCAGGCCGCCACAGGCCCGTGATTCGCTGGACGTCAATTCCTGGCATCCGGTTCCGGGCAGGAGGAATTGTTTCATGCAACTGCGTCAGCAGATGGGATGGGTGCCGTTCGTCCTCGCGGCGTCGCTGGTGGCGGCGTGTGGTCCGTCCTCCTCGGAGATACTCGCGCCGGAGACGACAGGCGTGCAGGCCGCGGAGCTGGTGGAACTGGTGGTCAACGGCAACTTCGACAACGGGCAGACGGCGCCCTGGTGGAGCGGGCCCAACACGCAGTCGGCGGTGGAGAACGGCCGGCTGCGCGTCAACGTCACGGGCGGCACGGCGAACCCGTGGGACGCGCCCATGGGACAGGACAACATCGTTCTGGCGAACGGGCAGGCCTATACGCTGACCTTCACCGCCTCCGCGACGGCGAACGTGACGGTGCGGGCCACGGTGCAGCTGGGCGCGGCGCCGTACACCGCGCCGCTGGACCAGAACATCACGCTGGACGGTACGGCGCGCACGTTCACCTTCCCCTTCACCTCGAATCTCGCGACGGCGGCGGGGCAGGTGACGTTCCAGGTGGGCGGGCGGGGCGCCTTCTCGCTGTTCCTGGACAACGTCTCGCTCACCACGTCGGGCGGAGGCAATCCGGGCGGCGGGCCGGTGGCGATGACGAGCGGCTTCTATGTGGACCCCAACTCCAACCCGGCCGTCTGGGTGCGCAACAACGGCGGGGACTCGCGCGCCTCGCGCATCCAGGCGTCCATCGCGAGCAAGCCAGGGGCGCGCTGGTTCGGCAACTGGAGCGGCGACATCACGGCCGCGGTGTCCAGCTTCGTCGGCGCGGCGGACACGGTCGACAAGCTGCCGGTGCTCGTGGCCTACAACATCCCCGGGCGTGACTGCGGCAGCCACTCCGGCGGCGGCGCGGGCAGCCCGGAGGCCTATCGCGCGTGGATCTCCGCCTTCGTCACCGGCCTGGGCAGCCGCCCCGCCATCGTCATCATCGAGCCGGACGCCGTCGCGCAGCTCGACTGTCTGCCCAACGACACCGAGCGCCAGACGCGCCTGGGCCTGCTGCGCTACGCGACGGAGCAGCTCCGGGACAGGGCGCCCAACACCTGGGCCTACCTGGACGGCGGCAACGCGAACTGGATTGGCGCGGACACCATGGCGCAGCGGCTGGAGTCCGCGGGCGTGCGCAACATCCGCGGCTTCGCGCTCAACGTGTCGAACTTCTACACGACGGCGCAGTCGACGACGTACGGCACCAGCGTCAACAGCGCGCTCAGCTCGCGCTACGGCTACACGAAGCCCTTCGTCGTGGACACCAGCCGCAATGGCAACGGGCACAACGGCGAGTGGTGCAACCCCGGCGGCCGCAGGCTGGGCGTGACATCCCAGGTGGGCGGCGGGGCGGAGCTGCTCCTGTGGGTGAAGGTGCCGGGGGACTCCGACGGCAACTGCGGCATCGCGCCGAACACGCCCGCGGGCACGTTCAGCCCCGACCTGGCCATCCGGCTCATCGACGGCACCTGACGGGCCGGGCTCAGCCTCGCTTGGGCAGGAGCCGGGCCAGCTCGCGGTCCAGCGTGGCGGCGAAGCGCTGGCGGTCCTGGGCGTTGAAGCCGCTGGGGCCGCCCGTCACGACGCCGCTCTCGCGCAGCTCCTGCATGAAGTTCCGCACGGAGAGCCGCTCGGCGATGTTCTCCTCGGAGAACAGCTCGCCGCGCGGGTCCAGCGTCACCACGCCGCGCGGCACCAGCAGCGCCGCCAGGGGGATGTCCTGGGTGACGGCCAGGTCTCCCTTCTGGGCGGAGGTGGCGATGTGCTGGTCCGCCACGTCCAGCCCCGCGCCCACCTGCACCGTGGAGACGAGCTCCGAGCGGGGCAGGGACAGGGACTTGTTGGCCACGAAGACGACCGGCACCTTCAGGCGCTGCGAGGCGCGCAGGAGGATGTCGCGGACGGGCGTGGGGCAGGCATCGGCGTCGACCCAGATTCGCATGGCGCTCGCATCCTCGCGTGGACAGGCGCGAAGATGAAGTGCTTGACGACGCCAATGGGGGGCGCTCGGATGCGCGCCCATGTCCGAGCTGCTCACCCGCGCCGAAGCCTCGAATCACGCCGAAACCTCGCGTCATTCCGACGTGCTCGCCTTCATCGACGAGCTCTGCCGCCGCACGAAGCTCGCCCGACGGGTGGATTTCGGCACCAGCGGCGAGGGCCAGCCCCTGGTGTCGCTGGTGGTGAGCGACCGCAACTGCTTCACGCCGGAGCTGGCGCGCAAGCAGAAGAAGGTCGTGGTGATGGTGGAGGCCAACATCCACGCCGGCGAGGTGGAGGGCAAGGAGTCGGTGCTCGCGCTCGCGCGGGATTTGACGCTCACGAAGCTGGGCCAGAAGCTGCTCGACAAGCTGGTGCTCGTCCTGGTCCCCAACTTCAACCCGGACGGCAATGACCGCATCAGCCCCAACAACCGCAAGCTGAACCTCCAGGAGCTGGAGGGGCAGGTCAACCCGGCGGGCGGCGTGGGCACGCGCTACACGGGCGAGGGCTGGAACCTCAACCGCGACAGTACCAAGCAGGAGGCGCCGGAGACGCGCGCCATGGCGAAGCTGCACCAGGCGTGGTGGCCGGAGCTGTTCATCGACTGCCACACCACCGACGGCAGCATCCACGACTTCGACCTGACCTACGACACGTCGCACTCCAACGAGCCGCTGTTCCAGGAGCTGCGCGACTACAACCGGCAGATGCTGGACCGCGTCTCCCAGGCGGTGCAGAAGCGCCACGGCTTCGACAGCTTCTGGTACGGCAACTATCGCGAGGAGGGCGTGCCCACCTCGGGCTGGCACACCTACCCGGCGCTGCCGCGCTTCGGCAGCCACTACCGGGGACTGCTCGGCCGGCTGGACGTGCTGCTGGAGACGTACAGCTACATCGACTTCCCGCGCCGCTGCGCGGTGATGTACGCGTGGCTGCTGGAGCTGATTCGCGAGGCGGCCCGGAGCGCGAAGACGTACCGCGCGCTCACCCAGGCGCAGGAGGAGGCCATCATCGCCCGGGGCACCACCCCGGATTTGCAGACGCTGGTGGGCATCAACTACGGCGTGGCCACGCGGGACGGGGAGGGGAAGCTGACGTTCGACTACCCGGCCTACGCGAAGCCGGGTGACCTGGCGCGCATCCAGGCGTTCGACGAGAAGAGCGTCACGGAGCGGCGCTTCCCGGGCAAGAAGCGCAAGGTCTACCGCGTGCCCCACTTCCGCACCTTCATCCCGACGCAGTCGGTGAGCACGCCGGAGGCGTACCTGGTGCCCGCGGCGCTGGCGCCCCGGCTGGAGTCGCAGGGCATCCGCTTCGAGGTGCTCCCCAAGGCGCAGCGCTTCCTGGTGGACAGCTACCGCATCGCCCGGCGAGAGGAGACCTTCAGCCCGGACGTGGCCGCCAACGTGCCGCCGCCCGGCCAGGCGGAGCTGCCGCAGAGCCAGAAGCCCAAGCCGGTGCGCTTCGAGACGGTGCTGACGGTGTCGCCCGAGCGCGGCGAGCGGGAGTTCGCCCAGGGCACGCTCCGCGTCCCCACCGCGCAGCGCGCGGGCACGCTGGCCGTCTACCTGCTGGAGCCACACTCGGATGACGGCTTCTGCCGGTGGCAGTTCCTGGACACCTTGCTGGAGGTGGGCGGGTACTACCCTGTGCACCGCGTGGTGAGCCCCGCCCCCGCGCCGAAGAAGGCGGAGTGACGCCAAGGGCCCTGACGTGGGTCGGGGTCCAGCAGGGTGGCAACGTCACCGCGACGCTGGAGTGCCCGCCTGACTGGGGGCACGCCGTTCATCCCTGACGCGGCGCGGTTCATCCCAGGGCACATGGAAGCCGCCCCGGGAGATGGCTAGCCTCCGTGCGCATGCGCGACGCGGAGCCGGTTCGTCCCCGAGTGGATGAGGTGGAGCCCCTGCCGTCCTGGGCCGTGTGGCTCGGGGCGTTGGGGTGGTGGCTCGCCGATGCGCTCATCTCCGTGAGCCAGACGCAGCTGCTGCAACGCATTGGCGAGCTGAAGGTCGTGGAGGGGGCGCTGTGGCGGATGTCCCTGGCCAGCTCCCTGCTGTGGGTTCCCATCACCGTGATGTGTCTGCGCCTGTCCGAGCGGGTGCCCCTGGCGAGAGGGCACCTGCGGCGGGCGCTGGGCTTCCACGTGGGGGCGCTGCTCGTCGTCGTGCTGGGACGGGCGACCTTCGTCGTGCTCACCCAGGACCTCATCGGCTGGTACGAGCGAACGCCCCAGGTGCTCGACGTGCTGGCGCAGAGCGTCGTCAACAACCTGCTGCCCTTCGTGTTGCTGACGGCGGGCGCGCATGCGCTGGGGCTGGCGCGTCGCGCGCACGTGCGTCAGCGGCGAGCCGACCAGCTCCAGGCGCAGCTCGCGCAGGCGCGGCTGCAGGCCCTGGCGTCGCAGCTGCGCCCCCACTTCCTCTTCAACGCGCTCAACGCCGTGTCCTCGCTGGTCCACGTGGACCCGGACGCGGCCGAGAAGATGCTGGCGCGTCTGGGGGATTTGCTGCGCCACAGTCTGGAGTCCCATGCGCGGCAGGAGGTGACGCTGCGCGAGGAGCAGCAGGCGCTGGCGCCGTACCTGGACATCGAGCAGACGCGCTTCGGGCCTCGACTGGAGGTCGCCTGGAAGCTGGGGCCCGACGTGCTGGATGCGCGGGTGCCGTATCTGGCGTTGCAGCCGTTGGTGGAGAACGCCATCCGTCATGGACTGGCGCCGCGTGCGGAGCCCGGGCGCATCGAGATCTCCGCCGAGCGGGAGGGCGACGTGTTGCGCCTGCGCGTGAGCGATGACGGGATGGGGCCTCCCGCGAGCGGCCCACCGCGAGGTGGTGGGGTGGGGCTGTCGAATCTGCGAGCGCGGTTGGCGACGTTGTACGGGCCTCGGGCCGTGCTGGAGCTGCGCGCGGGGACTCCTCGCGGCGCGGTGGTGGAGCTGCGGGTTCCGCTCCATGACGCGCCCGGCGGCGCGCGGGTGGCGGCATGAGGGCCGCGCGTGAGGAGCGCGATGGAGCGCGCGGCCGGGAGGGCAGGGCGATGATGGGCGGTGGAGCCGTCGGTGCTTCGCGTGGCGCTCGCCGGAGCGGGCGGCTGCATGAGGGCCGCGCGCCGAGGAGTCGGTGGGGGCGTGATGGAGCAAGCGCCCACGAGGGCAGGGTGATGATCGGCGGTGGTGAAGCGGTGGAGCCGTCCGTGCTTCGCGTGGCGCTCGACGGAGCGGGTGGCGACATGCGGGTCATGCGTGGGGATGTCGTGATGGAGCACTCGTCCGGGAGGGCAGGGTGATGATCGGCGGTGGTGAAGCGGTGGAGCCGTCGATGCTTCGCGTGGCGCTCGCCGGAGCGGATAGCGACATGGGGGGCACGCGGGGAGGTGTCGTGATGAAGCGCGTGTCCGGGAGGGCCGGGGGATGATGGGCGGTGGTGAAGCGGCGGAGCCGTCCGTGCTTCGCGTGGCGCTCGCGGATGACGAGCCGCTCGCCCGTTCGCGCCTGCGCGCATTGCTCGCGGCGGAGCCCCACGTCGAGCTCGTCTCCGAGGCCGCCAGCGGCGCGGAGGCCGTGCGCGGCGTGCTCCAGTCCTCTCCGGACGTGTTGTTGCTGGACGTCGAGATGCCGGCGGGTGACGGCTTCGAGGTCCTCCGCGCGCTGCCTCCCGAGTCGCTGCCCGTGGTCGTCTTCGTCACCGCGTGGCAGCAGCACGCCGTGCGCGCCTTCGAGGCCCAGGCGTTGGACTTCCTGCTCAAGCCCTATGACAAGGAGCGCTTCCGCGCCGCGCTCGCCCGCGCTCGCCAGCAGGTGCGCCTGGTGCGTCGGGGCGAGGCGGTGGCGCGGCAGGAGGCGCTCCTGTCCGGGCTCGCGCTGTCAGAGGCCCCGCTGCGGCGCCTGCCCGTCAAGGTGGACGGGCGCATCCGCTTCGTCGACTGCTCCGCCATCTCCCACGTCGAGTCCGAGGCCAACTACGTGCGCGTGCACGTGGGCACCGAGCAGCACGTGCTGCGCGAGACGCTGACCCATCTGGAGGAGCGCCTGGACACGCGGCGCTTCCTGCGCGTGCACCGCTCCGTGCTCGTCAACCTGGACCAGGTGCGCGAGGCGGAGCCGCTGTCCCAGGGCGAATACCTGCTGGTGCTCGGCTCGAGCGGTACCGCCGTGCGCACCGGGCGCAGTCACCGCGTCCGCGTCGAGGCCGCGCTGGGATTGGGAAGCGACAGCGCCCGCTGAAGACGCCGTCCCCGAGGGCGCGCAATCCATCCCGCGCCCCCTTCGCTTCATCCCCGCTTCCCGGACAAGCGAGCGGGCACCGCGTACCTCTACGGCCATGGCGAGAGCGAGCCCGGCTCCTCCCGCCACACCCGAGAGGAGCTCACCATGTCGTCGTTCCGTCGCATCCCCACGCTGCTCGCGGCGCTCGCGCTGTCCGTCGCGACGTCCGCCCCCGCCTCCGCGCCTGGCACGCCGGAGGTGCTCTCCCCCGGCTTCATCTCCCTGCCCGAGCAGGAGGAGTGGCGCATCGCCTTCACGCCGGACGGCCGCACCGCGTTCTGGGGCGTGAGCGCCGGCTTCTTCCCCGAGACGCGTCAGGCCACCATCGTCTTCTCCGAGTGGCGCAACGGCCGCTGGACGCAGCCCCGCCCCGCGCCCTTCTCCGGCGTGCACTCGGACATCGACCCGTTCGTCTCTCCCGACGGCCGCCGCCTGTTCTTCTCCTCCATCCGTCCCGTCAACGGCCAGCCGCGCGCGGACGTGGAGATGTGGGTCGTGGAGCGCCGCCGCGATGGCGGCTGGGGCGAGCCGCGTCACCTGGGCGCCGCCGTCCACAGCGCCGCCGACGAGCTCTACCCGAGCGTGGACGCGGAGGGCACGCTGTACTTCGGCTCGGACCGCGAGGGCGGCTACGGCGGCTGGGACATCTACCGCTCGCGCCCGCGTCACGACGGCTCCTACGGCCCCGCGGAGAACCTGGGGCCCGCCATCAACACCGAGTACTGGGAGTTCAACCCCAACGTCCTCGCGGACGGCAGGACGCTGCTGTTCGCGTCCATCGCCCGCCCGGATGGCTACGGCTACGGTGACCTCTACGTCGCTCGCAAGACGTGGCGCGGCTGGCAGCCCGCGCGCAACCTGGGGCCGACGGTGAACACGGACCTGGACGAGTACCACCCGACGCTCTCTCCGGACCAGCGCACGCTCTACTTCGTGCGCCACCAGTACGAGCCGTTCGTCCCCGGTGAACTCTACCACGTCCGCGTCGGCGGGCTGCTGTCCGAGGACGGCACCTGCGACGTGAGCCACTGAGCCACCCCGCGAGCCCTCCGCCCGGAGTCCTCCCTCTTCCGGGCGGAAGGGGCACGCGCGAGCGCCTCAGCGCGACTGCAGGCGCAGGTTGTCCAGGGCCACCTCCGGGTGACCCACGGGCAGGTCGACGAAGAACGCGACGGGCTGCGCGGTGCCCAACTGGAAGTTGGCGCGCACCCGCTTCGCCACCGCGTCACACGGCATGCGCGGCTCCCGCCCATCGGCGGTGATGAAGCCGCACATCATCCCCCGCGTGGCGCGCGACGTGTCGAAGGCCACGGCCCAGCCGCGTCCCGGCACCAGCGCCTGCCGCGTCGCCACCCACCGCTGTCCGCCGCGAAGCAGCGCCGCGAAGCGCGAGGACTCACCCCGGGTCCACGTGGCCGGCACCGGCACGGACGCTCCGGGCTCCAGGATGCCCACCCCGACGCGCTGCGAGCGGTACTCGAAGCCCTGGGACAGCGTGTCGGAGACGACGACCAGCTCCGTCACCGCGGCGTCGCCGGAGTCCGCCTCCAGCGAGAGCTTCAGCGTCTGCGTGCCTCCGCTGTCCGCCACGAAGGTGGTGGCGACGAGCCCCGCGGCCTCGCCCGGACGGCTCCGTGGGCTGGCCCCACGCAGGAGCGTCTGTCCGCCCAGGGTGAGGGTGACTCGCGGCGGCGTGGCCTCCAGCGCGCGGACGCGGACCGACACGCGATAGCTCATGCCCAAGACCATCCTCGCGGGTGGCAGCCAGAGCGGGCTGTCCCGCCCGAGGGGCACCAGCGGCTCGTTGGGGAAGCGCACGCGTTCCCATGCCGAGCACGTGGCCTCGACGCAGGGCCAGGGCTTGGGAAAGGCCTGCGGGGTGAGCGGGGCGCGGCGCAATAGCCAGACATCGTGCTCCAGCCACAGGTGGAGGTTGGGGAACAGGCCGGGTGATTGGGCATCGCAGACGTCCGAGGCGCTCCGCGACTCCACGAGCTTGCGCGTGAAGGCCAGCCGCGCGTAACCCAGCCCCGCGTCTCCCGGGCCGCGCGCGGTGCGCTCGGGGTCCTCGCAGAGGAAGTCGTAGTCGTGCGCCGGGAACACCCACGGGGCCCACGCGGCCACTGGCCCGAGCAGCTCCTCGATGCCCAGCGCCGCGTTGGGCTGGGTGATGCCGGCGCCCGAAGAGCCGTGGCAGCCATGCAGCTCGGTGAGGCGGGCGTCCGTGCCCGTCGGCGTCACGCCCAGCGAGACGCGGGGGCGGCCGGAGCGGGACCACGGCGTGGAGCGCAGCGGCAGCAGCTGGTGGGCGTCGTAGTAGTGGTAGTTGAGCGTGGGCTCGTAGCCGGCGTAGCGCGTGTAGTGGCGCCAGAGGTCGGAGCTCCGGTCCGCGGGGATGGTGTAGACCTCGTGGGTCCACGACATCGAGACGGGGACGCCCTCGCCCTCGGAGCCGGCCACGCCCAGGTAGTCATAACGACAGCCGGGGCTCGAATCGCCGCAGTCGAGCAGCGCCGTGTCCGCGCGGGGGAATGCCGCGGGGCAGCGGTAATCACCGAAGGGCCCTCCGCAGCGCGCCACCACCCGGCAGCCGTAGGACGTCGTGCTGTAGCCCGGCCCCAGCGGCGTCTTGCGATAGCGCGGGAAGGTGCCCGACAGGCTCCGCGCCGTGGCCTCCCAGTGCACCTCGTCGGCGCGCATGGGGTCATACATGCGGACCTCGAGCAATTGGTCCGCGGGGGACCACACGTTCGTGGCATCCACGCAGTGGGCCGCGGTGATGGCCCGGCGCGGTGAGATGAACGTGACACCACACGTGTAGCGCAGCGGTGTTCCATCCAGGCCCAGGATGGGTGCGTGCGTCCCCGGGCGCAGCATGGGAACGAACACCGTCCCCTGGCTGAGCCGGCTGCTGGCCTCCGCGCCCGACGGGGTCAGCTCCACGCGGTAGTAGTCCTGATACGCCCACTGCACGGGCTGCTCCACCGAGGGTGTTCCGGACGCGCCGGGTGACTCCAGCGGGCCACCGCAGCCGACGAGACAGGTCGTCAGGATTGCCAGCTGAAAGCTCACGCGGACGCGCACGGCGCGTCGTGTCGTCTCCATGGATTTTCCCCCCATGACGCAGGCGCGGCCGTCCTGCTCCCGCGCGAGTGCTGGTGTCACCGGCACCCCGCATCATGCTGCGCATCTTCCCCGCCCAGAGCCCGCACGGCCTGCCCGCGCGTCTGTCGCCCGGCCCACGCTGGAGGTGTTTCACGTCTTCGAAGCGGCACTGCGCCCACGTCACCCCGTGTGCGGGTTTGCGTGGATTTATGCCAATGAACAATGTATAAACGTGTAATCACGACATATCTTGCCAAGTCGTGATTCCGGCAGGGGCCGGAGTTGCTCATCCCAGGCAGGGGGCGCGGCCGTCCGCGCGGGTGTGAGAACGCGAATGCAACGCATGTTTGAAAAGCGCCAGGGAAGCTGGCGCACGGGAGTGGTGTGCGCGCTGTTGGCTTTGGGTTCGGCGTGTGGGGACGCGGGGGTGGAGCCCGAGTCACCGGCGCCCGAGGTGGTGGACGCGGACCCTGGGCGTCATCCGGAGCGCCGTGGCATCGGCATGCTGCCGTTGCCGAGCGGGCCGTCGGCGATGGCCATCACGGTGGACCCTCGCGCGTCGCTCATCGTCACCGATGACGCCATCGTGAGGAACTTCACGCTGCTGCGGGTGATGCAGCAGCTGGTGACGCAGTCGGGTGTCGCGGGCCTGACGCCGCTGGCGCTCTTCCAGGACTGGTGGAGCACGCAGGCGCCCCCGGGCTGTCTGCCCGTCTTCAACACCTTCCCCTATGAGTGTCCGCGGACGGAGTCGAACCAGGCCTTCGTCAATCCCTTCATCAACCCGGGCACCAACCCCGACGAGTACATCCCGCTGGCGCTGGTCAACCGCTTCGACCTGGCGCCGGTGTCGGGCAGCGACTGCGGTGAGTACCGCATCGTCTTCGGCAAGCGCTCGGGCATCCCGGGCGGGGGCAATCGCAACCTGCTCATCTTCGAGGCGGTGCTGCCCAATCCCAACCCCGCCGCGGGCCTCAATGGCTGTCAGCCGGTGGCCAACTTCTGGGCGTCCCTGACGGGGATGACCACCGTGTCGGCCCGGGTCTCCGCGTTGATGGGCTTCTACTTCAACGGCCTGCCGGGCTCGGGCGTGATGCCGGTGGTGCACATGGACAACTACGGCAACCGCGTGGGGGCCGTGGCGACGGGGCAGGTGCGCACCAACCAGTTCATCGGGCGGCCGTGGACGCTGCGTGAGTTCAGCGTGCGTCGGACGATGTGCGGCGCCACCCCCTGCCAGCTGCGCTTCGTGCCAGTGACGGTGAAGGTCAACCCGGGCGGGACGCTGTTCAACCCGGCGTCCGGACACGCGCTCGCGCCCGCCTTCCAGAACACGGTGTTCCCCGCCGAGGTGCCCGCGCTGGCCGTCAATGACATCAACCTGTTCAACAACGCCATCCCGGACGCGTTCAACAGCGGGCAGAGCCACGTGGGGGTGTTCGAGAACCAGTACGTCGCGCAGTTCGGCCCGGGCCCCAGCCCCTTCCACACCAACGTCCAGGCGGCGATTGCCGCGGCGGGCAGCACGCTGACGCCGCAGCAGGTGGTGGCGCGCTCCATGGCGCTGTCGTGCGCCGGCTGCCACGAGAACAGCAACGGCGCCAACCTGGGCGGCGGGCTCGTCTGGCCTCCGTCGGGCGGCTTCGTGCACGTGGGCGAGCAGTTCGACCCGCTTTCGGGGGTGCTCGGCCCGCGCTACCGCATCTCCCCGGCGCTCACCAACGTCTTCCTGCCCCACCGCAAGGCGGTGCTGGAGACGTTCCTGAACGCCTCGTGCGGGGACGCCACGTGCCAGCCGTGGGAGACGACCACCGTCTGCCCGGCTGACTGCCCGTAGTCCTCGGTCCACCAAGGTTCGGCTGTGGGCGCGGAGGCAGGTCTATACTCCGCGCCCACCATGACGGCGGACTCCCTCAAGCAGCACCTGCGGCGCACGCTCCGGCGGGATTTGTGGCTGACGCTCACCCCCGCGCTGCTCCTCATCGGCGTCGCCTTCGCCGCCGCGTTCCACTTCATCAAGCCCGCGCCCCCCAAGACGCTGGTGCTGGCCATGTCCCAGGACGAGGGCGGCTTCCGCTACTACGCCCGGAAGTACCAGGACTTCCTGGCCAAGCACGACATCAAGCTGGAGCTGCGCTCGACGAAGGGCTCCATCGAGAACGTGGCGCTGCTGGCGGACGAGGCCTCGGGCGTGGACGTGGCCTTCGTGCAGAGCGGGACGGTGGCGGGCGACGCCGCGGGGAACGTGGTGTCGCTGGGCAGTCTGTCCTACGTGCCCCTGTGGGTGTTCTACCGGGGGGAGCCGCTGGAGGACGTGCGCCAGCTCAAGGGCCGCAAGGTGGCGGTGGGGCCCGAGGGCAGCGGCACGCGGGCGCTGGCCGTCACGCTCTTGAAGGCCAACGGCATCGACGAGGCGCCCACGGAGCTGATGCCGCTGGAGCGCGAGGCCGCCATCGAGCAGCTCAAGCAGGGGACGGTGGACGCCATCTTCCTCATCTCTCCGGCCGAGTCCCCTGCCATCCACCGGCTGGCGGCGGTGCCCGGCATTCGGCTCCTGAGCTTCACGCGGGGCGCGGCGTACGCGCGGCGCTTCCCGTACCTGTCGCGGCTGGTGTTGCCGCGGGGCGTGTTCAACCTGGCCTCGGACGTCCCGGCCGAGGACGTGGTGGTCATCGCGCCCACGGCGAACCTGGTGGCGCGCGACTCGCTGCACCCGGCGCTGGCCTATCTGCTGATGCGCGCGGCCAGTGAGGTCCACGGCAACGCGGGCCTGCTGGACGGCGCGGCCGAGTTCCCCGCGCCGCGCGAGACGGGCTTCCCGCTCAGCGACGAGGCGAAGCGCTACTACGAGGCGGGGGTCCCCCTGCTGCAGCGCTACCTGCCGTTCTGGGCCGCCAACCTGGTGGACCGGCTGTGGGTGATGCTGGTGCCCATCATCGCGGTGGTGGTGCCGCTGTTCCGGGCGGTGCCGGCGGTGTACCAGTGGCGCATGCGCTCGCGCATCGTGCGTTGGTATGCGCGGCTGAAGGAGATTGAAATCCAGCTCGATGAGAACCCCGGGCAGGAGATGCTCGAGGACATGCTCAAGCGACTGGAGGAGGCGGAGCGCGAGGTCAACCGCATCCCCATGCCGCTGGCGTACGCGGAGAACCTCTACTTCTTCCGCGAGCACATCGAGGTGGTGCGCCGTCGCCTCATCCGTCGGCTCTCCGGTGGGCGGGACGGGGCGGACGCGCACGCGCACTCCGCCAGCGCGTAGCCGGTTCGAGCCTCGCGCGGGGCGCTCGCGCGGGGGCACGGGGGAATGGCTCCCCTTGCGTGCTCCGGTCGACGCTTCCCGTCAAGGCCACGCGCAACACCTGACAGGCGCGCATCAGGCGCCGCCGCGTGTTCACGTGGGTGAGGCCGAGCTGGGCGGCCATGGTGCGTCCATCCAGCTCCCGCTCGAAGCGCAGCACGCAGGCCTGTCGCAGCGACTCGGGGAGGCAGGCGACGTGGCGCCACAGGAGCCGGGCCTGCTCGCGCTCGAGCAGGAGGTGCTCGGGTGAGGGGGCGTGGAGGGCGTCCGTGGCCTCGGTGCACGTGTCGTCGGTGGGGTCGTCCGCGCGCCGGGCCCGTGCGCGGTGCTGGTCCACGCAGGTGTTGTGGAGGATGCGCGCCAGCCAGGCCTCGGGGTTGTGGAGGCGGTGGGCCTCTCGGGGCCAGGCCTCCGCGGCCCGGAGCATCGCGGCGCCCAGCGCGTCCTCCGCGTCGGCGTGGTTGCCTCCGAGCTGGCGCACGCTCCTGGCGAGGAGCCTCGGTTGGTGCTGCCGCCACATCTCCCAGAAGCGGGTCGACGTCGTTTCGTTGAGAGTCTTCACCGTGGGCTCACCCCTGCGTGTGAGGCCCCCTTGAGCAACGGGTATGCCCACGCGTGTCCCTCGGACAAAGGCGCCCGGAAGCGTGGACTGGCATGTCAGCCTCGGGCGCTGACATGTCAGCCGAGGGCCCGGGGAGGGTGGCGTCAGCCTCGACCCATGCCTGCTCGGTGTAGCCTGGAGGAGAACCCGGCTCCGGTGCCGAGCGTCCCCCTCATGTCGCAGCGAATCCTCGACGATGTCTCCACCGCCAGCCCCCCTCGGCGTGGCGGCGACTCCCAGTCAGCGCCCCTCGCGCCAGCGCTGACGCTGGTCTCCCATCCGCTCGCGTCGAGGGTGGGGGAGCGCTACGTGCTGGAGGCCCTGCTCGCCGGGCGTGAGGTGGCCCTGTCGCGCAACGAGCCGCTCTTCACGCGCGTGGGGGAGGGTGTGGGGCGACCGCTGGCGGACCCGTTCCTGAGCCGACGGCCGCTGCGCTTCCTGCCGCGCCCGGAGGGCGGGCTCCGGCTGGAGGTGGACGCGGGGGGCACGTCCGTGGTGGTCGGAGGTGCGGGCGGTGGTGCGTGGGATTTCCGGCCGGAGGTGCTCGAGGCGGGGGTGACGCTGGAGCTGGGCGGGCGCGTGGTGCTGCTGCTGCACCGCGTGGCGCTGGACGCGGAGCGCTCGGCGGACACCCTGGGCATGGTGGGACAGAGCCTGGCCCTGGGCCGCGTGCGCACCCGCGTGCGGCAGGTGGCGGACCTGGAGGTGCCGGTGCTCGTGCGGGGGGAGACGGGCTCGGGGAAGGAGCTGGTCGCCCGGGCGCTCCATCAGCGGAGTCCTCGGCGCAGGGGGCCCTTCATCAGCGTCAACGTGGGCACGCTGGCGCGCGAGCTGGCGGCCTCGGAGTTGTTCGGCGCGCAGCGCGGGGCCTACACGGGCGCGTCGCAGAGTCGCGAGGGGTTCTTCCGCGCGGCCCATGGCGGCACGCTCTTCCTGGATGAGGTGGGTGAGGCTCCGCCGGAGGTGCAGGTGGCGCTCTTGCGCGTGCTGGAGACGGGGGAGGTGTTCCCGGTGGGCTCACATACCCCCGTCGTCACGGACGTGCGGCTGGTGGCCGCGACGGACGCGCCGTTGGAGGAACTCATCGAGCAGGGGCGGTTTCGCGCACCGCTGTTGCATCGGCTCTCCGGTTACACGCTCCAGATGCCCGCGCTGCGGGAGCGGCGTGAGGACATCGCGCTGCTCTTCCATCACTTCGCGCGGCAGGAGCTGGATGCGCTGGGCGAGGCGTGGCGGCTGGAGCCCGAGGACCCCTACGCGGAGCCGTGGTTGCCCGCGTCGCTGGCGACGCGTCTGTTGGACTTCGACTGGCCCGGCAACGTGCGCCAGCTTCGCAACGTGGTCCGGCAGCTGGTCATCAGCAGTCGGGGGCAGCCTCGGCTCCAGGTGGATGCGTCCCTGGAGGCGGAGCTGGGCTCCGGCAAGCGAGAGGAGCCCGTGGCGCAGACGCGCCGCAAGCCGGCGGAGGTGTCGGAGCGGGAGCTCCTGGAGGTGCTGCGGGAGTGCTCGTGGGATTTGAAGGGCACGGCGGAGCGGCTCGGCATCACCCGGGCGTCGCTCTACAACCTGGTGGACCGCAGCCCGCACATCCGCACGGTGAAGGACCTGAGCGCGGAGGAGATCTCGCGCTGCTTCCACGAGTGCGCGGGGGACCTGGACGCGATGGTGCAACGGTTGGAGGTCTCCCGGCGCGCGCTCCAACGGCGGGTCCGTGAGCTGGGGCTCGGGCCCGCCGAGTGATGGCGTCATCCGGCGTGGCGGGCTCTCGCGGCCACGCTCCATTCAGTCGAACGACGTGAGGAGGCTCGAGTGATGAAGTTGCATGGGATGGCAGTCGTGATGTGGCTGGCAATGGGGTGTGCTCCGGAGCAGGCCGCGTCCCAGGAGGCCCTCGCGGCGCAGGCGCAGGCGCAGGAACTCGAATGTTCCAAGCTGAGGGAGGTGTCTTGCACCTTGGTGGACGGACTGTGTCCGAAGGTCGCGCCGGACGAGGTGTGCACCATCACCATCGGCCTGGGCGCGGAGCCGGTGACGCCCGCCTTCTCCTGCATCCATCGGAGGCAGTGGCTCAAGCTCCGGCTGGATGAGCACGTGTCGCACGCCATCATCCACTTCGATGGTGACCCTTCGGGCCGTCTCTTCGAGGGGGACCCGTCGGACACCGTCAAGCTGGACCCCTGGTACAGGCCTTCGTGGTGCGGGAAGGTCTCGGCCAAGGCGCGGTGGATGGACTATCCCTTCCGGGTGTCCACGGGCACGGGAGAGGGCCAGCCTGGAGAGCTGGAGGTGGTGAGGGATCCAGGCGAGCCCGAGGAGGAGTGAGGGCCGCTCGCTCAACGCGGTGAGGTCGTGAGCAGGGGCGCCCAGGTCCGCCCGGGTCGAGGGCGGGCCACCAGCGCGCGCGACAGGGCCTCGCGGGCCCGCTCTTGTTCATCGGAGGACTGCGTGGGCGATGAGCGCGCGCGCAGGAGTTCCAGCGCCGCATGCAGTGCGCGCGCCTCGAGGTCATCGGGGCGCACCTTCAGCACGGTGGACGCATGCGCGAGGCCTCGCTCCAGCGCATCGCCTGGGGAGGCGTCCGCGAGATGTCGGGCGAGGGCGTGCTCCATGAGGAGCCGCGCGAGCGCGAGTCGGTCGTCATGGGGGCGTGAGCTGACGGCGAGCACGGCTTCGTGGGCCTGCGACGCCTCGGTGAAGGCCGACTCTTGCTCCTGTGGGAGGACGGAGGTCGGAGTGCTCGCGATGAGGGTGCCCGTGCCTCGTGTCCCTCGCCATGCGAGCGCCCTCATGCGTCGGGCCTTCGCCACATAGCGCAGGGCTTCCTCATCTCGGGAATTGCGCGTCACCGCTTCGCGCAGCGCGAGCTCGGCGGCTTCGAGCGCGTGTACCACCGCAAGAGCATCCCGCGGATTGCGCTGGGCCGCGTCGCGCGCAGCAGCCTCGGGCGAGGGGCTCGCAGCATGGTCATCGCGTGGAGCGCGTGTTGCCGCGTCGCTCACGGTGGCCTCGCGTGCGTGGCTGACACCCGGGCCGCGCTCCCACGCGTAGGTCGCGAGCAGCAGCTCGGCGTGGCCCAGGTTCGCCCATGCGGTCGACAGCTCCGGCTGGAGCGCGAGCGCGGCCTGGGCCTCGCGCTTCGCGGCCTGGGCGTCCTCGCGCGGGTCCTCCCCGAGCTCCAGCCGATACGCCGCGCGAGCCGCCAGCGCCTCCGACAGGTTGCTGAACATCAGCCCTTGTTTCGGCGAGAGCGCGCGAGCCCGGACGAACGCCTCACGGGCCTCGTCGACAGCAGGGAAGGGGGACTCTCCTCGCTGCCACGCATCGCGAGCACGCTCCAGGTGCACCAGCCCCACGCCTCCGTGGAGCTGCGGCACCTCGGCGTTGAGCGCGAGCGCGCTTCGATACGAGCTGAGCGCCGCGTCCAGCGCGGACCGTGCATCCTTGCCCGAGTCACGCGAGCGCGCCGCGCGGAGCGCGTGCACCTGCGCCTCGTAGAAGTGGCTGACCAGGTTGCGCGGGTTGAGGCTCCGCGCCTTCTCCAGCGCCTCCCGGGCGCGCTCCAAATCCGTCTCCGCCGTGGTGCTGCGCGGATTCGACGCGCGCTTGAACCAGGCACTGCCCAGGTTGATCCACGCATCCGGCAGCGACTCGTCGATGCCGATGGCGGTGCGGTACGCCTCGATGGCGCGCTGCCGGTTGGCGAGCGAGTCCTCGCCCACCGCGTCCTCATGGTCCGCCCAGACCTTGAAGATGAGCCCCAGGTTGGCGTGATAGTCGTAGCCGCGCTCCCGCGGCGCCACCCCTTCGAACGCCTCGATGGACTGACGCAGCAGCGCGCGAGGGTCCTCGCTGCGCGCCTGTCGCAGCCGCGCCTCCTGCCAGAGCACCAACCCGAGCGCCTGCCGCGCCTCGCTGCGATTCGGCTCCACCTCGAGCGCCGCGCGCGCCGCCTTCAACGCGGCCTCCAACGGCGCCCGCGCATCCCCACCCTGCCTGCCGCGATACTCCGCGAGCCTGCGATGCAGCAGGGCCTTGCGCACCAGCGAGGGCACATGCCGAGGCGAGGCGGTGAGCCCGCGCTCCAGCGCCTCCAGCGCCCGCTCCAGATGGGGCGTCACGTCCCCCTGGCCATACATCCCCATGCGCAGCGCCACCTGCTCCACACCCGCGAGCGCCAGGTGCGCCTCCGGCAGACTCTCCGCGAGCGACGCGGCCCGGGCATGCGCTCGTCGCGCCGCATCCAGGTCCTCCTGCGCGGGCTCGCGACGCCCCGCATCCCAATGACTCGTGGCGCGGGCCACCAACACGTCCCCCCGCAGCAGCGGCGCCTCGAAGAACCAGGGCAGCCGCTCGCCCAAGGCGTCCAGCCGCTCCAGGGCGTCCTCGTAGCGCTCCTCGTGGTACGCGAGCAGCGCCGCGACGTACTCGGCGGGCGGCAGGTCCACGTCGCCGCCCTTCCTCAACCACTCCAGCGCCGGCTCCCGGTACTGCGCCACCAGCGCCTTGCGTCGCCCCTGTCGCTCCAGCGCGGGCAGGTGCTCGGACGCGCGCAGCTGCTCCTGGTAGAGCTGCCCCAGCGAGAGCGCCAGCGCGCAGGCGACACGCGGCGTCCGCGTGCCGTGTCGCCAGGCGGCCTCCAGCGCCTCCTTCGCGCGCCCGGGCTCCCCCATCGCCAACCAGCCCCGCCCCAGCGCCTCGTTGCCCGGCCCCAGCGCGTGCTCGCCCCCCGCGCGCATCTCCCGGGCGATGTCCTCCAGGCGCGTCTCCAGCGTGCGCCGCTCCTCCCGCGTGTCGTGCAGCCGCGCCAGGGCGGTGTACCGGGCGCGGGCCTCCACGTGCTCGGCGAGCTCGGAGAAGCGGCGCGCCAGGTGCTCGCGCACGTCCGCCTCGCGTCGGGCGAGCACCGCCTGCACCCCCGCGAGCAGCAACACCAGCCCCACCACCGCCGTCAGCGTCAGCCCCCGCCAGTGCCGGCGCGCCAGCCGCGCCATCCGGTAGCCCGGCCCCGTCGAGCGCGCGAGCACCGGCGCCCCATCGAGGAAGCGCCGCAGGTCCTCCACCAGCGCCCTCGCCGAGTCGTACCGGGCCCCGCGCTCCTTCTCCAGACACTTGAGGACGATGGCCTCCAGGTCCGCGGGCACCTCGGGCGCCAGCGCGCGTGGAGGCCGGGGCTCCTCCGTGGGGATGCGGCTGAGCACCTCCAACGCGTTGCTCCCGGGCACGGGCGCCTGGCCCACCAGGAGCGCGTAGAGCGTGGCGCCCAGCGCGTACACATCCACGCGCCGGTCCAGCCGGCTCACCTCTCCGCGCGCCTGCTCGGGCGCCATGTAGTGCGGCGTGCCCAGGATGGCCCCGGTGGCGGTGACACCCTCGCCCGGCGCCCGCGCCAGCCCGAAGTCCATGACGTAGGGCTTCCACTGTCCGTCGGCCGTGCGCTCCACCACGATGTTGGACGGCTTGATGTCGCGGTGGATGAGGCCGGCGCGGTGCGCCGCGTGCACGCCCTCGGCGGCCTGCGCCAGCAGCAGCGCCTTCTGCTCGACGGAGAGCTGGCTGGCGAGCTGGTGGAGCGGCAGCCCGTCCACGTACTGCATCGCGATGTACGCGCGCCCCTGGACCTGGCCCACCTCGTAGACCTTGCACACGCGCTCGTGCTCCACGCGCGCCTGGGCCTGCGCCTCCGCCACGAAGTGCCTCACCCGCCCGGGCTCGTCGTCCTTCACGAACTTGAGCGCCACGAGCCGCCGCAGCACCAGGTCCTGGACCAGGAAGACGCGCCCCATGCCCCCCTGTCCCAGGAAGCGGATGGGCGCATAGCGCTCCCAGCCCGGCACCGGGAAGGAGGGCTCCGCCTCCGGGGCCGCGGGCTCCAGCGGGCGGGGCGCCCCGACCTGGACCGTGGGCGGGCCGACGAGCGCTTCCTGGAGGGCCGCCCGCGACGCGCTCCGGAGGGAGGCGAGGGTGTCCTCGGACAGTCGCCCCCGGGCGTGGAGCAGGTCCAGGGGGCCTTTCTGCTCGCGTTCGACGGCCGCCCGCAGGGACTCCACCTCGTCGTCGGCCAGCAGGCCCTCGAGGAGCACCGCTCGCAGCTCCGCCTCGTCGTCCTCGCGCATCGGTGTTCCCCGGGCGCGCGTGCGTCCGAGCCCCGCCGGAACGCCGTGCGGGGAGGGTTGTACCACCCCGGCCCTGACGACATCCCGTGCAGGCGCCGGGCTGGATTGATATGCAGGGAGCGCCGGACGGCGATGGACGCCGCCCCGCCCGGTCCCGGAGGGCCCATGTACGCCGATATTGATCTTGCCGCGGTGGGAGTCCCGTTCGCCCGGAGGACGTCGGCCTGAACAGGTCGACGTGAAGGTCCGTCACAGCGCGGTCCTCGCTCCGGGTGCCCTGACGAATCCAGGTGCGCCGCAGGCACCGCTATGTCCGGAGTCCTTCTCAGTGTCTCTCGAAACTTTTGGTTGGGGGCCCCAGCTGGCCCAGGCTTTCTCCCTCGTCGTCGAGTCGTCCCCTCTTCCCCTCGTCCCCGGCCGCGTGGTGCGCCAGGCCCGAGGGCTGCTCACCGTCCAGACCGCGGAGCGCACCCTGCTGGCGCGCACCGCCGGCCGGCTGCTCCACCAATCCTCCAGCGCCGAGTCCCTGCCCACCGTGGGTGACTGGGTGGCCCTCCAGCTGCCTCCGGGCGAAGGGGAGGGGATGCTCCACGCCGTGCTCCCCCGCAAGAGCGTGCTCGTGCGCCGCGAGGTGGGACGGGACCGGGAGGTGCAGCTCATCGCCGCCAACCTGGACGTGGTGCTCCTGGTCGCCGGACTCGACGGGAACTTCAACCCCCGCCGCATCGAGCGCGCCCTCACCCTGGCCTGGACGAGCGGCGCCTCCCCCGCGGTGCTGCTCACCAAGGCGGACCTCCATGACGACGCCGACGCCGTCGTCGAGGAAGTCTCCGCGCTGGCCCCCGGCGTCCCCGTGCTCGCCCTGAGCTCCAGGACGGGCGAGGGGCTGGACGCCGTGCGGGCCCTCATCCCCGAGCACCGCACCGGCGCCCTCCTGGGCTCCTCCGGCGTGGGCAAGTCCACCCTCGTCAACCGCCTGCTGGGTGAGACGCGCCTGGCCACGCAGGAGGTGCGCTACGAGGACGACAAGGGCCGTCACACCACGACCCACCGCGAGCTGTTCCGCCTCCCCCACGGGGGGCTGCTCATCGACGGCCCCGGCATGCGCGAGCTGGGGCTGCTCGGCGAGGAGGAGAAGGCGATTGAACAGACCTTCGCCGACATCCTCGAGCTGGGCGAGGGCTGCCGCTTCCGCGACTGCACGCACCAGCGGGAGCCCGGCTGCGCCGTCCGCGCCGCCATCCAGTCCGGGGCCCTCCCCGAGGAGCGCCTCTCGAGCTTCGAGAAGCTGCAAAAGGAGAAGGCCTTCCAGGCGCGTCAGTCGAGCACCGCGCTGCAGAAGGAGCAGCGGCGCATCGACAGGAGCCGCTCCATGCAGGGTTGGGAGAACACCCGCGCCAAGCGCCGGCGGGACTGAAACCCGGACCGAAAATTCGCCGTAAATCCTCCACTCAAGGATTCCGACGGGCCGCGTTTGGATATTTCGAAAGGTAGGGACACCCGGGCAGAGCCTGGATGTCCGCGGGCCACGGGCGCTGAGCGTCCGGGCAGGTGGGTGGGGGGAGTGTCCGGGGGAATCACCGGCACTCAGGTTTTCGAACGTCCGACGTTCGAGGGGGGAAGAGGCGCGCCGGGGGGCTCGCCTCGGACCTTTTGAGGGGGCGCCCCTGGGGAGGGGCGTGGCTTCCGGAGGGTGCGCCGAGGGGCGCGCTCACGCTGGACCGGAAGTACGAATTCTCGCAGTCCTTCATACGGCGGGGAGCGCGTCGAGGGGGCGCGCTCCCCGCGGTTCTTTTCAGGGTCCTTCGGACCCGCCCGCGTCGTGGACTACTTCGTGTCCGACGAGGGCATCATCTTGATGCGCTGGCCCTGGTCATCCGTCACCACGGAGCCCTCCGCCTTCTGCTGCTCGGTGGGCTGACCGACGGCGAAGCTGGCCACCTTCGTCAGGGGCACGCCCTGGAAGATGCCGCTCACCGTCACCACCAGGTGCGAGCGTCCGGCGCCTGGCGCGAAGGCCACGTCCAGGTTCGTGACGGCCGCCTTCTCCACGCTCACGCCCGTCACGGGCGAGGTGCTGCTGGTCACCTGGAGCCCGTCGACGCCGGAGACCTCCACCCGGACATCCTCGCCAGGGACCTGGAAGCGCAGCGAGACGGTGGCGCTGGTGTCGGACACCTTGGCGCCCACGTCCACGGGCGCGCTGAGCTTGGCGGTGGAGCCCGGGTGGTCGGCGCTGTCCGCCGGGGTGCTGCTCTTCGCCGGAGAGGTGCAGGCCACGGGCGCCATCAGCGCCAGGAGGCCGGAGAGGACCGCGGGGGCAATGCGATTCATGAGTGCTCCTGGGAACGCGGGAGGAATGAAAGGTCCGCTCATTGGCTGCTGACGGAGACGGTGTAGTTGTAGTTGCCCGAGCCCTCGTCGGCCCAGCCCGTCGTCACCAGCACGTAGCGCCGGTCGCTCTGGCTGTTGAAGTCGAAGGTCTCCGTGCCCGTGGTGAAGCGGTCGGCCTCACCCGCCGTGGCGCCCTGCTGCAGGGCCTGGATGCTCACGTCCTCCACGGAGTTGGCGGTGACGGTCATCCTGCGGCCATTGCCGGTGAAGACGTAGTACCGGTTCTGCTGCCGCTGGTTGAAGGGCTCGCCGCGGGTGAAGGAGTTGCTGTCCGAGAAGGGCGCCGTCACGAAGTTGTACATGCCGTACAGCCCCGTGTCCCCCTCGCCCCACTCGGAGCGGATGGCGCCGATGTTGTAGTGCGCCGCGAGCCGGTCCACCGCGGCGGCGTCCACGCCCGGCTGGGCCTTGAGGCCGTGGATGAAGGAGCCCACGGTGGTCAGCGCCGCCGTGGTGCGCTGCGGTCCCACCAGCACGTCATAGAGCGTGCCCAGGCTGAGGGAGACCTGGTCGAACGACGTCTCGGTCAGCGTCGACTCGTCGTGCAAATCATACAGGAAGCGCATGATGCTGAACTCGGAGAACACGCCCGGGTTCGGGTCGTCATTGGTCGTCGGCGGCGTCTCCAGGTCGAAGCCGAACGCGCCCAGCCGGGTGCCGCTCCAGAGCGTGTCCACGTAGATGGAGCTGGGCAGGAGCATGCCGGACAGCGCGTTGCCGTAGCCCTCGCCGAAGGCGATGCGTGGATCCAGGATGTCGCCGGAGGAGTGCGGGCCACCGGGGTTGTCGGCGCGCGACAGGTTGGCCTCGAAGAAGTGCCCCCACTCGTGGACGATGACGTGGCTGTCGAACTCGTCGGTGTCCGCGCCCGCGAGGCCCAGCACGTAGACCTCGTTCTCGCTGGGGGAGAAGTGCGAGGTGCCAATCTGGCCCCGGGCCTTGTCGCCGTTCTGCGGGGCGTTGTTCGGGCTCCAGTTCACCTTGAGCGGCGGGAAGGGCACGGGGCGCTCCGCCAGGAAGGCGTGGGACGCGGTGTACATGGCGTCCAGGATGGCGAAGGGCGCCGCGACGCGCTGGTTGGCGGTGTAGCCGGAGCCGTTCCAGCCGTGGCCCGCGTGCAAATCCTTGCTCGTGGTGCCGCCCTTGATTTGCGTCACCACCGCCCAGATGGCGTTGCCGTCGGTGTTGTCCTCCACCTGGATGTCCGGCGTGGTCGTCTTGGCGAGCGTGGCCAACGTCACGTCGGCCTGGTCGCCCGCGGTGAAGCTGAGCTGGTAGCGGCCGTCGTCGTCGGTGGTCGCCGTGGCGAGCACCGTGCTGCCCCGGAGCACCTGCACCGTGGCGTTGCGCACGGGCTTGATGCTCACCTGGTTGAAGGCGAGCGAGCCCTGGCGCGTCGTCGGCGTGTAGACGGCCGGGACGGAGTCGAACGTCACCCGGCCCGTGAGGGTCGCCGTGACGGGCGTCCCCTCGTCCTTGTCGTCGTCACCCTCCTTGTCGGAACAACCGAGCACGGTGAGACCGAGCGCGAGTGCCAGCGTCGCGCCTGTGCGGGCCCACGCTGATTTGCGAGATACGTACATTCCGTCCTCCCCCTTCCTTTCGTCGCCTGAGATGGGTGGCGCGCCATTCTCGACGGGTCGTCCGGGAACTTCAAACACGGAGGACCCGGAGATTGCCGTGGGAAGAGGCTTGTCCGTGGTGAGCCGTCGTGCGGGACGGCGTCCTGGCGGGCATGCCCGTCTTCCGGGGCTCGGTGGGTTGGCCGACCTGGGAGTGGCGCGGAGGCCGGGTTGGCGGGGCCCAGGGGCGCGCCAATCATTGAGGAGGGCGTCACGCGCGGAGGGCGGGCGACCCCACGGCCCATCGCCTCCTCGCCATGCCTCATCCGACCGACAGCCCTGCTTCCCTTCCCGAGGCGCCCCGGGACTTCGCCGGCGTCGAGCGGGCCCTGCGAGAGAGCGAGGAGAAGTACCGCACGCTCTACAACAACACGCCGGTGATGATGCACTCCATCGACCGGGAGGGCCGGCTGGTGAGTGTCAGCGACTGCTGGCTGGCCACGCTGGGCTACACGCGCGAGGAGGTCCTCGGCCGCGACTCCACGGAGTTCCTCACCGAGGAGTCGGCGCGGCGGGCGCGTGAGGAGGTGCTGCCGGCCTTCCACAGGACGGGCCGCTGCAAGGACGTGCCGTACCAACTGGTGAAGAAGGACGGGACGCGGCTGGACGTGCTGCTGTCGGCCATCATGGAGCGCGACACCTCCGGCGCCTGCGTGCGCTCCCTGGCGGTGCTGCTGGACGTCACCGAGCGCAAGCGCGCCCAGGAGGCGCTCCAGCAGAGCGAGCAGCAGCTGCGCGCCATCCTGGACAACGCCACCTCCGTCTTCTTCCTGCTCGACACCCACGGGCGCTACATCTTCGTGAACCGTCAGTGGGAGCTGATGTTCCGCCGCACGCGGGAGGAGGTCTTCGGCAAGACGGTGCACGACATCTTCCCGGAGGACAGCGCCCGGGAGTTCCAGGCGCTGAGCGAGCAGGTGCTGGCGCAGCGGCTGCCCGTGGTGCGCGAGGAGCGCGTCCCGCGGGAGGACGGCGTCCGCACGCACATCACCCAGAAGTTCCCGCTGTTGGACGCGTCGGGCGTGCCCTACGCCGTCTGCGGCATCTCCACCGACATCACCGAGCGCAAGCGCCTGGAGGAGTCCCAGCGCTTCCTCGCCGAGGCGGGGCGGGAGCTGGGCACGTCGCTCGACTACGAGACGACGCTCCAGCGCGTCGCGGAGCTGACGGTGCCCCGCCTGGGGGACGTGTGCATCGTCTTCATGCCCGACGGCAGCGGCGGGCTGCACCCGGTGGCGGTGGCGGCCCGCACGCCCGAGGTGGCGCGCGAGGTGCGGGAGCTGCTCGAGGCGCATCCGCTCGTCCCCGACGTGACGTACGGCCCGGTGGGGGTCATGGCGTCGGGGCGCTCGGAGTGCTTGCCGGTGCCCCATGGAATCCTGCGCGACGGAGGGCTGGGCTCGCCGCGCTGGAGCCACGTGCGCGCGTGGGGCGGCAAGCCGTCGCTCAGCGTCCCCTTGCAGGCGCGCGGGCGCGGGCTGGGCGTGCTGACGCTCGTGTCGCGACAGGCGGGGCGGGCCTTCGGCGCGGACGAGGTGGCGCTGGCGGAGGAACTCGGGCGGCGCGCGGGGTACGCCATCGACAACGCGCAGCTCTACCGCGAGTCCCAGGAGGCCATCCGCGTGCGCGACGAGTTCCTCTCCATCGCCTCGCACGAATTGAAGACGCCGCTGACGTCCATGAAGCTGCGCATGCAGCAGATGGGCGCGCTGCTGTCGCGGCCCCGGACGGACTCGGGCCTGCGCGCGCGGCTGTCCGGCATGCTGAACGTGTGTGAGAGCCAGCTGTCGCGGCTGTCCCGGCTGGTGGAGCACCTGCTGGACGTCTCGCGCATCAACGAGTCCCGGCTGTCCTTGCGCCTGGAGGACATGGACCTGGCCGCCGTCACGCGCGACGTGGTGGGCCACCTGCGCGAGCAGCTGGAGAAGGCGGGCTGCGAGCTGGTGCTGGACGCCCCCGAGTCCCTGCCGGGCCGGTGGGACCGGCTGCGGCTGGAGCAGGTGCTGATGAACCTCCTGACGAACGCGGTGAAGTACGGCGCCGGCCGGCCCATCCGGCTGCGGCTGGCCGCCCACGACGACGAGCGGGTGTGGCTGAGCGTGGAGGACCACGGGATGGGCATCCCCCGCGAGTCGCAGGGGCGCATCTTCGAGCGCTTCGAGCGCGCCGCCTCACCCAACTACGGCGGCCTGGGCCTGGGCCTCTTCATCACGCGGCAGATCGTCCAGGCCCATGGCGGGGAAGTCTGGGTGGAGAGCGAGCCGGGGTGGGGCGCCCGCTTCGTCGTCGAGCTGCCCCGCTGGACTCACGGCAGCGGGCCTTCCACCAGCCGCAGCACGTCCGCCAACACGCCGGACGCCGTCACCGCCGCGCCCGCGCCATAGCCCCGGATGACCAGCGGCGTGGGGCTGTAGCGCTCCGACAGGAAGCTCAGCGCGTTCTCACCGCCCTTCACCGCGGCCAGGGGGTTGGCGAGCGGCACGGCCTTGAGCCCCACCGAGCAGCCCTCGGGCCCGACGCTGCCCAGGTACCGGAGCACCTTCCCCTCGGCGCGCAGCGCCTCCACGCGGCGCTGGAAGCCCTCGTCGAGCGACGGCAGCCGCGCGAGGAACGCGTCGAGCGGGCCGGACGCGTCGAAGTCCTCGGGCAGCAGCGACTGGAGGGCGACCTCCTCCAGCTCCACCGGGCGGCCCAGCTCGCGCGCGAGGATGAGCACCTTGCGCGCCACGTCCGTGCCCTGCACGTCGTCGCGCGGGTCCGGCTCCGTGAAGCGCTTCTCCATCGCGGAGCCCACCGCGCGCGACAGCGGCACGCCTTCCTCGAGCAGGCCGAGGATGTACGAGAGCGAGCCGGAGAGGATGCCCTCGATGCGGTGCACCTGGTCGCCGGTGCGCAGCATGTTCTTGAGCGTGTCGATGACGGGCAGGGCGGCGCCCACGTTCGTCTCGTACAGGAAGCGGCGCTGGTGACGCGACGCCGTCTCGCGGATGGCGCGGTGGTGGGCCATGCGCCCCGCGTTGGCCTTCTTGTTCGCGGTGACGACGTGCAGCCCCGCGGCCAGGAGGGACGGGTAGGCGAGCGCCACGTCCTCGCTGCTGGTGCAGTCCACGAAGATGGGGCGGCCGGGCCGCTTCGCCCGCACCTGCTCGCGGAAGGACTCCAGCGACGCGGGGGCGCGGCTTGCCTCCAGGCGCTCCTTCCACTCGCCCAGAGGGACGCCGCCCGGCTCGATGAGCGCGTGCCGGCTGTTGGCGATGGCGCACACGCGCAGGTCCACGCCCTGCGCGCGCAGGTGGGGAGCCTGCTGACGAACCTGCCGCATCAGCTCTGAGCCCACGCTGCCCACGCCCGCGACGAAGAGCTCCACCACCTCCGTGGTGCCGAAGTAGCGGTGGTGCACGTGCGCCATGGCGCGCGGGCCGTCGGCCTCCGTGATGACGGCGGAGATGCTGCGCTCGCTGGAGCCCTGGGCAATCGCGGCGATGCTGCAGCCCACGTCGGCCAGTCCGCTGAAGAAGGTGCCCGCCACGCCCACGCGGTGGCGCATGCCGTCGCCGACGATGCTGAGCACGGCCAGCTGGCCCTGGCTCTCAATCGTGTCGACCTTGCCGGCCTCGCGCTCGACGTCGAACTCGGCCTCCAGCGCGCGCACGGCGGAGTCGGCCTCCGACTGCTGCACGCAGAAGCTGATGGAGCACTCGCTGGAGCCCTGGGTGATGAGCACCACGGAGATGCCCGTGCGAGCCATGGACTCGAAGACGCGCGCGGCGGTGCCGGGCACGCCCTTGAGCCCCGCGCCGGCGATGTTGACCAGCGCCACGTCCTTGAGGAACGACAGGCCGCGCACCGGGTGCTCGGGCGGGGCGGCCTTGTCGGTGACGAGGGTGCCGGGGTGCTCGGGCTTGAAGCTGTTGCACACGCGCACGGGGATGCCGCGCTCGCGCGCCGGGGCAATCGTCTTGGGGTGCAGCACCTTGGCGCCGAAGTAGGCCAGCTCCATCGCCTCCTCGAAGCTCACCTCCGACAGCGGGAAGGCCTCGGGGACCAGGCGCGGGTCGGCGCTGTAGATGCCGTCCACGTCCGTCCAGATCTCCAGCAGCGCCGCGTCCAGCGCCGCCGCCGCCAGCGCCGCCGAGTAGTCCGAGCCGCCGCGCCCCAGCGACATCGTCTTGCCGCGCTCGTCACCGCCGAAGAAGCCCGGCATCAGCAGGAGCCCCGGCCCCCGGGCGTCGCGCAGCGGGGCGAACCTGGCGCGAATCTCGTCCATGCGCGGCGTGGCCTGCAGCGGGTCTCCCGCGCAGATGAGCACCTGCCGCGGGTCCACCAGGTGCGGCGACAGCTTGCGCGCGGCCAGGAGCGCCTCCAGCACCAGGCACGCCGCGCGCTCACCCAGGCCCGACAGGTGCGCGAGCACCGACGGCGAGCACTCGCGCAAGAGCCCCACGCCCTGCAAGAGCCCGCGCAGCTCGGTGGAGATGGCGGCGAGCCCCAGCTCCAGCGGGGCCAGCGCCTCCAGCTCTCCGCCCAGCTCCCGGGCGATGCCCAGGTGCGTCTGCTCGAAGCGCGACAGGGACTCCTCCACCGAGTGGCCCTCCTGCGCGAGCCGGGCCGTGTCCACCAGGAGGTTGGTGATGCCGGAGACGGCCGAGGCCACCACGCACACGCGCGTCTCCTGTCGTGCCCGGGCGACCAGGTCCACCACGCGCCGCATCTGCGCGGTGCCGCCCACGCTGGTTCCGCCGAACTTCATCACCCGCATGACGGCACCTCGCTCGGGAGCAGGCGGCCGAGGGACACGGGCGGGCGGAGCGTCGTCGTCGGGGTCTGGGTCTGCATGGGGTCCTGGTGGGTGGAGGGAAACGAAAAAAGCCCCGCGCCGGGGAGCGCGGGGCCTGGTCGGAAGGACAGCGATTCCGAGCTAGACCGCCCGCGCTCCGCGGGTCGTCGTGTGCGTCGTCGTCGTCGTCGTGGAGGTGAAGGTCGCCGCGCGCGCGCAAGCCCGGGACGTCCATCCCGAGGTCCGCGCGATGTCGAGGCCGATGCCGTTCACGAACCCGAACGCTGACCGATGAGCCCGGTGCGAGTCAAGCCGCCCTCCCGGACGGGAGGACGACGGCTCACCCACCCGCCACGTCCCACTCCACGCGGTGCAGCGTCAGCGCCTCCTGCTTGCCCTTCACGTGGGTGGGGGGCAGCGTCGTCAGTGGCCAGCGTGACTCGCGCAGCCTGGCGCGCGTGGCCTCGGAGAGCACCACCTGGCCCGCCTTCGCCACGCCGCACACCCGACTGGCCACGTTGGTGACGTCCCCGAGCGTGGCGTACTGGAGGTAGTGCTCGGAGCCGATGTTGCCGGCGGCGGCCGGGCCGCTGTTGAGGCCCACGTGGATGCGCAGCTCCGGGTGTCCCCGGGCGCGCAAGCGCGCGTTGAGCCCCTCCAGCTCGCGCTGCATGTCCACCGCCGCGCGCACGGCCCGGTCCGCGTCGTCCTCGCGCGAGAAGGGCGCGCCCCACACCGCCATCAGCGCGTCGCCGATGTACTTCTCCAGCGTCCCCTCGTGTCGGAAGACCACGTCCGCCATCACCGGGAAGTACGCGTTGAGCATGTCCACCACGTCCCGCGGGCCGCGCGAGGAGGACAGGGGCGTGAAGTCGGAGATGTCCGCGAAGAGCACCGTCACCTCCGTCTCCACCACCTCCAGCGCCGTGCCGGGCGAGGCATGCAGCCTGCGCACGACGGCGGGCGGGAAGAAGCGCAGGTACGTGTTGCGCAGCACCGCCTCCTCCTCCAGGCGCCGCGTCAGCCGCGCGTTGTCCAGCGCCACCGCCGCCTGGTTGGCGAAGGCGGTGAGGAACTCCAAATCGGTCTCCGTGAACAGGCCCCCGTGCGAGCGGTTGTCCACGTACAGCACGCCCAGCCACGTGTCCCGGGACTTGAGCGGCACGCACATGGCGGAGTGGATGGACTGCGCGCGGATGGAGACGGAGCTGTCCAGCCGCACGTCCTGCTGGGCGTTGGCGAAGAGCGCCGCCAGGCCATGCTCGCGCACGGAGTCGACGATGCGCTGGCTGTAGAAGCGCTCCGGGAGCACCTCGCCGGTGGCGGTGCGCGCCACTTGGGGGACCAGCTCGC